>JBDZVF010000739.1:0-1588 GCA_040255575.1 Pseudomonadota bacterium | reverse complement strand
GGCAGCAGTCGCGCGAAGAGCCGGGGCGCCAGGGCACCTGCGCGATGTTTGCGCGACATGAGGACGATGGCGACGTCCTTTTCGGGAAGCACGCGAACCATCGAGGAAACGGGCCAGATCGAGTTGTGACCGAACCACCCGCTGCCCAGAGATTTCCAGCCGAATGCGATGCCTTGCTCGAACAGACCCCAGCCCGGATAGGGTGTGACGCTCGTAACGTCCCGCAGCGGCTGCGAGCGAAGGAATCGCACCATGCCAGCGGTTGTCACGCGCAGCTGTCTGCCCATCGAAGGACAGATCGCCGAAGGTTGAAGCCAGTCTCGATTGCGAAGGGTCGAGTACAGCCCGAAGCGCGTGTTCACGCGCTCGTGGAGCAGCTGTGAATACGGTTCCCCGTAGTGTTGCTCCAGAACTGCGCTGATCAGCCACGGACCTGAGTTTCCGTAGTTTACGATCTCCCCCGGGCGCGCGAGGGGACGTTGCGCGCCCAGCCGCGCGAGGACCGCCTGCACGTCGAGAAACCCGTGGTTGCGTAAAGGTCGCCCGCCCAGCGCCGAGTCATCGAGCCCGTGCGCGTGTTCCAGAAGATGCCGTGGCGTAATGCCTTCGAGTTGCCGCGCTTGCGCGCGGCGCGGCAGTCGCAAGCATCGCAGCACGGGCTCATCGAGCCGGAACGCGCCCGCACGAACGGCTTCGAGTGTGAGCGCGGAGGTGAGCAGCTTCGTGTTGCATCCGAGCGGCCACGAGAGTGTCCCGGGCGTTGCCATCGGCTGCGCCGGATGGAAGTGCATCACGTGCATGGCGTCGTCGCCGACGCTGAGGGTAAAGATGATTTCCCGGCGCTCGGCGGGCGAGAACAGGCGCGTCAGGCGGTGGCGCAGATTGGCTTCGAGCGTGGCGAAATCCGATGAAGTTGCGTGAGTCCCTGTTCCGGCCGTCGCGTCCATGAGCCGAGTATGTCACATGCGGGTGATGCCGGACTCGCTCGGAGCGGGGCCGCGTGACGCACTCCTCCGGGTCACCGTTCACTGCGTTGACGATGCACTTCGTGATCTTCATCGCGGGGCCCGCGGCGAGATCACGTTTGGCCTTGGCGTGCACCAGGGCCTCTTCGAGGGCCGAACCTCTGCAAGCGCATCGGTGTACGGCTTGGTCTTCAGCACCTCATGCTCCGGGCGGGCGAGGTCATCTCCAGGACCGCGCTTTCGCAACGCCTCGCCCGCCGCTAGCGCGCCGCTCGCTTCGTGCGACCTGACGGGCGTATGCGAGGACTCCGGTATCGCCGTGAGCGGTGAGTGCGGAAGTCAGATGCGCCCGGGTTCCTCCACACGACCGTCCGCATGCTTTGCAAAGCGCCCCTGCGTGCGCGGGTGCCCGGCGCGTTTGTGTTCCAGGGCCAGCGACCGAACTGAGTGCGACGGTAATCCGCAAAGGCTTGCTGGATTTCCTGCTGGGTGTTCATGACGAACGGCCCGTACTGCGCGACGGGCTCGCCGATGGGGCAACCTTGTAGAAGGAGCAGCTCACCTTCGCGATCTCCGTTCTCGAGCGGGACATCTCGATCGGCGAACAATTCCACAGCCGAACC
>JBDZVF010000304.1:0-7959 GCA_040255575.1 Pseudomonadota bacterium | reverse complement strand
AGGAGCTTCAACGGATGCGCGCCAAGCGTGAGGCCGATGGAGTGATAGTCCGCCAGCACGGTCTCCCAATCGGAAGGCGTCGTGAGGAGCGGCCTGCCCTCTTCTTCGTTCGCCGTGCGCACGCCTCGGGGCGCAAGCGGCAGCGGGCGCTCGGTGCCCGCCACTTCCCAGAATGCGAGATGACGGTTACCACTCAGGGATTCGAGCGCGCCGGCCGCTGCGAGCGCTTCGAGATCGCCGCGATCCAGCGCGGCGCGCTCGGCCAGATCCTGAACGCTTTCGAAGGGACGCTTCGCGCGCGCCGTTTCAATGCGCTGCGCGCCGGCCATCGACAGTGACTTCACGAGCTTCAAACCCAGGCGGAGTGCCGGGGCAGCGAGCCCCCCGCCGTCCTCTTCGCGCCGCTCGAGTGTGCTGTCCACGCAGCTCGACTCCACTCGCACCGGCCGCACCTCGACGCCGTGCTCGCGCGCATCCCGCACGAGCTGCGCGGGCGCATAAAAGCCCATCGGCAAGCTGTTGAGCAATGCGCAGGTGAACGCCGCGGGCTCGTAGCACTTCAACCATGCCGAGTCGTACACGAGAAGAGCAAAGCTGGCCGCATGACTTTCGGGGAAGCCGTATTCCCCGAAACCCATCATCTGGTTGTAGATGCGCTCGGCGAACTCGCGCTCGTAGTGGCGCTCGAGCATGCCGTTGATGAGCTTGTCGCGGAACTTCTCGAGGCCGCCCTTGCGCTTCCAGGCGGCCATCGCACGGCGCAGGGCGTCGGCTTCGTCGCCGGTGAAGCCGGCGGCCACCATCGCAAGCTTCATCACCTGCTCCTGGAAGATGGGCACGCCGAGCGTGCGATCGAGCACGGAGCGCACTGCCTCGCTCGGATAGCTCACTTGCTCCTCGCCCGTCCGGCGGCGCAGGTACGGGTGGACCATGTCGCCCTGGATCGGGCCGGGGCGCACGATCGCCACCTCGATCACGAGATCGTAGTAACACTTCGGCCGCAGCCGCGGCAGCATCGACATCTGCGCGCGCGATTCGATCTGGAACACCCCGACCGTGTCCGCATTCGAGATCATCTCGTAGACGTGCGGGTCTTCGGCGGGGCACTCGCCAAGCGTGTAGCGCTTCGGATACTTGCCGCTGCCCTCCCAGTAATCGTTCATCAGCCTGAAGGCGCGGCGAAGCGCGGTGAGCATGCCGAGACCGAGCAGGTCCACCTTCAGGAGCCTGAGCTCGTCGAGATCGTCCTTGTCCCACTGGACGACCGTGCGATCCTCCATGGTGGCATTCTCGATGGGCACGAGCTCATCGAGCCGGCCGGCGGAAATGACGATGCCGCCGACGTGCTGCGACAGATGGCGCGGAAAGCCCATGAGCTCGTGCGCGAACTTCATCACGTGCACGAGCACCGAGCTTTCGGGGCTGATGCCGGCTTCGCGCACGCGCTGCTCGTCGATCTTAGAGCCGTCCCACCATTGAATGGTCCGCGCCAGCCGCGCGAGCTGCAGGGGATCGAGCCCAAAAGCCTTGCCGACGTCGCGCACGGCGCTGCGCGGGCGGTACATGATGACGGTCGCGGCGAGCGCGGAACGCTCCCGCCCGTACTTGCGGTACACGTATTGAATGACTTCTTCGCGCCGTTCGTGCTCGAAGTCGATATCGATGTCGGGAGGCTCGTCCCGCTCGCGTGAGATGAAGCGCTCCACCAGCAGGCAGGCCTCGTTGCGCTCCGGGTCGATGGCCGTGACGCCGAGGCAGTAGCACACGACCGAGTTCGCGGCGGAGCCGCGCCCCTGGCAAAGAATGTTCTGGCTGCGCGCGTAGCGAACGATGTCCTGCACGGTGAGGAAGAACGGCTCGTATTTCAGATCCTGGATGATCGAGAGCTCGTTCTCGATGGTCGCGCGCGTCTTCTCCGACATGCCTTCGGGCCAGCGCGCGCGAGCCCCCTCTTCCACCAGCTGACGCAGATAGCTCGTGGGCGTTTCGCCGCGGGGCACGAGCTCCCGCGGATATTCGTATTTCAGCTCTTCGAGACTGAACGTGCAGCGATTCGCGATCGCCACCGTCTCCGCCAGCAGCTCCGGTGGATAGAGGCGGGCAAGCTCCGCCTTGCTACGCAGATGCCGTTCACTGTTCTGGTAAAGCCGCCAGCCAGCTTCCGCGAGCGGCACGTTGTGACGGATGGCGGTGAGCACATCCTGCAGCTCGGCGCGCTCACGCACGTGCATGTGCACGTCTCCCGCGGCGACGAGTGGCATCGCGAGCTCACGCCCCACACGCTGCAGCTCCGCGAGACGCTGGCGATCTCGCCCTTCGCGCAGCAGCTCGACGGCAAGCCAGACATCGCCCGGGAAGAGCTGTTGCAGCCAGGCGCCTTCGCTTGCGTCCGGCTCGACCCCGGGCAACCACAAAATGAGACACCCGGACAACAACGCCTGCACATCGATGCGATCGAGCGCATAACTGCCCTTTGGCGCATTGCGCCGGCCTCGGGTGATGAGCCGGCAGAGTTTCCCGTACCCCGGCCGGTCGGGCGCGAGCGCCACGAAGCGCAAGCCACACTTGAGCCGGAACTCCGCGCCCACGATGAGCCGGATGTGCTGCCCCTGGGCCGCCCGCTCCTTCAGCTCCACGAGCGCGCGCACCACGCCCGCGACGGAGCACTCATCCGTTATCGCGATCGCCTCGTATTGCTGTTCGATGGCACGACCGACCAGTTCCTGTGGATGCGAGGCTCCACGCAGAAACGTAAAGTTGCTGAGACAATGCAGCTCAGCGTAGGGAATGGACTGCGCCATGGTCGTCAGCGAAGGCTTTTCACAGAGCGGGTCTCCGGCTGGTGAGCGGGCCTGGCGGCCGGGATGGTTCGTCGTTGTGCCGTCCATGTGCGCCACTTTCGTGTCGCCACCCTGAGCGCAACTCCCCACCCCGGTTCGGCTCGAGCACCTCACCGAAGACCCGCTCTTTGAAGAGCCTCATCCGAAGATCCCCTGCAGGAACCAGACGGGCGCGCCGCGCGGCGGCTTCAGATCCCGGAAGATCCACAAGCGCACGCCCTGGGTATCGCGGACGATGTAGTAGTCCCGCGAGACGCGGCCTTGCACGACGATGCCGGCCTCGATTCGATCCGGCCCCTCGAGGAATCGAAGCGGGCCGTGACGCTGCGGCAATCCATCCCGGTGGGCCAACGGCTGCGGCTCCCGCAACAGCCATGCGGGCCGCCGATGCACGAACGCGGGGACGTGATCCTCAACCACCCGCTCGGCCGGCTTCTGGCGCGCACCCAGCTCCGCCGTGGCCCACGAGGTTTCGGGGCGATGGCTTTCGAGCACGCGCACTCCATAGACCGATTCATGGCCGAGACGCGCGCGCAGATGCTCGATGAGCTCCGAGGCGACTCCGCCAATTTCACCGCCATGCTCCCCGACCTGCCACAACGAGCCGTCGGCAGGCGTACAGGGCACGAGGTCGCCCGAGCGCAGCTCGATGCCGCGTACGGCTTCCGCGAGATTGAGGACAGACAGCTTTTCTTCGAACAGCTTCGCGAAGTGCTGCGCGTTGGCGGCAGGCGCCGCAAAGCGCAGCACGCACCGGGTGCGCGGCATTCGACGATGCTTCAGAACGCAGGCGATCTGTGTGACGCCACACTGACGCACCCTGAGAAATTCACCCAGCTCGTCGAGCAAGGGGCTGAGCGCTGCCAGAATGGCTTCGTGATGTTCCAGCTCGTGGAGCAGATCTTCCTTGCGACGGAATCGCTCGCGCAGGCGAAACTGATCGCGCAAATCTGCATCGCGCCCGGTGAGCCGGTCGAGCTCGGCGAGCTGTTCCCTGCCGAAACGACGCGCGAAGCCGGCGCGCGGCAGCCGCAACGCCTGCCCCACGGTGTAGACGCCGACCTGCTGCAAACGCTGGAGCACTTCCGCCGGCCAGCGCAATGTGGCGAGCTTCAGCGCGGAGATTTCGCCGACGAGACGCGCCGAATCCGTGATGAGGAGCGACTTGCCGGCGCGCGCGCTCGCCAGCGCCGCAAGCGCGGAGGGCGCAAGCGACACGATGGGCTTCACGCCGGCCTCGAAGCAATCCACCTCGATCGAGCGACACAGCTTCTCAGCGCCGCCGAAGAGATGGAGGCTGCCCTTCACTTCGAGCACGAGGCCATCCGGCGGCACGAGGCTGACGCGCGGCGTGAAGCGGTGTGCGCGCGTGGCCAGCCGTTCCAGCAACTGCCGCTCGCGCGTGACATCCCGCGCGCAGGTTTCCAGATGGGGAACGAGCGCGAGCGCCGCAGCCATCCCCATGCCCCGGCGCACGCCGAGGCGCTGCGCTCGTTCGCATGCCGCCACGATGTATTGCGTTTGCCCCTGCAGTTCGACGATGGCGCGCGGCACTTCCCGCGCGGTTTGCTGGAGCGCCTCGATTTCGAGCCACGGCAGATGCAACCCGACCCACATCTCGCGAGGCTCGAAGACGAGCGCCTGCTGGGACGGCGGCGGCGCCAGCGGAAAGGGGCTGACGGTCGGTGCACGCGGAACGCGGGGGCGGGTCCCCCCCGGCCGGACGAGGCCGGTGCGCATGGGACGAGAGCTCATCACAAGCTCCCGGAGAGGGACTCAGATTGGCTGGAATGCGAGGGCACGACGCGTCCTTGCGTGGGGTAATGGCTCCAGAGGAGATCGACACCGCCGCGATGGCCGCCACGGCTCTTCAACAGCGTGACGCGAGAACCCTGCTCCGTGGGCTCCACGATCACTCTCAGCGCGGCGTTCGACGACTCCTTCGCGACCGCCAGAGGCCGGAACAGCACGCCAAGGGCCCGTCCCTTCTCGGCGGCGAGCTGCAGGCGACGAATGTCTCTCGAAGGCGCACGAGGTGCCCAGGCCAGCACGGCATCACAGGCACCTGAAATCAATGATTGCTCGAACGCCCACAAGGGTTGCCCGGTGCGCACGACGAACAACCGCTCCAGCACCACGCCATGCGCGGAAAGCGCCGGCGCGAACGGCTCGAATGGCGGCGCCACCCAGGCGCACCAACGAGCCGAATCCTGCCGTGTGAGTGCGGCAAGCGCGGGCAAGAGCGCGTTCAGCTCCCCCACACCGATATGCGACACCAGAATTTCGACGAGCCCCGCCCTGGGCCAACCGCCACCGGGAAGGGCGCTATCGAGCGCCGGAAATCCCGAAGGCACCACGCTGACCTGTGCAGCGCTGCGTCCCCGCCAGATGGCGGGATGCTGGAGCAGACTCTCTAAGCCCTCAGCAGAACTCTCCGGTGCATGGGCGAGCATGAGATATATCCACGAACGGCAACGCCCTATGACCTCAGGGAATCGGCGAAAAGAACCGGGCTGCGCCGACGGACCCAGGCGCTACGCGCCCGCCCCGTGAGCAGCCCTCCCCAAAACAGGGAAATACGCCGGCAGATGCGAAGGGATGGCATTACATCATCCCCGCGGTCTTGCCTCGGCGCAGGACTCCCACCACAACACCTTCGATCAGAAGCTGCTGTTCCTTGAGATCGACTTTCAGCGGTTCGAACTCTTCGTTTTCCGGAAGCAGCCACACCACCGAGCCTTCCTGGCGATAGCGCTTCACGGTGACTTCGTTCTCGAGGCGCGCCACGACGATCTGGCGGCTGCGCACTTCCGGCGTGCGATGCACGGCCACGAGATCACCATCCAGAATGCCGGCGTTCTTCATGCTCATGCCGGTGACCTTCAGGAGGTAATGCGGCTGCGGCTGGAACAGCGACGGATCGATCTGGTATCGGGCTTCCACATGCTCTTCGGACATGATGGGGCGACCGGCAGCCACCCGGCCGATGAGCGGCAGGCCCATCTGCTCCCGCATGGTGTCCATGAGTCGAATGCCACGCGAGGTGCCGGGCACGAGCGCAATGACGCCCTTACGGGCCAGCGCGCGCAGATGCTCCTCGGCCGCATTGGCGGACTTGAACCCCAGCTCTCGCGCGATTTCCACGCGCGTGGGAGGCATGCCGGTATCACTGATGAAGCGCTGGATGAGACGCAGGATCTGGGTCTGGCGCGGTGTCAGGTCTGACATGGGTGGCCTGTTCGTTTATACAGTAACTGTGAGTATATACAGATCGGAGGCGAGCGCAAGTCTTCCGATGGTCCGATGAGCAGTCGCCGCCGATCTCCCTGGAAAACATCAATGTTCGCTTCGGTCGTCACGCCCTCGCGCCCGTGAGGCGCGCGCATGGCTGCTGGAGGAGCCGGTCTGCTGTGAGAGCGGCACGTGTGCCCTGTTAGAAATGAGCGCCACATGCCTCGGCATGCGCGAGTTGTGCAACCAATTGGAAACGCGGGGCGTTACTCTTCGCCACCAGCAAGTGATCGAGTCACGCCCATCCGCGCTACAACTCAGGTTGTTTTCGCTTCGAGCATTCGAATGCATGCGGTCTTCCGCGTAGGTGAGTTGTCGCGACGAAAGTCGCGTGGAATGCGCATCGATGAGTGCTCGCATGTACGAAAATCTTTCACTCGCCCGGCGAAAACTTCCTTCAGCCTTTACACGTGTTCCGAGCGCGCCACCAACTGTCGCGACGCACCGACATACGTGCATGAAGGGACAAGAAAACGGCAGCTAACTAGTTGCATTTGCGTGGCAAATTTGATGCAGTTGCGCCGCTGCGAATGGCGGTACGTCGCTTGCGCTCCGCCAGCGCAACCGTTTCAGGCAGGGATAACTTCCCGAATCAACAAACCCAGAAGGGGAACGTGTATGAAGTGCGCGATCGTTGTGAAGATGGCTGCTGCGGCAGTCGTGGTGGCCGGACTCGCGGGTTGCCAGGACCTCAAGCCCCTGCAGGCTGATATCGATACTCTCAAGGGCCAGGTGAGCAAGCTGCAGAGCGACCTCTCGGCTGCTCAGTCTGCTGCAAGCTCCGCCAACAGCGCGGCCCAATCCGCCAGCCAGGCGGCCAGCGGCGCGCAGAGCACCGCCAACCAGGCTCTCGCTGCGGCCCAGGCCAGCCAGAGCTGCTGCGATGCTACGAACGAGAAGATCGACCGGATGTTCCGTCGCTCGGTCTCGAAGTAATCGTAGTTGGGCGCGCCGTGCGCCCACTCAAAAACGCCGCGCATCCGCGCGGCGTTTTTCTTCATTGGAAAAAATCGTCTCCTGACGATTTTTTCGAGACCGCGCACAGTTTCCGGCGGCAAAAAGCGTGGTTTTTGCCCGGGGCGCGCAGCCGCCTGCCGCGGCGCGTTGGCTACGCCCGGGCGATGATGAGATCAGGGCCCTTCGGTCGATCAGAACCGGATCAGCGAGGAGCCCCACGTGAAACCGCCGCCGAAGGCTTCGAGCAGCAGGAGCTGACCGCGCTTGATGCGTCCGTCGCGAACGCCGACGTCGAGCGCGAGGGGCACTGATGCAGCTGACGTGTTCCCATGCGTGGCGACGGTGCAGATCACCCGCTCCATCGGCACATCGAGCTTGCGCGCCGTCGCCTGAATGATGCGGATGTTCGCCTGATGCGGCACCAGCCAGTCGATCGAAGACTTGTCGAGCCCGTTTGCCGCCAGCGCCTCTTCCACCGCCAGCCCGAGCTTCGTGACCGCGACCCTGAACACCTCCCGGCCATCCATGGTGATCGCCATCTTCGGCTCCACCTCGGGAAAGCCGCGCGAGATGCCGGAGTTGCACATGAGCATCTCCGCATACGCGCCATCGGCATGCAGGTGGCTCGATAGCACACCCGGCTCATCCGAAGGCTTCAACACCACCGCTCCCGCGCCGTCTGCGAACAGCACGCAGGTGGAGCGGTCTTTCCAGTTCACGATGCGTGAGAGCGTCTCGGCGCCGATGACCAGCGCGCACTTGGCCTCCCCGGCGCGCACGAACTTGTCGGCCATCGAGAGCGCATACATGAAGCTGCTGCAGGCCGTTTCGATGCTGAACGCCGGGCCGCCGCGCGCACCCAGGCGCCCCT
>JBDZVF010000303.1:6732-7973 GCA_040255575.1 Pseudomonadota bacterium | reverse complement strand
CCGGCAGAGCGCCCGCGGCGACGGTGAGCAGCCCGATGACTATGGCGAGGGCCTTGTTCGTGCTCCACACCAGCTCGAGTGCGCGTCGGCTGTACTTGAAGACCGAGAGGAAATTGCGAACGCTGAACGGCGGTCCCTGAGCAAGCGCGGCAGTGGTAGCAGCGCTACCCGCTGCACCCCCAGCCGCCCCACCGGCAAGACCCGCGGCAGCGCCCGCCTCAGAGGCACCGCCCCCCAGCCGTCTGGAATATCGCCTCGGTGGGATGTGAGATGCGTGCGCGCGTTCAGGCATTGCGCGCCTGAGTTGGGCTCGCAGCGGCCGATTTCAACGTTTCCGGCAGCGGCCGACCACTCTTGTCATAGGAACGCGTGATCAACCGGGACCCCCGCCGGAAGAAAACGTAGCCATAGATCCACGAGACCAGCACCGAAATGCGGTTACGAAACCCGATGAGCACGGTGATATGCAGGGCCAGCCAGGCGAACCAGGCCAGCAGCCCGCCGAACCTGAAGGGCCCTATCTCCACCACCGCGCGGGACTTCCCGACCGTGGCCATGGAGCCCCAGTCCCGGTAGTGAAAGCCGCGCGCGCGGGTCGCGCTGGGCCGAACGCCGGCCCGTCCGCCCTGCTCCTCACGAATGATGGCCGCGACGTACCGGCCCATCTGCAGCGCGCCCTGGGAGACGCCCGGCACCTGCTTGCCGGTCCTGGAGTCAACGAGGTACGCGGCGTCGCCGATCACGAAAACATTCGGATGACCGGGAATGGAGCAGTCCGGCTGCACTTTCACCCGGCCACCCGGACCAAGCTCCGCCCCCAGCGTCGCCACCAGCGGCGAAGGCTTCACGCCCGCGGCCCAGATCACGTTGTGACTGGCCAACCGCTCGCCGTTCACCGCCACGCCGGCATCGAAAATGTCCGTGACGCGCTTGTTGAGCCACACCTCTACTCCCAAAGCCTGCAGCTGCTTGAGAGCGCGTTCCGAAGAGGAGGGCTCCAGTGCGGGCAGCAGGCGTGGCCCTGCTTCGAGCAAGATGACCCGGGCGCGCCGGGTATCGGCGACGCGGAAGTCGCGAGGGATCACGTCCACCGCCAATTCCTTGATCGCTCCCGCGAGCTCCACACCAGTCGGACCGCCGCCGACGATGACGAAGGACAGGTGTGCAGCGCGTTCCGCGGGGTCTTCCTCCAGCTCCGCCGCCTCGAACGACATCAGCAGCCGTGAGCGGATGAGGGTGGC
>JBDZVF010000303.1:0-6722 GCA_040255575.1 Pseudomonadota bacterium | reverse complement strand
TTCCACTTCCTTCATGCCGGGGGCGTACTTCTCCCAATCGGAATGGCCGAAGTAGTTGTCGACGGCGCCAGGCGCGAGCACCAGATAGTCGTACGGAACGGGGACGCCATTTACGAAAATACATTTCTGGTCGAGCGCGACACGCTCCACTTCCCCGAGCATTACGAACGCGTTCTCCTGTCCGCGCAGGATCGTGCGGATGGGCTGGGCGATGTCGGCGGGCGCCAGCGCCGCACTGGCGACCTGATAGAGCAGCGGTTGGAACAAGTGGTAGTTGTTACGGTCGACGACCGTCAGATCGACAGGCGCTTTCTTCAGCGCCCGCGCACAGAAAAGCCCGCCGAACCCGCAGCCGACGATGACCACCCGGGCAAGGCCCGGACGTGCGCTCGCGCGAGGAGATTCCTGAGGGGTGCTCACGAGGCGAATTATCGCCCAGCGACGTGCCCTTGCGCACGCCAAAGCCTTGATTAACGTTGAATTTCACGGACCTTCGAGGACGCGCGGCCGCGGCGCTCGGGCTATTTCTGGGCTTTCACGTCACGTGGCGCGGGAGCTTGGGCCCGCGTGGATGGCGGACCGCCCAGAAATAGCCGGATCGTCGCGGCCGGCGCGTTGGCCCGGCCCACCGCTGCGTTCCGTTCCCTGGAATCGCAGCGGCATCAGCGCACTCGTGTGCGGGGAACGCTAGCAATCCCTATGCCGCTATTTCTTGGCTTGCTGATACAGCGGCAGCACCTTGGGAATTTCTGCTTCCAGTTCTTGAATGCGAGTCTTCGGAGAAGGGTGAGTGCTGAGAAACTCCGGTTGGCCGCCTTGTTCGGCGGACATCATCTTTTTCCACACGCTCACGGCGGCATTCGGGTCGTAGCCGGAGCGCGCCATCAACTCGAGGCCAATGACGTCGGCTTCCGATTCCTGCTCGCGACTGTGCGGCAGTTGAAATGTCACGGAGGCCACCTGGTTGGCGAGACCTGCCACGGCATCACCCGCGCCGGCGGCGGCGGCGACGCCACCAATGATCAGCTGCTGAGCAGTCATGCGCGAGATTCGTTCGCGACTGTGCTCGCGCAGCGCGTGTGCCATCTCGTGACCGATGACGGCGGCCAGCTCGGCATCGGTGAGTTTCAGTTTTTCCACGAGGCCGCTATAGACCATGATCTTTCCGCCCGGCATGCAGTACGCGTTGAGTTCATCTGTCGTGAGCGTGTTGATCTCCCACTTCCAGTTCACAGCATCGGGCCGAAAGACCGCCGTGCTGGGGATCAACCGCTGCGCCACGTTGCGCACGCGGGCGGTGAGCGCACTGTCCGTATTCAGCTTCCCCGCTGCCTGGGCCTTGCTCTTCTCCTGGTTGTAGGCCTCGATCGCGCCCTGCTCCACCTCCTGCTCCGACACGAGCATGCGCTGCTTGCGGCTGACTCCCACCGCGCCACCTTGCGTGGTCTGCACTGTCTCGCAGCCTGCTGCAAGGCCCGTCAGCGCCACCGCAGCCAGTGCCAAACCCATACGTTTCAGAACCATACGATGCCCCTTTCGAACTTGAGCGGCGCAAGGTTCATGCCGGAGAGGGAAACCTGCAAGAGGCAGGAAGACCAGCGACCGCAGGCGGCATAACCCAACGTTCGCGCAGCCGACGCGCAGTGCAACGAGATCGAGGAAGCGGGTCTTCGGGAGCTAACCCTGATTAATGTAAACGCCCGCTACAGGCGAACCCGTAGCGGGCGCTCACCACAGTCACCTTCTCGACCCTGACAAGGAGCCGACCGTGGCTATCGTGAAAATGCAACTCGCGTGGAGCGCGAAAGAGACTAGAGAACGCATCTCTATGTCTCGGTAGACGAATGCACATAGCAATTCCGTTACAGGTAACAGGCGAGTAATATCCCTCGCGCACCAGGGGATGGAGTCGTTAGCGACAACACAAGACGTCGAAGTCGCGGCGAATGACACGGAGGGGAGCCGACCAAGTCAAACGGGGTCTCGCGTGGCAAAAATAGAGGATCGTTTTCTCCTCCACGCTCTCGAGTTCGAAAGTGTTCTGCGTGCGTGCCTATATCGATACGCACGGAACGTCAGCGATGTCGAAGAGCTTCTGCAGGAAACGTACGCTCGACTTCTGGTGGCCGGCAGCACCTCACAGTCGAATGTTCGTTCGATGCGCGCGTTCTGCCTCACCGTGGCACGCAACGTCGCGCTCGATTGGTTGCGACATCGCCAGATCGTGCCGATCGATCTGGTGGCAGACATGGAAGCGCTGGATGTGTTGGACGAGGGAGCGCAAATAGAAGAAATCGTGAACGCTCATCAGGAGCTTGCGCTCCTGGCCAGCGCGGTGGAGCAATTACCCACGCGCTGCAGACAAGTGTTCACGCTTCGCAAGGTGTACGGCTTCAGCCAGAAGGAGATTGCGGAGCGCTTGCAGATTTCCGAGAACACCGTCGAGCAACACCTGACGAAAGCCGCGCGCCGATGTGCGCAGGTGCTATTCGAGTCACCCAAGACTGCTCGGGAGGACAACGGAATGTTCGCGAAGCTGCGACGACGCATGAAACTGCATGACACGAATACAGGATGATGATCTCGAAGGGCGAGCTCACGAAATAGAACAGCAGGCGGCGGTGTGGGTGGCACGCATCGATCTGCGTGGCACCCCGGAAGAATGGACGGCACTGGACGCCTGGCTCAACACCAGCCCTCGCCATCGCGCGGCATTCCTGCGCTTGTCGGTTGCCTGGCGCCGAGCGGATGCGCTGAAGAAGCTCGCTCCTCTCAGCGGCGTTGTGGATGCCGATCTCCTCGACCCTGCCCGATGGAAATCGGAGCCGGCGGAGGATGTCGTGCCCGCCGGTCGCACGAGCGCTGTCGATCCACATGCCAACGAGAACACGCGACGACCCCACGCACGCGTTGCTCGCACGGCTCCGGCGCGAAACCTGCGCGTCGTCGCCTCCACCGAAAACGCCGTTGCCACCGACAGCAATTGGGCTGCAGCACGCATCTATCGCGCGCGCCCGAACATGGCGGACAGCGAAGAGGCGGACATGTTTACACATGATGTTCCGGGAAGTTCACGTGGCTTCCGCTCGCTGGCGACCTCCGGCCTCGCGGCGTCGGTTGCCGTGCTTGCTATCACCGTTCTTGGCGGTGTCGGTGCGTGGTATGCCATGGATCAGCGGAACACGCACACGTACTCGACGCATGTAGGTGAGTTCAAGCAGATCAAGCTGGAGGACGGCAGCAGCATCGCATTGAACACCGATACCGAAGTACGCGTACGTTATTCCTCCCGCTATCGCCACGTTGATCTCACCCGCGGCGAAGCACTCTTCGATGTGGCCAAGGACAAAAAGAAGCCCTTCGATGTGGAAGCGGGCACCACGACGGTGCGAGCCGTGGGCACCCAGTTCTCCGTTCGTCTGCACGAAACCGGCACGAACGAGCGTGTGGACGTTGTCGTAGCCGAAGGCCGCATCGCCATCAACCCGCCGTCGAGGATGACGTACGCCGCAGGCAGCGTCGCCACAGTGAGAAACGGCCGTGTCGCCGCCACGCACATCTCAACGGACGACCTCACCGGCAAGCTCTCCTGGACGACGGGCCGGCTGATGTTCCAAGGCGAGAAATTGAGCGAGGTGATCGAGGAGATCAATCGCTACAACGTTCGGAAGCTCCAGATCACAGACGCCGAGATCGCGGACCTGAGGATCGGAGGCACCTATCAGGCAACAGATCCAGACGGCTTCGCGCGGGCCCTTGGTGCCACATTCGGCATCAAGTCGCACGTCGTCTCGAAGTCGTTCGGTGGAGACATGATCACCCTCGACAGCGGCGTGCCCTAGCATGCGCCGCGTGCCGAGAGCACGAGGACTTGCCCGGCCAGGACGGGTCGGCTGACACACATGGATCCGGAAGAATGAAAGCGCAATCTCAAGGAACGCGCTGTAAAGCAACGTTGTTTTTCGCTCTGGCGCTATGCTCGTTGCGTGCGCTCGCTGCGGGCGCCACGGGCAACCCGAACGAGCCCGCCCTGTTCGACATCTCCCAGGGCATCGCCGCATTCCGCCTGAACGACTTCGGCACGCAGTCGGGCATGCAGCTGCTCTTCAACTTCGAGGATATGAGAGGCGTCAGCGTCGCGGCCGTGCGAGGGGAGTACAAGCCCTTCGACGCGCTGAACCTGATGATCGCGGGAACCGACATCCGCTATGAGTTCGTGAATCGAAGGACGGTGACGCTGACGCGCGCGCAAGCGCGGATGTCGCCGAGGAAGGTGTTGAGGGAGAAGGCGGAGGCTTCGAGTCCCGACGATGCGGGCGACCGGCGCGTCGCTGCCAGACCCCTCGATGAAGTCACCGTGCGGGGCAGCCAGAGTTCTTCGCTCTTCCAGATCGGCTCGCCGATCAGCTCTGTTTCACGCGCAGACATCGACGCGACAGGCCTGGTGACGACCCAAAACATCGTGCGCACCCTTCCTCAGGTCTTTGGGGGCGGGCCGAGCGAGGATACTTTCATTGACGCTGAAGCACGCACGAACGTGGGGCGTGGCACCGGTGTCAATCTGCGCGGCCTCGGCGCAGGGTCCACGCTCGTACTGATGAACGGCAGGCGATTGCCCGGTGCGGGCAGCGAAGGCCAGTTTGTCGATGTGTCGAATCTGCCCCTTGCTGCCATCGAGAAGATCGAAATCCTTCCGGACAGCTCATCCACACTTTATGGCGCCGACGCCGTGGGCGGCGTAGCCAATTTCGTCATGCGCGACCGCTTCAAGGGCCGGCAGACCGAAGCCTATTTCGGCGATGCGACCCGCTCCGGCCATCTGGGCGAGCGTTACGTCTCGCAGATTTTCGGCGGTGCCAACCGGTTCGGCCACGGTGTTTTCGCTTTCGATTTCTACTCGCGGGGCAATCTCGCCGCAGCGAGCCGCGAGATGGCCAAGAGCGATCTCACGGAATATGGCGGTTCGAATTTCGATACGCCGCAGTCGACACCGGGCAACATCATGCTGGGCAAATCCATCTGGCCGATTCCGCGCGGGCAGGATGGAACCGAGCTCACCCCGGCCAACTTCGCCCAAGGCCCTCCCAACCTGCAGGACAGGAATCTTGGTGCGGATATCCTGCCGGTGCAGCGCCGCCTGACTGGCTTTGGCACGTGGCGGTATCAGGCGACGGATCAGCTCGAGTTCTTTGGCGACGTGCTGCTCGGGCAGCGGGATGTTCGCGGCGCGGGCACTGGAGTCAATGGCGCGATAGTGGTTCCGGTAACCAACGCGTTCTACGCAGCACCTGTTCCCCTGGTCACACGCGTTCCGCTCTTGATGTCCTACAGTTTCTATGATGATCTCGGACCGGTCATTACCGATGTCCGTGTCAGGAGCGCGGATTTCACGGGCGGTGCTGAGCGCAGGCTCGGCACCTGGAACGCGACGGCAACCCTGGGATACGCAACCGAGCGGACTCGAACGACAGGCCGGAATGTGGTCAACGCTGCCGCCTTGAACGCGGCGCTGGCGAGCTCCGACCCCCACACAGCTTTCAATCCCTTTGCCGACGGCTCTAATACGAACCCGGCGACGCTCGAATCCATCCGTGGATTCCTCGACGCGAACTATGATTCGAAGCTCGCTTCGACCAGCCTGTCCTTCCAGGGACCGCTGTTCACCCTGCCAGGCGGAAACGTCGACCTGACATTCGGTGGCGATGCGCGGAGGCAATGGTTCGAGTCGACACTCGAGACCGACACCACTCTCGTTCCAACCCACACTCGTGTAGATCGCGATCGCGACATTTACGCGGCATTCGCTGAGTTGCGCGTGCCGCTTGTGGGCCGATCCAATCGGCGGCGTGCCATGGAGGCGCTCACAATGTCTCTCGCGGGTCGCTATGAGCACTACAGTGACTTCGGCGGCGCGCTGACTCCCCGCTTCGGTTTGTCCTGGACTCCACTCCGGGGTGTGACGCTGCAGGGCTCGTATTCGGCTTCGTTTCGACCGCCCGGCCTCCTCGACCTGGACGAGACTGGTAACGCGTGGGGTATTCAGTCACTGCCCGATCCGCTGACAGGTCGACTCGCGAACGTGCTGCTGTGGGCGGGCAAAAATCGCGATCTCCGAGAAGAGACAGCGCGCAGTTGGACCGCCGGAGTGCAGCTCCAACCCGATCCTGATGTCGCGATCGCTCTCACCTATTTCGCCACCGATTTCACTGATCGCCTCAGCCGCCCGACTTTCAGTACTGACCTGCTGTCGAACCCGGCATTCAGCCCATTGATTACCCGCAGCCCATCGAGCGAATTGCGTGCTGAGGTGTGCAGTCGAGCACCCCGCGCAGGATCCGCGGCAGGAGACTGCCTCGCCACACCGATCGTGGCGATCGCCGATTTGCGCACCAGAAATGACGCCATAATGGAAACGCGCGGTGTGGACATGGTGGCGCGCTACGAAACGACCTCAGCGCAACTCGGGCGATTCAGCTTCTCAGTAAACGGAACCTACATATTCAGCTTCGCTGAAGCCAAGACAGCCAATCAGCCTCTGGTCGACCGGGTGAGCACAGAGACGTATCCGATCGACCTCAAGATGAGAGGAATCGCTCGCTGGGAGTATTCGGGGTTCGATGTAGGTACCTACGTGAACTTCCTGAACCACTACCGGGACACCGCGAGCGACCCGCAGCGGCATGTCGCTTCATGGACGACTGTAGACCTGCACGCTTCCTACA
>JBDZVF010000302.1:0-8013 GCA_040255575.1 Pseudomonadota bacterium | reverse complement strand
AGGAAAATCACTCCACGCATATTCATTCGAGACTCCCCCTGATGAGCCGATGCCAAGCGGAACGACCGTCCGCGCGCCGGGATTATTGCGCAGCCTCGCTGGCTTTGGGTGATGGCGCTATCCTCGGCCGCCATGAAAACTCAATTCGCCCAAATGGATCGCGCGATGTGGCTCGCCACCGCGATCGTGCTGGCCCTCCTCGCATCGGTCGCTCACGCCGATGCCACGGTTGACCCCGCGAGGCTGTCCGCGCACGTAAAAATTCTTGCGTCGGATGCTTACGAAGGGCGTGCGCCCGCGACGCCAGCTGAGGAGAAGACGGTTGCCTACCTCACGGAGCAACTGAAGGCCACGGGTCTTCAGCCGGGCGGCGACCTGAAGAACGGCAAGCGGGCGTGGACTCAGGATGTGCCGCTCGCCCAATTCAACATCGAGGGCCCCGTCGATCTCAGCATCACGGCAGCCGGCCAGAAGCGCGCGCTCGTGCAGGGCAAAGACATCGCCGTGCGGGCGGCGGCAACGAACATCGATCGCGTGCAGATCAAGGATGCGCCGCTCGTCTTCCTCGGATACGGCGTGAGCGCGCCGGAGCGCAACTGGGACGATTACCAGGGCGTCGACATGAAGGGCAAGATCGCCATCGTGCTCGTCAACGATCCGGACTTCGAAAGCGGATCGGGCCTCTTCGGCGGCCGCGCCATGACCTACTACGGCCGCTGGACCTACAAGTACGAAGAAGCCGCGCGTCACGGCGCGTTGGGTGTGTTCGTCGTGCACGAGACCGCACCGGCCTCGTACGGCTGGGCGACCGTGGAGAACTCGAACGTCAACGCGATCTTCGACATCCTGCGCACCGATCCTCGCAGCAGCCACGTCGATGTCGAAGCCTGGATCCAGCGCGATCTCGCCGTGAGCCTCCTGCGGCAGGCCGGTCTCGATTTCGAGCAGCTGAAGAAACAGGCGCAGTCGAACACCTTCCGTGCCGTGCCGTTGAAAGGCGTGACGTTCTCCGCGGACTACAAGGTGAAGCGCGAAACCGTGGTCTCGAAGAACGTCGTCGGCCTCTGGCCGGGCACCAGGCACCCGGACCAGGTGGTCATGTTTACCGCGCACTGGGATCACCTGGGCATCGGCAATCCCGATGAGACCGGGGATCGCATCTTCAATGGCGCGGCCGACAACGCCAGCGGCATCGCCGCGCTGCTCGAGCTTGCGCGCGTCTTCGGCTCTGCGCCGAAGACTGCTCGCTCGGTTGTTTTCCTCGCGGTGACGGCCGAAGAGAAGGGGTTGCTCGGCTCCGAGTACTACGCGACCCATCCGCTCTACCCGCTCGAGACGACCGTCGCCGCCATCAACATGGATCACCTCGGCCTCTTTGGCCCCACGCGCGACATCAGCACCAGCGGAACGAACACGCTCGTCGATGAGATCGAGGCGGCGGGCAAGAAGCAGGGCCGCACCCTCTCGCCCGACCCGCGCCCGGAAGCCGGCAGCTTCTTCCGCTCCGATCATTTCCCGCTCTCGAAGGTGGGCGTGCCGGCCGTGTCGTTCCGGCCCGGTGACGATCTCGTGAACGGCGGCAAGGCGAAAGGCGTCGCGCTGCGCGAGGAGTTCAACGCGAAGAAGTATCACCAGCCTGGCGACGAGTGGAACGAAACGCTCGACTTCACCGGCGAAGCGCTGGACGTCACCCTCCTCTACAACGTCGGCCGCTCGCTCGCGGACTCGACGCGCTGGCCCGAATGGAAGACGGGCAGCGAGTTCAAGGCCATCCGCGATCAGTCAGCGGGACGGCGCAAGTAGTCGGCACTGGCATACCCGGCTGCCGCAGGCATCCCAGCTCGCCGCAGGCATCCGAGGCGGCATCACGCGACGCGCGTGTCATACGCGCGGATCGCGGCGTGACGCTGGACGCGCGCGCATGCGGAAGGCATGCTCGCGCCCGTGCACGAATCCACCATCTCCGAGACTGAGCTGCGGCCCACGCGTCTCGAAGTCGATCTGGCGCGCCTGCGCGCGAACTACCGCATCATCGCCGATCACGTGACGCCTGCGCGGGTCATGCCCGTGCTGAAGGCCAATGCCTACGGCCACGGGCTCGTGGCGGTCGCGAGGATGCTCGAAGACCTGAACCCCTTCGGCGTCGCCGTCGCCTATCTCGAAGAGGGCCTCCGCTTGCGCGAAGCCGGTGTACGTATGCCGGTGCTCGTGCTCGGCGGCATCGTTGGCTCGCAGATTCCGCGGTTCCTCGAACAGAACCTCACCCTCACCGCCTCCTCCGTCGACAAGCTGCGCGCCATCGACGAAGTGGCCGCGGCGAAGCGCGTGAAGGCGCGCGTGCATCTCAAGATCGACACGGGGATGGAGCGCATCGGCACGCATTGGTACACGGCCGAGAAACTTCTCGAAGCGTCGCTGCAAACCCGGCACGTCGAAGTGGAAGGCATCTTCACTCACTTCGCGAACGCAGACGCGCCCGATCTCACGCACTCGCGGCTGCAGCTCGAACGCTTTCATGAAGTGCTGCGCTTCTATGAGAAGCGCTCGCTGCCGATGCCGCTGCGGCACGCCGCGAACTCCGGGGCGATCCTGCAATTGCCTGAGAGCTACTTCGATATCGTGCGGCCGGGCATCCTGTTCTTTGGCTCGAGCCCCGATCTCGTGCTGCCGCTGACTTTGCCCGTGAAGCAGGCAATTCGCTGGGTCACGAAGGTCGTGTTCTTCAAGGTCGTCAAGGCGGGCAATCCCGTGAGCTACGGCTCGACGTGGACGCCCTCCTCAGCCACGCGCGTGATCACTCTGCCCGTGGGCTATGGCGATGGCTACATGCGCACGATGAGCGGCCGTGCCGAGGTCATCGTGAACGGGCAGCGCTTTCCCGTAGTCGGGCGCATCTGCATGGATCAGGTGATGGTCGACATCGGCCAGTCGAGCGCTTACAACGGCGACGAAGCGGTGC
This sequence comes from Pseudomonadota bacterium, assembly GCA_040255575.1. Classification (GTDB taxonomy): domain Bacteria; phylum Pseudomonadota; class Gammaproteobacteria; order Steroidobacterales; family Steroidobacteraceae; genus JADGHX01. Next base: position 5,054 of record JBDZVF010000302.1, on the reverse strand, counting down.
TGCTCGGTGAAGGCGGCGGCGAACAGATCCGTATCGAGGATCTTGCCGCGTGGGCCAATACCATTCCGCACGAAGTGCTCACCAGCATCAACACCCGCGTGCCGCGGGTCTACCAGGACGAGACGCGCTGAGGCCATCAAGCGCTGAAGGCCATCGGGTGCTGAGGGCCATCGGGCGCTGAGGGCGATCAAGCGCTGAAGGCCATCGGCGCTGAAGGCCATCGGCCTCCGCAGGGGACGGACAGCGGCCGACGTGCAATCGATGGGGCTCTCACGGTGTGCTAGCTTCATCGAATGATCGCGCGTGCCCGCCCCGCCCTGCTCTGCCTCACGCTGGGGATCGCGCTCGCGTGGGCGCTGCTCACGCCCGGTTCCGCGCAGAGCTCCATGGCGGTGCCCGACAAGAAGGGCGAGTTCCACTTCGCACGCCTCATCTACCAGGACTACGGCGGACGCCGCAGCTTCTTTGGGGGATGGTGGCAACAGGACTGGCCGCGCGCCGAGGAACATCTGCTGCAGGCCGTGCCGAGACTCACCCGCGTGAACGTCGGGGACCCGGTTGCGGTTCGGCTCACCGATGACGAGCTGTTCGATCTGCCGTGGCTCTACGCGACGCAGGTGGGTTACTGGGATCTCAGCGACGAAGAATGCGCGCGGCTGCGCGAATACCTGCTGCGCGGTGGCTTTTTGATGGCGGACGACTACTGGGGCGAGAACGAGCGCGTGGCGTTCGAGCAGACCATGGCCCGCGTGTTCCCCGACCGGCAGATCGTCCCGATCCAGCTCGACGACTCCGTGCTGCACGTGGTGTTCACGATCGATGAGATGACGCAGATCCCGGGCCTGCGACACCTCGGCTGGGATCTGCGCAACCTGCCGCCGCCGCAATGGCGCGGCATCTACGATGACGACGGGCGTCTCATGGTCGGCATGAACTACAACCAGGATGTCGGCGACTCGTGGGAGGAAGCGGACACGCCCGAATATCCCGAGCCGATGACCGCGCAAGGCTACAAGTTCGCGATCAACTACATCGTCTACGCGATGACGCACTGACCGTCCGCTCGCGCTCTTGCAACCTGAGCTTGGCCATGCGCCTTTCTCGGCCGGCTTTGAGTTGGCCCCCGGCGTGCGCGGCCGCGGGAATCTTCCGCCCGCGACTATTTTCCATTTAATAGAAATTCATTATGTTCAAAGCAATGGCCTGGCTTTCGAGCCGAAAAGCGCTCATGTGTTAGAGATTGAATTGCCATAATTCAGGGAGTAGCGTTCGGGCACACGCCGACAATTCATCGACCCTCCGAAATACCTTTCCATCCCATTGAGGGGACGCAGGGACAACGCGGAAAAACGATGGGCGGTCGGCAAGAAGAACCACCGGGGAGACCATTCAAATGTCCGAATCACGCTGGAAAGTCGGCGGGTGCCTTGCGCCTGCCTTCGGTCGAAGGCTGTTGGCCGCGGCACTCGGAGCGGCGCTGGGCATCACCCTGCTTGCACCGGCGCAGGCCGCTCAGCGACTCAACAAGTCCTTTCGCAACCCGAATGCACAGGTCGAAATATTCGTCCGGCTGAGCACCCCCTCCGTCGCGGAGCTGAACGCGCAGGCGGTGGATACCACGGGCGACCTGGCGAGCGACCAGGCGCAGGCCGCTCAGGTAGCCGCCATCAACTCCGAGCAGGCGAGCATGCGGGGTGTGCTGGCAGCGCACGGCGCGACCCTCCTTTCTTCGCTGAAGGTGGGCGCGAACGGTCTGCGTGTGCGCGTGGCTTCGAGCGAAGTCGAAAGCATCCGTGAACTGCCGGGTGTGCGTTCCGTGGGGCGCGTGGTGCGCTACCGCGCGAACAACATCACGAGCGTGCCGGCGATCGGTGCGCCCGAGGTATGGCAGAAGTACAAGGCGAAGGGCAAAGGCGTCACCGTCGCCATCATCGATTCGGGCATCGACTACACGCACGCCAACTTCGGTGGCCCGGGCACGCCCGGCGCCTACGCGTCGAACGATCCGAACATCATCGAGCCCGGCACCTTCCCGACCGCCAAGGTGATCGGCGGCTTCGATTTCGCGGGCGCGACCTACGATGCGGATATCGCCGGCAGCGAGCCTGTGCCCGACCCGGATCCGCTGGACGGCAACAATCCCGATGACCCGGCTCACGGCCACGGCAGCCACGTGGCCGGCACCGCCGCGGGCATTGGCGTTCCGGGCAAGATCGGCCCGGGCGTCGCGCCGGAAGCGAAGCTCTACGCGCTCAAGGTTTTCGGCGACCAGGGCGGCAGCACGAACCTCGTCTCCGATGCCATCGAATGGGCGCTCGACCCGAACCGCGACGGCAACATGCGCGACCATGTCGACGTGATCAACATGAGCCTCGGCTCGGATTACGGCGACCCGAACGACCCGTCCGCCATCTCGGCGGAGAACGCGGCGAAACTCGGCATCATCGTGGTCGCCTCCTCGGGCAACGCGGGCTCGGCGCCGTATGTCACCGGCTCCCCGGCCGTCGCGCCGTCGGTCATCTCCACGGCCGCGGTCACACCCACCGGCCGCATCTTCTCGAGAGTCACGGTGAACGCGCCCGCGAACCTCGCGGGGGTGAAGAACAACCTCGAGGGCTCGAGCCCCGTCACGGTCGAATCGGTCGGGCCGATCACGGCGACGGTGGTCAATGCCGCCAATCCACCGACCGCGCCGAGCACGCTCACCAATGATGCGTGCCAGGCGCTGACCAATGCCTCGGCGATGAGCGGCAAGATCGCGCTCGTGATCCGCGGCAACTGTGACTTCGTCGTCAAGGCCGCCAACGTGGCCGCCGCCGGCGCGCGCGCGATGATCGTCTACAACGACGGCGCCGCGCCCGATCGGGTGGACCCGCTCGTCATGGCGCTCGATACCGCGACGATCCCGGCGGTCATGATCAGCTACACGGATGGCCGGCTGCTCGCCGCGGCGGCGACGACAACGGCCTCGAGCCCGGTGAGCGTCACGCTGGACGCGGCGCCCGATCCGACCAAGGACGATCAGATCGCCACCTTCAGCTCGCGCGGCCCGGGTCACGGCGGCTCCACGTTCAAGCCGGATATCTCCGCGCCGGGCGTGTCCATCGTGTCCACCGGGGTCGGCTCGGGCACCGGTGCGGCGAATCTTCAGGGCACCTCGATGGCATCGCCTCACGTTGCTGGCGCGGCCGCCCTGCTCCATCAGCTGCATCCGCGCCTCAAGCCGGACGCCATCAAGGCGCTGCTGCAGAACTCGACGGTGGACGCGAATCCCTCGTATGACACGGCGCTTGCGCGGCAGGGCGTGGGCTCGCTCCGCGTCTCCAACGCGGCGGATCTCACGAGCTATGCGAGCCCCGGCGGCATCTCGTTCGGTCGGCTGAACCCGATCCTGCCGGACCTCGAGACGCAAACCGTCACGCTGTACAACATGGATAACCGGACGCGTGTCTTCCGCGTGAAGCATCGTCCGCACCAGACGTATCCGGGAGTCTCGGTCTCCTGCCCGAACACGGTGGTCGTGCCGCGTGGCGGGTCGCAGAAATTCCAGGTGCGGCTCTTGTTCAATCCGATCGCCACCGGGAAAGCCGGCGTAGCGGACAACGCCTCCATCAGCCAGACGGAAGTGGACGGCTGGTGCGTGCTCGATGACGGCAAGGACGAGCTGCGCGTCGGGTACCTCGCCGTGGTGGACGCCGCGTCCACCATGACCGTGCTGCCGGGCCGCGGTGGCAAGTCCCACCGGCTCTTCAACATCGGGCCGGTCGCGGGCATTGCCGAGGCCTTCACCTTCGCGAAGAGCGGCGGTGCGCGCTACGGCAAGGGCGAGGACAAGCCGGGCCACACCTTCGACGAGGTCGGCTTCCGCACGGCGGCTCCGGGCATCTACGATCCGTTCGAGGTTGCCGAGTTCGGCATCTCGCTCGACCAGAAGTACGAGAGCCTGTCGGACCTGCAGTTCGAGATGGACATCGACACCAACGGCGACGGCAAGGTGGACATCGTGCTGCTGGCGGCGGACCTCCAGTTGCTCACGGGGGATCCGACCGTCGAGCCGGGCACGTTCGTGACGGCGCAGATCGATGTGGCGTCCGGGGAAAACTTCCTCGACTGGATCGCGCAGGCCTGGGACTTCAACGATCGCGTGCTGGTGCTGCCCTTCACCAAGAACACGGGCGCCGGCACCGGCTTCGTTCCGACCGGCAAGTTCGCGTACACGCTCTACGTGACCAGCAACAACGACAACAGCACCGATACGCAGACGGGCACGATCGACTTTGCGAAGGAGCTGACGCCGGACCTCAACGACTTCTCGCTCGATCCGCTCGGGTCGGCCGAAGTGTCGGTGAGCGGCAAGGGGGCCGGGAAGCTGCTGTGGCTCTTGCCGAACAATCAGCTGAAGGGGCAGTCCGTGTCGGTGGAAATTGCCGCGCCAGCCGGGAAGAACGTGCCGGCCGGGAAGAACGCGCCACCCCACAAGCACGTGCCACCCAGGAAGAAGAAGTAGGCCACCTCGCGACCCGATGAGAACGGGGCGCCGCGCGCGAGTGCGGCGCCCCGCTTTTTTTCAGTTCGCTTCGATACGCGGACAGGCGGTCACGCTCTGGGTATCGGAGTGGTACGTGTAGTCACGCGCCTTGTAGACCAGCACGATGCGGTAACCCGCCACGAGCGGTTCGCCTGCGTCACCTTCCGCCACTTCACAATGCAGGACGCGCGCGGGTAACTGCACGGCTTTCCACCCTGCGAGGGTGACTTCAGTCGGCTTGCCGCCGAGGCGCATCGCGAGGTCAGCACGGGCCATCTCGATCATCTCGTTGAGATTGCGCAACGGAACGCGTGGCGTGGTCTTCTCCACCTGCTGACCCCACGCGCTCGCAGCCGCTAACAACACCATCATGAAAGCCCACGTCTTCATCACTGAATGCTGCCTCGTACGCGACTGTGGTGGTTCGATCGGTGCCATTCTAATAGCGCGGGGATCGGCCCGCTGGCACTGACGCGAGAGCGCGCTCGCGTCCACCCATGCTTCGAGCGCGGCCAGCAGCGTCGCA
>JBDZVF010000301.1:0-8016 GCA_040255575.1 Pseudomonadota bacterium | reverse complement strand
GCATTGCGTCGACGACCATGAAAAGGGTTACCGGCACACGATGCTTCTCCAACAGCGGATAAGCAGCCTCCAGAAAATCCCGGTGCCCATCATCGACAGTCAGCGCTATGGAGTTCGGCACGAACTGCTCGCCACTGGCAAGGCGCGCAACGATGTCCTGCAGGGTCGTCACGTGATAATGACGCTTCAGGTACAGCAATTGTTCTTCGAAGATGTCGGTCGGCAGCGCGCGGAACACGGTTCCGAACCGGTGATAGGTGAGAACCGGAGCCACACACCGCGTCATGCGCGAGGCGTATGGCGCGAACATCCTGCGAACGAACCTCTTGAGCAACCCTGCCCTACCCCTCGACTTACGGAGCCCGAAATCCAACCGCATTTGCGGCGATCCGGCCGACCAGACGCCACGTGTTGACGTTACGCGGCTGCAGATACAGCGATCGCAACACATCCCCACATGCCGCCAGATGCTGACGGGACTGGAACGAACGGATGCGGGCGCGGCTCGCATAGCTGTGCGCCCATGCCTCACGCACGCGATCTCGCGATACAGCGCCGGGATGGCGGTTCTCGAAGTCGCGCATGATGCGGAAACACTGCTCGTAGCGGCCCTGCCAGTTGTTGGACATCTGGCCGGCCCAGATGCGGTAGATGTAGGTCGGCTCGTCGATGAACACGAACTCCCATCTCAGCGACATGCGCAGCCAGAGGTCCCAGTCGATGCCCATGCGGTACGTTTCGTTGAACGATCCGGCCTGCTCCAGGGCCTCGCGCCGTACCAGCGCCGTGCCGAACGGAATGAAATTGATCAGATAGAGATCTTCGGTAACCCGGCCGCTCGGGCACGGCACCTTCGGTTCTTCGACAGGCGGCGCTGGCGGCTCCACGATATAACTCACCTTCGAGTACACCACGCCGACGCTTTCGCGCGCTTCCAGCACGGGAACTTGCCTCGCAAGCTTGTGCGGCATCCATCGATCATCGGCATCGCAAAAGCCGACGTACTTGCCGGTGGATGCGCGGATGCCCACGTTCTTCGCGACCGTCTGGCCCGAGTTCTTCTGAGCCAGATAACGCACGCGCGGATCGCTCAGAAAGCGCTGCACGACTTCGCGTGTGTCGTCTGACGAACCATCGTCGACGACGAGCAGCTCCACGTTGGAATACGTCTGCGCCAATACGGACTCGATGGCAGCGGCGACGTACTTGCCCATGTTGTACGTCGCAATGACGACGCTGACTAGCGGCTCGCCCATGATGCCCCGTGCGCGACCTTGCAGATCGCGAATCGATATTTGCCGTTCAACTCCTGCGGGATGCGGCTCAGATCTTCGATGCGCAGTGTGACATCGCTGCCGAACTGTTCGTGCATGGCTGCAACGAGGCGCGCACGGCTCTCGTCGCTGAAGCCGGGGCCTGCGACCAGGTTGAGCGCGATCGTATCCAGTGACTCCTGTACGATCTGCAACTGCTCAACGCCGTCGACCGCGGTGAGCGTCTTCTCGACCAGCGAGACGCCTTGCACCAGGCTGCCGTCGCGGCGAATGAGAAAATCGGCGACGCGCCCGACCACTTTTTCCATCAGCGGCAGCTGCCGCCCGCACGGGCAGGCTCGGTCCGATCCGATGCCGACATCTTCGATGCGATACCGAATGAGCGGCATGCCGCGGTTCACGAGATCGGTAACGACGATGTCGCCCTCCTCGCCCGGCGCAGCAGGACGCCCATCGGGGCGCAGCAGCTCGACGAATGTGTGCTCGGCATTGATGTGCAGGCCGTTGTGCTGCTCGCATTCCGAAGCGATCAGCCCGACCTCTTCGCAGCCATAGCGGTTGCCCACCTTGCAGCCGAACGCCTGCTCGATGACGGCACGCTCGTTGTCGAGCAGCATCATGGAGGTCGAAATGATGGCCTTCACCGGATTGACGACGAGACGCTGATCGAGCGCGAAGTGCGCCAGCAGGTAGAGCGAATGGGCGTGACCGAACAACGCCCGGGCGCCACGCCGGTTCATCTCTTCGATGAAGGCCCGCATGGTCGTCTCGTTGAGGTGCACCGTATCGAGGAAGAAGAGGCGGTCCAGGAGCTGGTTGCGCAACTTCCCTTTCAGTGATTGTGGAACCGGCGGCGTGCCCCACAGCGCGGCGGTCCACATCCCGGGCCGCCAGCCCGCCCAGTAGTCACTGCGCATGGCGGCAGCGTTGCGATGCTCCTGGCAGCGCTCATCGAAGAACAGCACGAGCGCTTTTCCCGTCGAGCCGCCCGTACGCGCTTCGATGAGCTGATCGTGCGGGATGGCGTCGGTCAGAATCGAATCCTGGCGGGTTCGCACGTCCGCCTTGCTCAGGATCGGAATCGAGCGGATATCTTCGAGCGACTGGATTCGCGGCTCGGCACCCCAGCGCTCTCGATAGAACGCACAGTGCCGATACGCGTGACTCACGGCAGCCTGCAGTCGCGTCAATTGCAACCGCTGCAATTCGGCGAGCGGGAGCCACTGCGAACGGCTCAATCGCCCGAACTCACGCAAACGATCACTGCCGTCCTTCAAATCCCAGGCGGGATATGTGACGTATTTCGCAAATACTTCCGAGAGGCCCATAGCTGCAGTGAACTCGTAGTCTCGCGCGCCTGCGCGGCGGCGGGCCACGATGTGGTTATTTAGGAACGGCATGATGCCAACCGCTTTCGGGCAGCACAACGACCTGGGGCACGCCCGTCCCCGGACTGTGACTCGATTCAAACTGCCCCCGCCGACGTGGGCGGCCCGCGTGCCACAATAGGGTATGAAGTTCGGGGTCAATCTGCTTGCCCACGGCGAGCTCTTTGGCGGCGCCGAGCGCCAGATCATCATGCTGGCCGCGGGGCTGCTCCGCCGAGGCATCGACGTACGGGCCGAAGTGTTCTGGGAAGGCCAGCTTGCGGCCGAGCTGCGGGCGCTCGGTACACCGGTACGCTGCGCCTCGGCCAAGGAGATCTTTTCTCGTACCCCCCATCCGGCACCGCGCGCGGCGTATCCGTTCGTTGCGCATTCACACGGCCCTCGGGGCACCTTTCTGGCAGCCCGGCGCAAGGACCGGCCGCTGATCCGCACGGAACACGGCCTGCTCGAAACGGATGCGGCTCTCACGCTTCGCAGCCTCAGGCCGCGGGCCATTCGTTTGTGGGAGGAGCACTGCTTCCGTTCGGCAGGCGCGACGCTCGTCTACGTCACCTCGGACCTTTTGAAGCGCCGCCCGGCCCGATTGGGCGCCCTGCCGTCGCGAGTGATCTATAACGGCGTGGAGCTGCCGGACCCCTCCGGACTCCCCGTTCCCGCGGAGCTGCAGCCAGCGCGATTCAATATGGTCTTCGCGGGCCGATTCGAACCCACCAAGGCGCCGGTCGACTGCGCACTGGCGGCTTGCTCACTGCCGCAAGACTCACGCGGCCATCTGGTCATGCTGGGAGACGGCCCCCTGCGATCGCAGGTCGCGGCAGTCGTCGCGGCCTCCCCGGCAGGCAAGGATCGGGTTTCGATGCCTGGTTTCCGCACCGATGCGTTGAACTTCCTCGCGCATGCCGATGCTGTCGTCATCCCCTCCCTGCACGAAGGCTTGCCCTACACGGCGATGGAAGCGCTCGGCTTCGGCGTACCGCTGATTGCCAGCGACGTGGGCGGTCTGCGCGAAGTACTGCGAGATGGCCGGACAGCCTTGCTGGTGCCTCCGTCGCAGCCGGACCGGCTGATGCAGGCGATGCTGAAACTCGAACGCGATGCCGGGCTCCGCGAGACGCTGATCCAGCAGGGGCGCAGCTTCCAGCTCGCTGAGCTCTCGGCGTCCGCAATGGTAGACAGCTATATCGAGCTTTACCGGCAGGTTCTGGAGCCGCAGCGTCTCGCCGGGTGCGCGAACACAGAGACCTGCTCCCGAGGCAACTCTCAGGCCAGTTCCGTGTAGAGCTGCTCGTGCGCAGCGACCATCCGCTGCACTGAGAAATGGGTGGCAACGCGGTCCGCTGCAGCGGCGCCGACACGCCGGCGCAGCTCGTCATCTTCGAGAAGGTTCGCCACCTGCTGCGTCATGGCGGCCACGTCGCCGACCGCAACCAGAAATCCGCTGCGCCCGTCTTCGATGATCTCTGCCGCCCCGCCGACCCGCGTAGCTACGGTCGCGCGGCCAGCCGCCAGGAATTCCAGCAGCGCGTTCGACATGCCTTCCGATTCGGAGCACATCACGCATACGTCGCAGCGGTCGAGAATGGCGCTTGCACCGCGCACGCGGCCCAGGAAATGGACACGCTCGGCCACGCGGAGCTCGCCGGCAAGCGCTTCGAGCTCGCGCTTGTACGCAGAGGCATCGTCGCCCTCATAACTGCCGGCCACCACGAGCTCTACGTCAAGACCGCGGTCCACGAGTCCATGCACCACGTGTATCGCATCGTCGATGCGCTTGAGTCGACGCAGGTTCGCCACCAGAGCGATCACGCGCGCGCCCGGTCGCCGCGGCCACTTGAGATCCGCCGTTGCCGCGCTCGCCGGTGGGCTGTATTTGATGCCGTTGTGAATGATCCGCACCAGCCGCGGGTCGTAACGCTCCTCACGGCAGACGGCTTCCTTGACCATCTCGCTGTTCGCCACAACGCGCGCCACGGCACGCCGATTCACCCGAAGCGCGCGCAGATTGCCCGGCGTGTACCAGAATCCGACATCCCGCCGGGAAATGATCACCTTGATGCCGAACAGGCGCAGCGGCCATGGCAGCAGGATAGACACATCGTTCAGAAACAGCTGCGCAACCCGATAGCCATTGCGGCGCGCCCAGCACGCAAGCCGAAACGCGCCCAACCATGCGGCGGGCCGGCTGAGGCGGGTGATGCCGAGCACCCTGTGCTCGATGCCGCCCAGATGCTCCGCAAGCTGTGCCGGCGGGCGCAGAACGGCAACGTAGGGCTTGAATCGATTGCGATCCAGACCCTGCGCCAGCAACCAGAACTGCAGCTCCGTGCCCGCATAGGGACCGGGGAAATCATCCAGAACGAACAGGACCTTGGTGGGTCCGGCCCTCAACCCGTGCGCGGCTGCCATAGCACCGTTTTCTGCCCGCGCAGGAACCGCACGAAAGCGACCGCGGACGCGAAGTTCAACAGCGCGAAATAGTACGAGAAGCGCGCAACCACGAAATCAGCCCCGCGTGCACCCGCCACGACCGCCAGCCAGAAGAGGATCTGTGCCACCAGGACGATCAGGTAGAGTCGCCCTTCCATTGCGAGCACGACGTTCAGCAGACACGCGATCCCCAACGGAATGAAGCTCAGGTAGCGCAGAACCTTGTGCGACCACAGCTGCCACGCAAACAGCGGTCGACGCAGCGGGTTGAGGAGCCACGACATGTTACGCAGCGCCCACAACGCACGTAACGACACTCGCACGCGCATCCGGAACTCGGCGTCGGACGCGGTCAGCGCCTCTTCGCAAAGCTGTGCCGCCGGCTCGAACACAACGCGGCGGTTCTGATCGACCACGTTCAGTGGCAGCACGAAGTCGGGCAATTGATCCGCCGTCATCGGCCGGTAGAGCGAGCGGCGAACGGCATCGACGCCCCCGTCGACGCCGACAACCGATCCCATCAGCGTTTCGCGAACGCGCAGCCAGTTCTCGTAGCGCATGTAGGCCGAACAGCCATCACCGACGATCGAGCCGTCCGGATTCACGTAGATCATCTTGCCGGTGACATAGCCGACGGTAGGGTCGGCGAAATTCGCCACGAGTCTGCGGACCGTGTCCGGCTGGTAAATCGAGTTGGCATCGGAAAAGACCACGATCTCGCCCGTGACGCGCGCGAGCGCCAGATTCAGCGCGGCGGTCTTGCCGCGGCGAGGGTCCTGGCGAATGAACGTGATGCGCGGGTCTTCCTGCGCCAGACGCGTCATGACCTCGTCAGTGCCGTCGGTCGAGCCATCCGAGACCACGAGTATCTCGAGCAGCTCGGCAGGGTAGTCCTGCGCCATCTTGTTACGGACAGTTCCTTCGATGTGCCGGACCTCGTTATAAGCGGAGATCACGATACTGACCCGCGGCGAGATGGCAGCGGCTCGGACCGCTCGCTGACGCAGCTTCGCCAGGATGGCAGCGAGCAAGGGGTACACGACGTATGGATAGATCCCAATGAGAAGAGCTATCCAGAAAGTCCATTCGAGAGCGCTGGGCATCTTGGCTGCGTTATCGGGACGGGATGCGCTCGCGAATCATCCGCCGCCGGTGGCGCGCAGCAGGTTATAGCCGAAGCGCAGACCGATGCGGTTGTCGGTGTAATCACTCGTCAGACCCGAGCCTGAACGCTTGTATCGTTCGCCCTGCAAAGAGACGCTCGTGCGAGGGCCCGCCTGCCAGGTGAACCCCATGATCGCCTCGCTGTCCTTGCTGCCGGCGCCGAGCCCTTCGAGATCTTCTTCCTGATAGCGGCCCGCCAGGTTGAACGACAGTGTGGGACGCAGGCGGCGCTCGAAGTAGGCACCGCCACCCTTCAACTTGCGCGCGCGCGATGAAGACAGAGTGTAAGTCTGTTCCGAGTGGAACCCGTCGATGCCGAAACGATTGCGACCCCGCTCGTAGTCCCAGCCCAGCGAAACCGTCTTGTCCACGAACGGATCGCGGGCGGCGATGGTGATCGGCGCATCCTCCGGGCGCTGCGCGCCGGTACCGGCGCGGATGATGTCCGCCGAATCCGCGGTCTGGCGAGCCAGGCCCAGTGTCACGGTCGAGGACGCCGACACCTTCCGCGTGATGCCGAAACGGGCGAGCAAGCCGGTGGAAGTGTCGTCGCGCTGGTCAATGCGGGTGGCGCCGACTTCCGCTGTAAAAGCGGTGCGCGCCACGCGGGTGACGTAGAGCACGGAGGCCTGGTCGCGCCTGTAATCGCTGTCAGGGGAGACGTCATACTCGATCTTTTCCGACGTGACCCCTGCAGACAGCTTCGATGACTCCGAAACGGCACGCGCCAGTGTCAGTGCCGCTCCATACCGATCGCTGTCGAGCGCGGTTTGCGTGTTGGTGATACCAGCCTGATCGTGCGTGGTGACCTTCGAGTACGTCGCGTCGAGCGACAACTCCGTCGCCGTGCCCAGCAGAACCGCTACACGCGGACCGGTAGTGACATAGTTGAACCGCTCGATGTTATCGGGCGTCGCCGCGCCGACCGGATCAATGAGCAGGCGGTTGTAACTCTCGCGCAAGTTCCAATCGAAGCGCCCCGGCACGATGCCGAACTTCGCGGTGCCATCCAGCACACCGTAGAACTCGCTGCGGTACGTGTTATCGATATAGTCGAGCCAGTTCACGTCGCCGGCAACGGAGTAGTCGAGCCGTGTGCCGTCGCGCCGGGTATTGATGAGCATGCCGACTGTCGCGATGGTGTCGCTGACTTCGTTCGTCGGCAGCCGACGTACGTTATCCGAATGGGTTGCACCCACCGTCAGCTCGGCGATCGAACGAATGCCGCCCGGACGCAGATAGTCTGCATCCTGCGTAGGAGCGGCTGCGAGCGCGGATTGCGTGAGCCCAAACGCCACCGCAGCCGCGAACCCCGCCGCAGCGGTACGTTGAAGGTGAATCGAGCTGTTTTCTGATTTTTCTGCCGTGGGCCGAAACGCCACCGTGGTTATTCTCAGTAGTAATAATAGTTGGTTGGTGAGGCGGTGACGCTCTGGTTCAGCACGAGCGCGACACGTTTGTCTTCGCTGAGGTGGCTGAGTGCGTCGAGGACTGCCTGCTGCGGAGTGCCGCCTGCGCGGACGATTACGATGATCTGCCCCACCACCTGCGTGAGCGAGTGGGATTCGCTTGTCAGCAGCAGCGGGGGGGAATCGAAGAGCACGATGCGCTGGGCGTCGCGCTCGCCGAGTCGCAGCGCCAAATCGCGCATACGCTCACTGGAAAGCAGCTCAGTTGCGTTGTCGGAGCGGCTGCCGGCGGGCAGTACGGACAGTCCGGCCACGTTCGTCGGCAGAATCACCGACTCGATATCGCGCGACGGA
>JBDZVF010000300.1:0-8019 GCA_040255575.1 Pseudomonadota bacterium | reverse complement strand
GCTGGCAAGGCGGCTGCGAGGAAGTCCCGTAGCGCGGCGGCGAAGCGAGGCAGGGCTGCCGTGAAGTCCGCGGCGCGAAAGGCGGCAGCAAAGAAGAGCGCTGCCCGCGGCAAGGCCGCGAAGCGAGTTGGCGCGAAGCGTGCGCCTGCCAGGAAGCCTGCGCCCGCCAGGAAGAAGACGAGAAAGACTCGGCGCTGATCGGGCGCGTCGCAACGGCGACGTGCTGGCCGTGCCATGCTCAGCGCGGCGCGCGCCGTGAGAGGGCGCCCTCGGCAGCGCCCTCACGCGGCCGCACGCATCGGGAGCTCAGCGGACTTTGAGCCGCCCGGCGATTCCTCTGCTGATCCCTACAGTGCCGCGAGCAGCGGCTCGCCGATCACCGTGCGGCGCCAGCCTTGAAGGATTGACACTTTCCGGCTGCCTTCGGCGAGTTGCTCGAGGTCGCGGCGGGTGGCGAGCACTTCGGGGCTGAGCCCCAGCTGCTGTGCGATGGCCTGATTGAGGGCGGCGAGCTTGCGCACCAGCGCGGTCTGCTCCGGACTCGGCCGAGGTCGTGACATCACGGGCGGAGGCGGGTTCGGTATCTCAGCCTCCGCCACCATGCGCAGGATCTCTTCCGCGCAATTCTTCACGACGCCCGAGGTGATCTCAGGCACCTGCGCCAGCTGCTCCACCGTGCGCGGCACACGCATCACGATCTCACGCAGCGTCGCATCATCGAGAATCCATCCGCGCGGCCGGTTGCGTTCAATCGCGCGACGCTCACGCCACGCCGCCAGCGAACGCGTGAGGCGCGTGCGACCGGGATCGAGCCCACGCAACCCCTTCAGCCGCTGCCACGCTTCGTCCGGATTGACGGTGAAGCTCTGCGCGTCCGAGAGCGACGCCAGCTCTTCGGCGAGCCACGGCAGGCGATTGAGCTTATCCAGCTGCTCTTCCAGGCTGGATTTCAGCGGCAGCAGATAGCGCACATCGTCCAGCGCATATTCCACCTGCTCCGGCGAGAGCGGGCGCCGCGACCAGTCTGTGCGTGTATGAGATTTCGCCAGCTCGATACCCAGCGTCCGTCGCACGAGTTCGCCGTAACCGATTTGGGCGGGTAACCCTGTGAGGGCAGCAGCGATCTGCGTATCAAACACCGGGCGCACCAGCCCGGCGAGCGGGAAGAGCACCTCCACGTCCTGCCTCGACGCATGCATCACCTTCACCGGCGTTTCGCCACCTGGCGACACCTGCTGGCCCGCCAGGACCGGAATCAGAGGCGTGAGCGACGTCTCCGCGAGCGGGTCGATGCAGGTGGCATCATCCGCCGTCGCCAGCTGAATGAGGCACAACTCCGCACGGTAGGTGCGTTCGCGTAGGAATTCGGTGTCGAGCCCGATTGCGGGGGTCGACTGCATCCGGCCGACCCAGTCGGTAAGCGCGGCGGTTGTGGTGACGATGTGCTGCAACGAGCGAAGCGATGATCTGTACAATCCTGCGCGCCCATTCTATGCGAGACCGCGCTCGAAGCCGAACCATGAAGGAGCTTTTCGGGCTCTTCGCCCAGATCGCGATATCGCGCAAGGGTCCGCAGGACCTTCCCGCGTCCTATTTTCTCCTGACGCTGACCGTATTCGGGTACTGGGTCATACGGTACGCGGTCTCCCTGGCGGCACCGCCGGCGGACCACTGGCGCATGCACCTCCTCATCCAGGTCGTCTTCACACTTGCCTGGTACGCCGTGCTCCTGCGGCTGGTCGGCAAGCCAGAGCGCTTCATGCAGACGGCTACGGCGATCTTCGGTGCCGGTCTGCTGTTGGATCCTCCTGGTGTGCTCGCCGTCCATTACTGGCAGGCCTTGCCCGAGCAGCACGCCCTGTATGTACCGATGGCTTTCGTGGTGCTCTTCATCGCCATCTGGGTCATTCGCGTGGGGAGTTACGTACTCAAGCATGCGTTGGAGCTGCCCCTTCTTGTCTGCGTTATCCTGACGCTTTTGCAGACTTTCATCGGCGAAATGGTCATGCGGGCCATCTCGCCACCCCCCGTCGTCACTCAAACCTATAAGACGAACTAACGTGCACGTTCATATCCTTGGCATCAGCGGCACATTCATGGGCGGCATCGCCGCGATCGCGAAGGCAGCCGGCCACCGCGTCACCGGCTCGGATCGCAATGTCTATCCGCCGATGAGCACGCAGCTCGAGTCGCTGGGCATCGAGATCACGCAGGGGTTCGACGCCGCGCAGCTCTCGCCTGCGCCGGATGTTGTGGTTGTCGGCAATGTGATGGTGCGAGGGCAGCCGGTGATAGAGGCTCTGCTCGAGAGCCGTATCCCCTATGTCTCCGGGCCGGAGTGGCTGGCAACCCAGGTGCTGCGTAACCGCTGGGTACTGGCCGTGGCGGGGACGCATGGCAAGACCACGACGTCGTCCATCCTTGCGTGGCTGCTCGAAGCGGCCGGCTTGAAGCCGGGATTCCTCATCGGTGGGGTGCCCGCGAACTTCGGCACCAGTGCACGGCTCGGAAACGATCCGTTCTTCGTCATCGAAGCGGACGAGTACGACTCAGCGTTCTTCGACAAGCGGGCGAAGTTCGTTCACTACCACCCGCGCACGGCCATCCTGAACAATCTCGAGTTCGATCACGCCGACATCTACCGTGACGTGAGCGAGATTCAGCGCCAGTTCCACCACCTCGTGCGAACGATCCCTGGTTCGGGGCGCATCGTGTGGAATGCGGAAGATGCTCGTCTGCGGGAAACGTTGGCGATGGGCTGCTGGACGGAACGCGAGGGGTTCACCCGAGCGGATTCGGCCAAAGCGTCGCAAGCATTCTGGACCGCGCGCCCTGCCGACGGAGTCGCGGACTACTCACGCTTCGAAGTGCTCGAAGGCGGCACATCTCGCGGCATCGTCGAGTGGTCCATGATCGGCGCGCACAATATGGAGAACGCGCTTGCCGCTATTGCCGCCGCAAGGCATGCCGGCGTGCCCGTCGCCGAGTCCATCGAAGCGCTGAAGAGTTTCTCTGGCGTGGCACGCAGAATGCAGGTTCGCGGCGAGGTGAAT
Organism: Pseudomonadota bacterium; assembly: GCA_040255575.1. Classification (GTDB taxonomy): domain Bacteria; phylum Pseudomonadota; class Gammaproteobacteria; order Steroidobacterales; family Steroidobacteraceae; genus JADGHX01. The sequence continues at coordinate 4,966 of JBDZVF010000300.1, read as the reverse complement.
GGCATTCGCGTGTACGACGACTTCGCACATCACCCCACCGCAATTCATACCACGCTCGACGGTCTGCGCCGCCGAGTGGGCGATCAGCGCATAGTCGCTGTGTTGGAAGCGCGCTCTAACACCATGCGCATGGGTGTGCACAAGGACACGCTGGCGCCGTCGCTGAATCTCGCCGATGAGGTGTGGCTGTTCGCGCCGCCTGACCTCGGCTGGGACACGGCGCCGCTGATGACTGCACTGGGTGCCCGCGGCCACGCCGTTCCGGATGTGGACACGCTGGCGGTGAACCTCGCGAAAGCCTTGAAGCCCGGCGATCACACGTTGATCATGAGTAACGGTGGGTTCGGGGGCCTGCACGGAAAGCTGCTCGCGAACCTGGAAGCTCGATTCGGACGCAGCTGAGGCAAAACCCTATGCAAGCGGGGAGCACGGAGTTGCCGCTGTTTCCACTCAACACCGTGCTCTTCCCGGGCGGTCCGCTATCGCTGCGGATCTTCGAGCCGCGCTACGTGGACATGGTGCGCAAGTGCATGCGAGAGGGCGCGCCTTTCGGCGTGCTGCTCATTCGCGCCGGGCAGGAAGTGGGCGAGGTCTCCGCCGCAGCGGATATTGGCACTAGTGCCCGCATCATTGACTTCCATCAATTGCCGGATGGCCTGCTGGGCATTCTGTGTTCCGGCGAGCAGAAGTTTCGGGTTGAGGAGCGCCGTGTGCAGAGCGATGGCCTCAACGTAGGAACCATCACCTGGCTGCCACTGGAGGCGCCTTCGCCATTGCCGCCCCAACACGCGCATCTCGGTGTGTTGCTCGAGCGCGCCTTGCCCCAGATCAGCAATCTGTACGAGCGACTGCAGCCGCGCTTCGACGATGCGGGCTGGATCAGTTCGCGGCTGGCGGAGATCCTGCCGATCGATCTGAGCGACAAGCAGGAGTGTCTGGAAATGGATGATCCGCTCGCGCGGCTCGAGCGCCTGGCGCCGTTCATCCGCCCGGTTGAAGGCTGACGGCTGCTGAGTTTCGCCGCACGTAGAATTTGTAGATTACGGTGCCGATCAGCACCGTCCAGGCGAGCACGAGCCAGCCCACCACTCCATCGAACTGGCTGATGAGAAAACGCAGCGGATGCGCGTCGTTCGGTTGCGACCCTTGCCGCATGAAAGTGATCACCCAGACCCAGCCCGCGTGCAGGCCCATGCTGGCGGCGATGTTTCCCGTCACCGCGCGCACTGAGGCGAGCAGCACGCCTACGGCGAATAGACAGAGGAACGCGTCCGCATACTTCAGCGGCTCGCCAAAGAAGCGCAGCGTGCCCAGGAGCAAATCCACGCCGCTATACCAGTGAACCTGTTCGGGCGGAATCTTCGTGCGGGCGAGAAAGTGCGCCGCTGCGTAGAGCAGTGAGGTAAGAAGAATTGCGGCCTTCGCACCAGACTCCCGCGCTACCGCCGTGAACATGGCACCGCGCAGGAACGTCTCTTCCAGCAACGCGACGGCAAGGCCCGTCATGAGTCCCTTCAAGGCGGTGTGCGCGAACATGGAGAGATCGGGTGTCACGCCGTCCTTCCACACACGCAGGCCCATGAGGCCCATCACGATTGCGATGGGCGCCATCGTGGCGACGCCGATGGCGAGCGCCTTCAGCATCGCTGGAACGAACTGTCGCCAGGGCAGGCCATACCCGAAGCTCTGCTTGTTGGCGACGCCGAGGCGTCGCGCGATCAGGAACAGGCCGACGAATAGCGTGAGCTGACCCACGCGGCTCGCGATACGGTGGAAGGGGAAATCGAAGTAAGGATGCAGCAGCACCCACGACGGGTAGGCAATGGCGCCCATCAGAAGCAGGCAGGCGAGCACAAGGCCAAAGAACCATGCGAATGCGCGCATTTCGAAAATAACCGGCGATGTGGGACGCGTACAGTAAGCGGGCGTCATCGTGAGGTGCAAATGCGGAGCAGGTCGACCGACGCGCGCACTGCATGCGTGCGCCGGTCGCGGAAACCGCAGCGACGTTCCGCACGCGACCTCCGCGCGCGAAGTTGCATTTCTGAATGAAAACACCGCGAATGCGCCTGCCCCCTGTGTGAGCTGCTAAAGAGAATCGCGGTCCGGCAATTCGCCGGTTATCACAGGTGCTTCCCATGCAGGAGCGACGCGCGAGACAGATTCTTCAGGCGCTCATCCAGGGCGTCGACCCGTTCGATGGCACTGAGCTTCCTTCAGGCACGGTGCTGCAGCAGGCGGATGTGTTGCGAGCCTTGCTCGCCGGCGTGGCTGCGCTGGAACAGGATGCCGCGCGGGCCTCGCGGCGGGCGCAGCTGCCTCGGAACATCGGCCGCTCGTGGACCGCGGAGGAGAACACGAAGCTGGTTGCCGCATTTCAGGCCGGGGAGGAGCTGACGCAGATCGCCGCGCGACACGGGCGCACGCTGCGAGCAATCGAGGCGCGGCTCGAGAAGCTGCAGCTCATCACCGCCGAGCAGCGCACGACCACAGATCGCTTCGGCCCGAACGCGCCGGGGTAGGCGCGACGGCCGGTTGACCCCGGTGCCAACTGTTGGCACCGTCGCCGCCCGTGACAAACGCAGCCGGGTGGAACGGGTCGGGTGGGCGCGTGCTGTTCGTGCCGGTCTCCGGCGCGCGCGGCATGGGCGAATACGCGCGCGCGCTGGCGCTGGCCACAGCGGCGGCGCGCCGCCTTCCGCAGCTTCAGGTGCACTTCATCGTGAGCCGCGAAGCCCCCTACGCCGCCGACCTGCCGTTCCCGAAAACACTCATCCCCGCTTCACCGACGATGCACACGGCGGAAGTCGTGGACGTCATCCGCGCCTTCCGGCCGACCCTGGTGGTCTTCGACAACGCCGGCCGCACGAAGCAACTGCAGGCCGCAGCCAAGGCAGGCGCGCGGGTCGTTTACGTGAGCTCCCGTGTGAGGCAGCGTCGTAAAGCCTTCCGCCCGCAGTGGATGCGCGCGATGGACGAGCACTGGGTCGCTTATCCCGAGTTCATCGCCGGCGCCCCAGGCCTGCTCGAGAAACTGCTCATCGGCCTCATGGGCCGCCCCAAGTTGCGCTTCCTGGATGCGTTTCTGCCACCCTCGGAACCAGACCGCGCTGAGGCAGCGCTGCGCCAGTTCAGCGTGCGCGAAGGCGACTACGTGCTGGTGGTGCCCGGCGGCGGCAGCGAACACTCGAGCGGAAAAAACGGTCCGCAAATCGTCGCCGAGGCGGCGCGAAGGCTTGCCGTGCGCGGCTACCCCACGATCGTCATCGGCGTGCCCAACCTCGAATCCAACGAGGTTCAGACGGTTGAGCTGCGTCTCTCTGCCCGCATCCCCATGGCCACGCTCGGCGAGCTGATCCGTCGCGCGAAGCTGGTCATCTCGAACGGTGGGGATACGCTGCTTCAAACGCTCGCGTGCCATGGCGCCTGCGTCGCCGTCCCCATCGCGGGCGACCAGCCACATCGGATCGCGAAATGCGTTCAGGCCTCGCTGGCCGTGGGTGCCGCGCTGGACAGCGACGACATCGAACGCGTCGCGCTGTCGCTGCTGGAGAATGCGGAAGAGCGCCTGCGCCTCGAACACAACTCCACCCAGGCCGGCATCACGAATGCCCTGGACGGCGCGCTCGACACGATCGAACGGCTGGCGAGGCCGGCGTGATATGGTCGCGGCCCCATCGACAGAGGAACCGACCGCCAGATGAGCCGCATGCGCATCGCCCACATCATCCTGTCTCGCGGGTTCGCGGGCTCCGAGCGCGCGACCGCGGAGATGTGCAACGCCCACTGCGACAAGCACGATGTGCTGCTCATCATCAAGAAGGGCCACGCGAACAGTGCGGGCGTGAGCATCCGGCAGTGGGTCGATCCGCGAGTGAAGGTCGTGGAAGTCGGCAACTGGTTCCCGAAGTCGGACATCGCGAGAGCGCTGGAGGAGTTCGGCGCGGACGTCATTCACGGCCACCTGCGCAAATCGACCAAGATGCTGGCGAAGATCAAGCCGCGCGGGGCCACGATCGTCACGCTGCACATCTCGGTGAACGGCCCATACTTTGCGGCCATGGACGGCATCGTCTGCATCGCGCGGTGGCAGCACGATGGCATCCCGAAGGACTACAAGGGCATCGTTTTCGACATCAATCTCGCGTATCTGCCGCATCGCCGGCTGGCGCCGGAAGAGATCCAGAAGCTGCGCGCCGATCTCGGCGTGCAGCCCAACGAGTTCCTCGTGGGTGGCGTCGGGCGCCTCGCGCGCAGCAAGGGCATGGATACGCTCATCGAAGCCTTCAAGCTCGCGCAGCTGCCGGAGTCGAAACTCGTGATCATCGGCGAGGGCCGCGAGCGCCCGCGCCTGGAGAAACTGCTCGCGCCCGGCATCTCGCTGCCCGGCTTCTACAAGAACGCGAAGGATTACTACCAGGCCTTCGACGTGTTCGTGTGCCCCTCCCGCCGCGAGCCGCTGCCGTATGTGCTGCTGGAGGCGCTCGATGCGGGCGTTCCCATCATCGCCTCCACGGCGCTCGGCAATGCGGAGCTGCTGGAGAAATACCCGGGCGATCTCTTTCCGATCGAAGACGTCACGACGCTGGCAGCGCTGCTGCGCGCCCATCGCGAGAACCCGAAGCCGAAGTCACCCGTTCCGCTGCCGGACTTCGCCATGCAGGCAATCGCGGACCGCTACGAAGAGGCGTATCGCGAAGTGATACGGCACAAGGCCGCCGCTACTGCAGCTGGCGGGAAGTGAAGCCTTCGGCGTTCAGGAGGTCGAGCAGGCCGTTCCTGCCGACGATGTGCAGCGTGCCGACGACGATCATGTAGTTCTTGTCGGCGTTCAGCAGCTTCTCGATCTGCGGAATCCAGCGACGGTTCCGATCCGACACCAGCTTGGTGTAGAGGCCGGGCGCCACGCCGTATTCCTCACTGAGGATGCTGGCGAGCTTCGGCGCATTGCCGTTGCGCCAGGCGG
>JBDZVF010000299.1:0-8027 GCA_040255575.1 Pseudomonadota bacterium | reverse complement strand
AGCGCGGGATAGCCGCTCTCCTGGGTCCCCAGGCGCTGCTCGAGTGACGACAGCATCTCCTGCACGCGCGCCGTCGCGCCTTCCTGCTGCTTGATGCGGTCCTTGAGGCGATAGATCTCGTCTTCGAGCGCGCCGTAGGCTTTCTTCAGCTCCGCGCGATTCTTGAAGAGCGCCATCACCCGCGTGTCTTCGGCGGGCTCCTCTTCCTTGCGAAAGGGCAGCTTCAGGAACCCCAGCTGGGTGAGGGACTTCATGACCGATGCGGCGGTGGCCCGCCACATCCCGTCAGCATGCTGGAACGAGGGTGGCCGGGGAGAAGCGATGGCCTCGCTCCAGGCAGTACTCCAGCCACTTATTTAACATGACATTGCGGGCCCAGCGCTGATCCAGTTCACGCTCCGCGTTCCGCCGCAGGGCCTGCAGCACCCCATTGGCATGCGCCCCGGCCCATTCGAGTGCCTCGACCAGCCGCGCGTCGTGATAGATGCGGATGCCCATGTCCGGGAACTCCTGCTCCTCGAAACGATAGGTCAAATTGAGCGTGGTGGTGTACGGCGTGCGTTCCGTGACATCGAGAAGAAGATCACAGTCTTCGCGCACGACGGACCGATGGCTGCCGTTCAACTCCAGGAGCGAACCGGCCAGCCAGCCGAGACGGAGATAGTTGCTCTCGTAAAGCGACATGAGCGCCACGAAACTGCGCGGGCGCGAGCGCCATGAAACGAGTGTGACTGCGTCGTTATGCATCCTGGGCCGACTATATCGCACGGGCACCCTTGCGCAACCCGTGATGCGGTCTAAATTTGGTGAAGCAAATATCGTGCGCGGTCGCGGTTTTTCAACGCAAGAAAGATTCATCCGCGGCAAAAACCATCGTCCTGCTTGCCTGCACTGGCCGGGCTGCACGCGATGTGATCAGGGGCGAAGTCTGCGCTCGATGCCGGTGTTGCTGAGAATGCGGCTCGCGATTTCCTCGATCGAGCATTCCGTCGTGTCGATCACGGGGATGCCATGGCGCGCGAACAGCGCATCCGCCGCGCGCAACTCGTAGGACACCTGCTGGCGCGAAGAATAACGGCTTTCGGGCCGCCGCTCGTTACGTATTTGTTGAAGCCGCTCGGGCTTGATGGTCAGGGCATAGAGCTTGCGTCGGTGTGCCTCGAGCCGCTGGGGCAGCCTGCCGGCTTCGAGATCTTCGTCGGTGAGTGGATAATTCGCAGCGAATACGCCGTACTGAAGTGCCATGTAGAGGCAGGTGGGTGTCTTGCCGGAGCGCGACACCCCGATGAGGATGACATCTGAATGCGCGTAGTCCTGACCGGTTCCATCATCGTTGGCCAGCGCGAAGTTGGTGGCATTGATGCGCGTGGTGTAACCGGCGACATCGAACATGCCGTGCGCGCGCCCGGCGAGGTGGGTGGAGCGCACGTTGAGCTCGCGCTCCAGCGGGCCGACGAACGCGGCGAAGAAGTCGAGGAACAGTCCCTCGCTCGACATCACGATATCGCGCAACTCGTCAACCACCAGCGTGCTGAACACGATGGGACGCACACCATCTTCGGAAGCAGCGCGATTGATCTTTCGGACCGCCTCCTCTGCCTTGTCAACCGTCGACACAAATGGCAGAGTGATTGGCCTGAAATCAAGCCCTCCAAACTGCGTCAAGAGACTGTGACCCATCGTCTCCGCAGTGACGCCGGTCTGGTCGGAGACGAAAAACACGGTACGTCGGCTCACGTGCCCACCACCTCTCAATCTTTCGCGAGTGTTTCATCGCGCGCCGCCCCGGGCAAGGGGCTCAAACAGCACTGGGGACTTCCTTGAACGAACTCGTCCTGCCTTTTGAGCGCCTGCGCAAAGGCGATGTGGAAATCGTCGGCGGCAAGAACTCCTCGCTCGGCGAAATGATCAGCTCGCTCGCGGACGCCGGGGTGCGCGTTCCGGGTGGCTTCGCCACCACGGCACAGGCGTATCGGGACTTCCTGAAACAGAACGGGCTCGACGAGCGTATCCGCAACACCCTGGCCGGCCTCGATATCGAGGATGTCGAGAAGCTTGCGGCCACCGGCCAGCAGATCCGCGAGTGGATTCTCGCCACGCCCTTCCCGCCCGAGCTTCAATCCGCGGTGCTCACGGAGCTTCGGCGCATGAGCAACGGCAAGGAAATCTCGGTTGCAGTGCGCTCCTCCGCCACGGCGGAAGACCTGCCCGAGGCCTCCTTCGCCGGCCAGCAGGAGACGTTCCTCAACGTGCGCGGCGAAGCCGCGGTGCTCAAAGCGATGCACGAAGTGTTCGCGTCGCTGTTCAATGACAGGGCGATCGCCTATCGCGTGCATCACGGTTTCGATCACAGCGCCGTCGCGCTGTCCGCCGGTGTGCAGCACATGGTTCGCAGCGATCTCGGCGCGAGCGGCGTCATGTTCACGCTCGACACCGACACGGGGTTCCGCAATGTCGTGTTCATCACCGCCTCCTATGGGCTGGGTGAAACCGTCGTGCAGGGCGCGGTGAATCCCGACGAGTTCTATGTGTACAAGCCCGCGGTTCGCGCGGGCAAGTTCGCCATTGTCCGCCGCAACCTCGGCGGCAAGGCGATCAAGATGGTGTATGGCGAGCCAGGCTCCGCCGAGCGCGTGAAGACCGTCGAGGTGCCCCCCGCCGAGCGGCAGCATTTCTCGATCACCGATGCGGATGTCCTCACGCTTGCGAAGCAGGCGCTCATCATCGAGGAGCATTACAAGCAGCCGATGGATATCGAGTGGGGCAAAGACGGCTCCACCGGTGAAATCTTCATCCTGCAGGCCCGGCCCGAAACGGTGCAGAGCCGTGCGGGTCGCACCATCCAGCGCTACGAGCTGCACAACCGTTCGAAAGTCCTGACGAGTGGCCGCAGCATCGGGCAGCGAATCGGCGCGGGGCCCGCGCGCGTCATTCACGACGTCAAGGACATGGGCAAGGTGAAGCCCGGGGACGTGCTCATCGCCGACATGACGGACCCTGATTGGGAGCCTGTGATGAAGCGCTCGTCCGCCATCGTCACCAATCGCGGCGGGCGCACGTGTCACGCGGCCATCATCGCGCGAGAGTTAGGCATTCCTGCCGTCGTCGGCTGCGGGGATGCGACGGCGGCAATTCATGACGGGCAGGACGTTACCGTTTCCTGCGCGGAAGGCGACACGGGATACGTGTATCAGGGCAAGCTGGATTTCGAGCACAAGGAGATCGAGCTCGACTCGCTGCCGAAGATTCCCGTGAAGATCATGATGAACGTCGGCAACCCCGATCGAGCATTCGACTTCGCGAGCATTCCGCATCAGGGCGTGGGCCTTGCGCGTCTCGAGTTCATCATCAATCGCATGATCGGCGTGCACCCGCGCGCGCTGCTCGAGTTCGACTCGCTGAGCGCGGAACTCAAGGAGCAGATTCGCGGCCAGATGGCAGGGTACGACGATCCCGTCACCTTCTTCGTCGACAAGCTGGCGGAAGGGGTTGCGCAGATTGCCGCGGCTTTCGCGCCGGAGCCTGTGATCGTGCGCATGTCGGACTTCAAGTCCAACGAATACGCCAATCTCGTCGGTGGGCGCGCGTACGAGCCGGTCGAAGAGAATCCCATGATCGGCTTTCGGGGCGCCTCGCGTTACGTCGACGAATCCTTCGGCGCCTGCTTCGAGCTCGAGTGTCGCGCGCTTCGCAAGGTGCGCAACGACATGGGGCTCACCAATGTGCAGGTGATGATCCCCTTCGTGCGTACGCTGGCCGAAGCGCGCGGCGTGACGGAGCTGCTCGCGAAGAACGGGCTGGCGCGCGGGGACAACGGCCTCAAGGTCATCATGATGTGCGAGTTGCCGACGAATGCGCTGCTCGCGGATAAGTACCTCGACTACTTCGATGGCATGTCGATCGGCTCGAACGACATGACGCAGCTCACCCTCGGTCTGGATCGTGACTCCGCCATCGTGGCGAAGCTCTTCGACGAGCGTGACGAGGCCGTGAAAGCCCTGCTCGCCATGGCGATCGCGGCCTGCAAGAAACGAGGCAAGTACGTGGGGATCTGCGGCCAGGGCCCTTCCGACCACCCGGACCTCGCCAGGTGGCTGCTCGAGCAGGGGATCGAGAGCATGTCGCTCAACCCCGATACGGTCGTCGAGACGTGGCTCTTTCTTGCGGGCCAGAGCACGGACAAGAGCACGGACAAGAGCGCAGACAAGGCCGCCCAGAGCTGACGCGGCCGAACCGCTGAGAGCACCGCTGTGGGCACGGCGGCGCCCTGCAGTGCCGGTTCGGGCACGCGCGCCGCAGATCGCTGCGTGCTTGCGCGCTTTGCAGCGCTCCTGGGTGCTTCCGCCCAGGTGCCGTCAGGGCCGCGCGTACTGCTGCGCGAAGAGATGCGCTCGGTAATGCCGCAGCTCGCGGATGGATTCATGGATATCCGCGAGCGCCAGGTGCGCCCCCGACTTCGAGAAGGACTCCGACACGGCCGGCGCCCAGCGGCGCGCCAGCTCCTTGAGCGTGCTCACGTCCAGGTTGCGGTAGTGGAAGAACTTCTCGAGCTGCGGCATCTGGCGCGCGAGGAAGCGCCGATCCTGGCAGATGCTGTTGCCACACATCGGGGATGCCCCGCCGTTGACCAGCGGCATGAGGAACGCGAGGGTGCGCTGCTCCGCTTCGGCCGTGGTGATGGCGCTCGCCTTCACCCGCGCCGTGAGACCGGAGGTCCCGTGCTGGCGCGTGTTCCATTCGTCCATGCCGGCGAGCACCTCGTCGGGCTGGTGGATCGCGAGGTTCGGGCCCTCGGCGATCACCTCGAGATTCTTGTCGGTGACGACGGTGGCGATCTCGATGATGACGTCGGTGTCAGGCTTGAGACCGGTCATTTCCAGATCGATCCAGATGAGGTGGTCGTTGCTGGGCATGGGAACTTTCGGGAAGCGTTGGACGGGAAAGATTCTAGCAGCCTCGCCGGGCGGGCCTGCGCGCAGGCGGCGTTCGCGTGCGGCGAGCGGGGTGCGCTGAGCCACCCCTGCACGGGTTGGCTGCGCTCCGTGAGTCCTGCGCAGGCGGGCTGCGGTGAGTGCGCCACGCGAGCTGGCCGGCGAGGGAGCTCCGCCTGCGCGGAGCGGGGTTGCCTGGAAGCTTGATGCCTGGGCGGCTGCCCGCCGAGGTTACCGATTGCGCCCGGGCGCCCCCTGCCGCTAACCTCGCGCCCGCTCGCTCCCATGAACGCGCCCGCCGCCGCTTTCGATGCCCGCATCATCGCCGTCTACGGGCGAGACCTGCTCGTGCGCGACGCCTCGGGCACCGAGCTTCGGGCCCGACCCAGGGGCCGCCGCATGAGCGTCGTCTGTGGGGATGACGTGCTCTGTGAGCGCGACCCCGCGCACGGCGAGATCATCGTCACCGAAACCCGCCCGCGCCACACTGCCCTGTACCGCTCGAACCTGCGCGGCGAAGCGGAGCCGGTGCTCGCGAATATTTCGCAGCTCTTCGTGGTGCTGGCGCCGAAGCCCACGCCCGATCTGTTCGTGGTGGATCGTTATGTCGCGGCCGCGGTGTCGGCGCATATCGTCCCGACGCTCGTGCTCAACAAGGCGGATCTGCCCGTCGATGACGCGCTCAGCGGCGGGCTGGCGGCCTATCGAGCCGCGGGTTACCGCACGCTCGAGTGCTCCGCCAAGGCGGGCGACGGCGTCGAGGAGCTGCTCGAAAGCACCGCGGGCTCGGTGGCGGCGCTCGTGGGGCAGTCAGGGGTTGGGAAGTCCTCGCTGTTGCGGCGGCTCGTGCCGCAAGCCGAAGCGCAGGTCGGCGAGCTCGATCGGGACGAAGAAGGCCGACACACCACTACCACGTCGCGCATGTTCGATCTGCCGCACGGCGGGCACCTCATCGATTCACCTGGAGTGCGAGATTTCGCGCCGGCGATCGACAAGCTCGATGCGCGCACGATGGGGTTCGCGGAAGTGGAGCGCCTGGCGCCCGGGTGTCGCTTTCAGGATTGCCAGCACATGCGCGAGCCGAGCTGCGCGGTACGCGCCGCCGCGGAGAGCGGTGAGCTCGATGCGCGGCGCTACGAGAGTTATCGGCGCATGCGCCGCTTGTACGAGGAACTGGTGAAGGCGCGCGGCCCGAAGTATCGGCCGCCGGGCTAAGAGGCCTCAGGCTGATGGCTCAGCCAGCGCACCAAGAGATCGCGCTGGTGAACGGCTCGGCCACGGCGCGGCAAGAGGCCTCGCGCTGATCAACAGCTCGGCCACGGCACGGCAAGAGGCCTCGCACTGATCAACAGCTCGGCCAGGGCGCGGCAAGAGGCCCCGCGCTGATCAACAGCTCGGCCAGCCGCACCAAGAGGCCTCGCGCTGGTGAACGGCTCGGCGGCCGGGCTGCGCTGATGAGCGGCTCGGCGCCGTCTGCGCGGCGGCGCTAAGTGAAGGATTGCCGCCCGCTCAGCGCGTGCGCGAGCGTGCCGCCGTCGACGTATTCCAGCTCACCGCCAATGGGCACGCCGTGCGCGATGCGCGTCGTGCGAATGCCTCGCTTGCTGGCGATGTCGCCCAGAAAGTGCGCAGTGGCCTCACCTTCCACAGTCGGGTTGGTGGCGAGGATCAACTCCTGCACCCCACCCTCATCCAGAATGCTCTCGAGCTCCCGAATGCCGAGCTGCTCGGGCCCGATGCCATCGAGCGGCGAAAGATGGCCCATGAGCACAAAATACCGCCCGCGGTAGCTGCCGGACTGCTCGACCGCTACCACATCCGCCGGGGATTCGACCACGCACACGAGCGACGCATCGCGCTGAGGCGCGAGGCACATCTCGCACACCTCACCTTCCGTGAGCATGCGACAGCGCTTGCAGCGACCGACCTTGTCGAGCGAGGTCGTCAGCGCCTCTGCGAGTGCGCGCGCGCCGCCGCGCCCTTCCTGCAGCAGGTGGAAGGCCATGCGCTGAGCCGTCTTCGGCCCCACGCCGGGCAAGGCACGAAGCGCATCGATGAGACGGGCGACTTGCGGTGAATGCTTCACGGCTTCCGGCGTCGCCTCAGAACGGCATCTTGAATCCGGGTGGCAGCTGCAGGCCGCCCATCACGGTAGCCATCTTCGCCTGCACGGCGGCTTCCACCTTCTTCACGGCGTCGTTGGTCGCCGCGGCGATGAGGTCCTCGAGCATCTCGCGATCCTCGCCGACGACGGCGGGCTCGAGCTGCACACGCTTGACGTTGTGCTGGCCCGTCATCGTGACCTTCACCATGCCGCCGCCGGACTCTCCCACCACCTCGAGCTGGGCGATCTCGGCCTGCACCTTCTGCATGTTCTGCTGAACGGCCTGGGCCTGCTTCATCATGTTGCCGATGTTTCCACGCATGGGCTCAATTCTCTCGCTGGTTTTCTGGGGAGTGAGTAAGGATCTACTTGAGCGGGCGCACGCTGTCGGGGAGCAGCGTGGCGCCGAATGTTTCGCGCAGGGCGCGCACCGCCGGGTCGGATTCGAGCGACTGGCGCGCGCTGTCGAGCTCTTCCACCACGGCACGCTTCTCGGCCTGCGCCGGGGTTTCGAGCCCGGCGATGGGCGCCTCGAACTCGATGCGCACCGTCTCGCCGAAATACTTCGACAGCGCCTGGGTCAATTTATCCACGGCGCCGGGCACGCGCATCATGTTGTTGCGTGGGTCGAGGCCCAGTCGCACGAGGCTGCCATTGCGGCCGATGAGCACGCAATTGTTCGCAAGCTGGCGCGCGAGGCCGTTGACCTTGAGCTCGGTGAGTATCGAGCCCCACATCGCCGGAGTGACCTCGGTAGCCGCGCTCGCAGCGCTGTGGGTGGCCGGGCTGGCACCTGCTGCCGCCGCGTTGGCGCCGGCTGTCGATGCGCCGACACTCGCCCTGGACGCGCCGGCACCTGCTGCGGACGCGCCGGTATGAGCGGCACCGCTGCGAGCACCATCCGCTTGGGCGCTACCTGCGTTGCGCGGGCCACTGCTTGCCTGCGAGAACGCTGCGCTGGCCCGCCCGCCAACAGCGGCGCGCGCCTGCGA
>JBDZVF010000298.1:0-8043 GCA_040255575.1 Pseudomonadota bacterium | reverse complement strand
CAGGCAGGCCGACAGCAGCTCACCGTCGATCAGCGTCACATTCGAAACCCCGCCGATGTTCAATACGGCGACGGGCTCGGCGACACCGCGTGAGCGCACGATGGCGCGATGGTAGGCCGGCGCGAAAGGTGCGCCCTGCCCGCCATGGTCCATATCGTTCTGGCGGAAGTTGTTCACCACCGGTCTGCCGAGCGTGTCAGCCATGCGCTGGCCGTCGCCGAGCTGCCAGGTCTTGCGCCGTTCGGGTTCGTGCTTGATGGTCTGGCCGTGGAAGCCCACTACGTCGACTGAACGAAGATCGATCCCGCCGCTATCGCAGAGTGCCCGCACCGCTGCCGATTGCAGGTCGGTGACCACCCGTTCGACACTCTTTATATCTACGCCGTCGGCCGGCAACCGGAGCAACGTGCGGCGCAGATCGGGGGGGTAAGGCGTGCTCGCGTAAACGCCGGTCTGTACGAGGGCATCGCCGTCTGTTTCCAGATACGCGGCATCGATGCCGTCCATCGAGGTGCCACTCATGAGGCCAATGACCTTGTGGGGCTTCTTCGCCGTGACCAAGTTCGCTCCGGGGCGGATGACTGCCGGTTGCGAACCTATATCACTTCGGCCGTCTCGGCTGCGAAATTCGTCCCGGCCTGGCGATTGCGCGCGAAAACCGCGGCGGACAGCGGGCGCACGGCGTGCTGGGGCGCGCGCTCCAGCAGCGCGGCGATCCTCTCGGCCGAGCGGTCGAGCACCCCCTGGGATATTTCACCCGAGGACTGCGCCTCGAGCAGCGCGCGGGCGAAACCGCGAACCCGGCCGGTATCGGACCAGTACGAGGCGATGAGCAGCAGGTCGTTGCCCGCCCGAACGCACTGCACGGCCGCGCTGTCGTCGAACACGCCATCCATGGCGCGCATTCCCAGATCGTCCGAGATCACGACGCCCTTGAATTGCAGCTCCTCGCGCAACAGGTCGTTGATGATTCGCTTCGAGAAGGTAGCCGGCGCGGTGGAGTCGATTGCCGTCATCAGGATGTGTGAAGTCATGATGAGCGGGATACCGGCGCCGATCGCATCGGCAAAGGGCAGCAGCTCTCGCTGGCGCAGCTCATCCAGCGTGCGATCGACCACTGGCATTGCCCGATGCGAGTCGTCGAACGTGTCGCCGTGGCCGGGAAAGTGCTTGCCGCACGCGAGCACGCCATGAGCCTGCATGGCGGCCATGAAGGGCAGCGCCGCCGCCGACACATCCGCAGCCGTGGTGGCAAACGCCCGCTCCCCCACCACGGGATTCTGCGGATTCGTATTGATGTCCAGTAGCGGCGCGAAGTTCAGGTTCACACCGATGGAGGCGAGCTCCATGCCCATCGCATCGCCGACCGCCGCGGACGTGCGGGCCCACCGGGCGGGAAATGCGAAGCGAGTCAGCGGCGCGGGAGTGCGGCACACGCGGGCACCTTCGTGATCGATGGCCACGAGCAAGCGGTCCCGGCCGATGATGTTGCGCACCTCGTCGAGCTGCTTCGCGTGCTCCGCGAGCCAGACGTCGTACCCGGCGTTGTGATCGAAATTGCTCTTGAAGAGCGCGATTCCCGCCGGCTTCAGCTCGCCGAGGAGGCGCCGGTCGTGCTCGGTGAGCACCGTGCCCCGCTGTAGCCCCACCACGAAATGATGGCCGACGGCCTCGATGTCGCGCGACGAGACTTTCATGTCAGTGGACGCAGAAGCGGAGCACGCCCTGCAGTTGCACGACTGGCTCGCGCACACCCGGCGCTGGATAACCCCGCAGCGTGCCGTCGTTCGACAAGACGAGGAACGCTGACTTGAGCCGCGCAACCTGCTGCGCGGGCTGATACGCCCTGAGCATGCAATCCCGGCATGAGGCCTCCTGACGACATCCTGGCATATTACCCTCGCCGAGCCGATGTAGCTTCCACACTTCGTCGCGCTCGTTGATGGTCCAGGCGATCCCCTCCTCGTCGCCAAATACGTACACCGCCGAGGCGGGCCAGGGGATGGAGCGAAAATCGGCGAAGTTGTCGGACCAGTGCACCTGGTAGCCGCCCAGTACCGCCTCGCCGCCGGCAATCCAGACCGTATCTTCCAGCCCGAGGTGGAACGCCTCGATCGGCTTCGGGAACCGGGTCGTGCGCAGCTCCTGGCAGTTCTCGTCCATCAGCGTGAGCCGCTGGTCCATGGAGTGCACCAGTAGCCGCCGTCCATTGGAAGAAACTGCGCGAACCTCGCGTACCCCCGTATCGCGCAGGCCGGAACGGCTGTCGCGAACGTCGAGCTGCATGAGCTCGCCCGATGGGTTGAGCACGAACAGCGAGCTGCCGCACAGGCAGAACGTGTCGGGACGGGACGAGACTTCACAAAGCGAACGCAGCGTGCCATCGGCCAGCTCGTAGCACACCAGGTCCAGGTCGGTTCGCTGAATCGTGAGGAGCATGCGTCATTCCTGCTGCGAGAGTTCGCGTTGAACATTCGTGACCGAGAGAATGAGGGCATCGAGAGCGCGCGACAGCTCGCGCGCAGTAATCGTGAGCGGCGGCATGGCGAGCAGCGTGTGCGTATATCGGGAAGTCGCCGCGAACACGTCATGCGTCAGGAGCTCGGTAACGACCGCGTTGGCAAAATGCGCCTGCGCTGCGCGTGATCGCGCCTCGAACTCGATACCCAGAAGAAGACCCGTACCTCGCACCTGCTTCACGGCGGGATGGGATTGCAGCGCGGTCCGCAAGGCGCGAAGGGCTGTATCGCCGTGCTCGGCCCCGCGCGCAATCAGGTCCGTATCGGTGAGCAGCGAGAGCGTGGCGAGCGCCGCCTCGCATCCGGCAGGTGTGCCGGCGAATGTGGAGTCGAATGCCAGCCCGCGCACCGCTTCGACCAGCCGACGCGCGATGACTACGGCCGCTACCGGCGCGCCACCACCGCCCAGGGATTTGCCGAGCACGAACAGGTCCGGTGTATGACCCCAATGCTCGAATCCGAACATCCGCCCGACGCGTCCGAGGCCCGTTCCGACTTCGTCCATGATCACCAGCGCCCCGCAGGCGCGAGCCGCGGAGAACACGGCGTCGTAGTACTCACGCCCGCAATCGAGGGCGCCGACGTTCGTCAGGATGGGTTCCAGCAACACCGCGGCAGGCGCGGGCTCGCTCAGGATCGTGCGTCGAATCGCCTCTAGCGCTGCTCCCGGTGCTCCCGGCAGTGGAATCGAACGGTGCCATGATGCGAGCGGCGCATCTTCATTCTGGAGATAGGGAATGCCTGATGCGGCGAGGCTGCCGAGCGTTGAGCCGTGATAGCACTCGGCGACGCTGACAATGGCATAGCGTCCTGTCGCACGGCGCGCGACACGTAGCGCGAACTCGATCGCCTGCGTGCCAGTGGGCGCGCGAAGCACGGCGAACTCGCCGGCGAGCCGCGTTGCGAGTGCCTCCGCAAGGCGCACGCCCGGATCGTGAAGACACCAGGCCGGCGCGAGCGCCAACGACTTCATCTGCCGAATGACGCGATCGAGCACCACCGGGTTCGACCAACCGACGTTGGCCACATTCCACCCCGATGTCAGGTCGAGATAGCGGCGCCCCGATGCCCCGATCAGCTCGCAGCCTTCGGCTGCCACGATCTTCAACAGCTGCCGTCCGTGCGGCTCGGCCAGATGCTCGCCGACATCGCAGAGATCCGTGACTGGCGCCGCCCCGTCCATCCGTTCGCGACTCACGCCGCGTTTGCGAACGGTGTGCCATTCCGCTTCTTGCAGCCTGCACACTGCATCCTCCCGCAGCGCCCGGCGGAGGTGAGCTCACGACGCCACTGAGCGGTTCGCTCCAGCACCTGGAAGACCGAGTCCTTCGAAATGTCACCCACCCGGCCGAGCTGCTGACGTGAGAGCACGCAAATCGAAACTCCGCCGCTCGAGTCCATGCATAGCGCATGGCCCGCCCAGAAGCAGGCTCCATCGTGCGGCACGGGGCCGGCTCCTTCGGAGCCGTCCGCCTCCACGGCGGGCACGCGGATCCATTCGGTCGCCTCGGCGGCGAGCTCGGCGAACTCCGGGTCGTAGTCCTCGGGCGCGACACCGAAGTCGATCTGATAGAGGCCGACGCTGAGCGGTCCGTCGCGTCCGTTGGCCTTCATGAGATTGCGCAGCCCGGCGAGCGCCGGACGAAAGGTGTCGACACCGCGGTTACGCTCATGCGACTCGCGCGTACCACCGTCGATGGAAACGAACAGGCGATGCGGCGGCGACGCCGCGACGATCTGCTCCGCCCGCTTCCGCGTCAGCAGCAGGCCGTTCGTGTGCCAGTGCATCGGTGTCCCGGACCACTCATCCCCGTAGAACCTCAGCAGGTCCTCGAAATACGGGCTCATGAGCGGCTCGCCGCGCCAGTTGAGATGGACCACGCGGATCGAGGAGCGCACCGGCTCGAGCCAGCGCATTCCGGCACGGAACAGCTCGGGCGTCATGTGACGGCGACCGTGGCTGTGCTTCGTGTAGCAGTATTCGCACTTGAGATTGCAGTGATCCGTGGGGTCTACCCAGATCCATAGTGGCGTCGTCGCCAATGCTTTGTTCTCTGCGTTTTCGGTCGCCACGATCCATCCTCTGGCGTTCGCATGGAAGATAAGGCGCGCCGTCGCGCAGGAGCAAGCACGCGCGACTCGTGATTCAGAGCACGCGACCCGTGACGAGAACGTGATGAGGTGTAACGGCGGACTTGCGGGCCGCGATGTCACCGAATCCAGCCTCACGCAGCCATCCGGTGTAGTGATCCACTGAATGGCAACCCGCGCGCGAGATGGCGCGAAACATGAGACTCGTGGCGTCCCGGACCAGATCGGGTGGCGCGTCGTCCTCCGGCGGCCGCCATTCCCAGATGGCGATCGTTCCTTCGCGGCTCATCGTGGGTTTAATACGTGCGATCAGAGCAGCGCACTCCTCGCGCGTCAGATGGTGCAAGAGATTGCAGAGAAGGACGACGTCGTTCTGACTGCCCAGGTCGTCTTTCAATGCATCGCCGCTACGATGGGTCACTACGTCATCGAGCCCTTCCGCAACCGCGAGCCGCATCGCCTGCTCACAGGCTGATTCCAGCTCGAGCACGGTGGAACGCAGTGGCGGATGAGCACGGCAGACGAGCGCACCGTACATGCCATGCGATCCGGCGATGTCGAGCAGCCTGCGTGCACCGGGCCTTACCGGCACGAAGCGTGCGACGAGCGGCGCGTAGATGCGCGCCTGCTCGAGCATCGCCCGCTGATACACGCCCCAATCCGCGCCGCTGAGCAGTTCGTCATGGACGTCCACTCCGGTGCCCACGCGCAGGACGTCGTCGAGGCGACCGATGGCGTTCCAGAACATCTCCAATAATCCAATGTGTGCGCCCTGGCCTGCCGTGGCGCTGGCGAGCACGGCGACTTCACTGAAACGGGTCAGCTCGTAACGCCTTCCCGACAACCGGACATATCCGGCGCTCCAGAGCACACGAAGCACGAGATCCAGCACGTCAGCATCGAGATGCAGCACGGCGGCGAGGTCACGGGCTTCCCCGGGCGAACGATGCAGGTATTCGAACAGCCCCAGCCGCGCCGCCAACATGATGCACTTGGCCTGCACGAGCGGCATCGACGCGTCGAGCAGGGCCTGCGCCGCTGTTCCGGCCCCAAGGGTGCGCTCCTCCGCGACATTTTCCGCAATTGCGCCGTATCTCACGGGGCAACCCTCCCTGTCACTTCATGAGTTGTCTCGACGGCAAATCAATCAGATGCGAGCTTCCAGCGTGCAATCGACCGGCCTCTTGCTCGCGGCCTGTCTGCAGCCCGTAGAGGGCTGCGTACCAACCGTTCGCGTGCAGCAGTTCCTCATGGCTACCGTCTTCGATGACGGCGCCGCGCGTGAGCGTCACGATGCGATTGGCTTGCCGAATCGCCGAGAGCCGGTGCGACACGATGATGACCGTACGGTCGGCACAGATGCTATGCATATTCGCCTGGATGACGCGCTCCGTCTCGAAATCCAGCGCGCTCGTGGCCTCGTCGAACACCAGGATGCGGGGGTTGGTGACCAGCGCCCGTGCAATCGCGATTCGTTGCCTTTCGCCGCCAGACAACCCCGAGGCGTAGTTGCCAATCAATGTGTCGTAGGCGTCCGGCAGCCGCATGATGAAGTCATGCGCGCCTGCCTGCGTCGCGGCCAGCTTGATCCGCTCGAACGGCATGTGCGGATCGGCGATCGCGATATTGTCGCGCACCGACATGGCGAACACCGGATTGTCCTGTTGAACGATCCCGACCTGCGGCCGCAGCTTCCGCGGGTCGAGCGAGGCGAGGTCGAGGCCGTCGACGAGCACGCGCCCGGCCGTGGGCCGATACAGACCCAGCGCGAGTTTCAGCAGCGTGGTCTTGCCCGAGCCCGAAGGCCCGATGAAGGCAACGATCTGGCCCGCGGGAATGTGCAGGTTCACCTTGCGCACGGCCCGCTCGCCATCCTTCGCGTAGCTGAAATCGACGTCCTCCAGCGTCAGGGAGCCGACGATCCGCTGCTCCGGCGCGCGCACCGCTCCCGGTTCGGCCACTTCCGTCTCGGCCGCCAGGATGGTGCTCAGCGCTCGAAACGACACTCCGCTCTCGTGCACGTCGAGCATCGACTTGATCATGAAAGCCACTGGCAGGCTGAGCCGCAGCACGATGAACTGAAACGCAAAGAACTCGCCGATCGTGAGCTCGCCGGCCAGCACCAGGTGACCGCCGACGACCAGCATGAGGATGGTGCCGGCGCGCAGGAACAGATGATTCACCATGGTGAACCAGTTGGTGGCGGTCTTCAGGCCGAGGCGCGTGCGCGACTCGCTGACCAGGCTGGTCTCGATGCGACCGCGCACCTCGCGCTCGATCGCCGTGCACTTGATCGCCTCGATGCGAGCGAGGCTCTCGACCAGGAGCCCGTCGCTTTCGGCGTTCGCGCGGAACACCGCATCCATGCGGCGTTTGAATACGGGAGTCGTCAGCAACAGCACGCCGCAGAAGGCGAGGAGATAGACCATCAACACCGCCGTCAGCATCGGCGAATAGAACACCATGACCCCGATCATGAGCAGCGACAGCACGAAGTCGGTGACCCGTCCCAGCGAGTCTCCTTCGACCACGCGCCGCAACCGACCGAGCTCGCGCATGCGGCCCACGACCTCCGACATCCGCTGCCGATCGAAGTAGATGAGCGGCAGCGCAAGCAGGTGGTGCAGCACGCGGGAGCCCAGCTCCGCATGTACTCGCGCGCTCGTATGCTCGAGGAGCTGCGCACGCACGAGGGAAAACACCCCTTCGAAAAGCGTAATGGCCACCATCGCCGCCACCAGCAATCCAAGCGTGCCCTCGGCGCGACGGATGAGCACGCGATCGACCATCACCTGCATGATGATCGGAAACAGCAGCGTCATCACCTGTGCGGCGACACTCAGCCCCAGCGCTTCCAGCCAGATGCGCCGGTACTTCGCGAAGATGCGCACGATCATCCGCGTCGGCATGGAGGCTCCGGCAGTGCTCACGTGTGCTCCTGGTGATCTGATTTCAGTCTGAGCAGGCGCCGACGCCAACGCAACGCTGTGCCGGAATGATGCGCGCGATGAGTTGATTGGCTGACGTTCCTGTCTCAACATGCTTCGCGAGCCCTTCGCACGCGAGCGCACGATCGGCATGGCCGCTGAACCTACCTCAGCGCCGCACGGCGATTTCGAACCGGTCGCCGCGACGCGCCTGCTGATCGACGCTGCGCCGAGCTCCACCGCTCGTGCTTCCGGCGCCAGCGTCGCGCTGTTCGTCCTCGCGAGTCTCGTCTGGGCAAGCCTCGCCAAAGTGGATGTCATCGTCACCGCGCCGGGTGTCATCGTTCCGGCCGATGGCACCAAGGTCATCCAGGCTCCGCAGGCCGGTACCGTTCAGCGCATCGCCGTCCGGGATGGGCAATCCGTCCGCCGCGGCGCCGTGCTGCTAGAGCTCGACTCGACCGCGGCGATCGTCCATGCGCTGCGCGCGGCCGCGGCCGATCTCG
>JBDZVF010000297.1:0-8044 GCA_040255575.1 Pseudomonadota bacterium | reverse complement strand
ATCCAGCCCCCTCGTGTACACGATCAGGATGCCCGCGCTACGAGCCGCATCCAACAATGCCGCGATGCTATCGATCGCGGCCCAGCCAGCCCGCCCACAGCTATCCGGATTAACGCTATTCGACTCAAGGTCGCCAAAGTCACGTGGCCCGACAAAGCCAGTTGTGACATCAACGACTAGCAGGCATGGACGCTTCCCGAATCCTTGGCGGGCACCGTAGCCCGACTGCCTGAGCACGGCACGCTCATGTTCCGTCAAGTACGGGTCCCACGGCCGGTCAGGCATGTCGGCGGTGATAGCCATGTCTCCTCCAGAGTTAGATCACGTACGTGTCGAAAAGAGTCGATGCGAAGGTGTCTTCAAGATTCAATTTGTCGGCGAGGAGCCTCTGCTCCTCGAGGTATCGCGCGAATACCGTCAACGCGCTTTGGTTGACGTCGAAGCCATCTGGAAAAGGGTCCGGACCTAGCAGTGCCTTTGTGCGTTCCCACTCGTGGACAAACCACGGCATGCTAACCGGCAGGCCGTCAATATCGTCGAGCCATCGGTAAGCCATGTGCTTCGATGCCTGGTAGGCGTCGAAGAGAGAGCGTGCCATCCATCGATTCGCTTCGAAGAGACTCGTCCGCATGGCGACCACGTGCATCGGTGGGAAATAGCCGACTTGTGCGAAGTATTCTTCCGCGTCTCGTCGAGGGTCAGGAAGGAGACGCCGTGCACGTCCACTGACATACGCGGATGGCAGGTTTGGGCAAAACACCGCGTCGAGGCGGCCCTGAGCTAACATGTTCGAGAGCGTCTCGTCCGGTGGGATCATCTGTAGGTCGACGTCCGGCGGCACCCGCATCGGCGTGCGTGCCACTCGCCCCGGCGTTTCAAGCCCGCCACTTCGCCAATGAATATCCGACGCGCGAATCCCACAGCGATCGAGCAACATTCCGCGGAGCCAGACACATGCCGTTAACGCGTACTCCGGAACGCCGACGACCGCGCCTCGCAAGGACTCCAGCGTGAGTCGGGACGACGCCTGCGGAACGAAGATGCATTCCTGCCGGAAGAACCTCGATGGGAACACCGGAATCGCGGTCCAATCCGTGTTTCCCTTTGAACGCTCGACGAGATAATAGGCCAGCGAAAGCTCGGTGACGTCGAATTCGTGATGGCGCAGTGCGCGCCAGAACATTTCATCGATGTTCAAGGGAAGATAGCGCAGAGCAAGACCTTGCGCGTTCACCGTGCCCTCGATCAGGCCGAGCGTCCGGTCATATCGCGCTCCGGCGACCGTGAGAGTCAATTCGTTAACCATGGATGTCGCAATGCGGCCTATCCGGCGGAGATTTCCCAGCGAAGCGGTTTCAGCTTGCCTGAGTTGCACGGATTGAGATCCTGCGGACAGTTTGACATCGCAACCACGAGATCCATCTCAGCGACGAACTCTACATAGTCACCCGCCTGAGACCGCGGCTCTTCGATCGACCACCCGCCTCCCGGCTGCACGGGGCAGTTCATGAAAAGGTTGAAGGACATTGGCACATCGTCACGCTGAAGACCCCAAGGCGCGAGAGCGGCACAGAAATTCTCCACGCAGCCCTGATGGTCGTCCGCCCCGTACCGAACCTTGTCAATCTCCGCGTTGCAGGATCCGGCCAGCAAGTCGTGAGGATCGCCGGTGCTGGCGTTGATCCGAAGCATCGGACGACTCAGTTCGGAGTAGAGCGTGTGGCCGGTCGTCAAGTAAATCGTCCCGTTGAGACGTATCGTGTTCGAAATCCAGAACTTTTCCCGCAGGTTGTCCTTGCAGAACGCAATCAGATCGCCGACCTGCTGGCCTTCCACGTCGGTCACACGAAGAACCTGTCCGGCAGCCATCTCAGCTGCGACATAGCCTCCAGGCGCAACGAGGACGCTGTCTTTGGACTGGTCCCGAATCGCTTCCGTCACGTCGTAAACCTCCATCCAGCCTGGGCACCTTGGTGGTACGAGGGCCCGCAAGCACGCATCGATTTGCGGGGCGTCGCTGAATGCAGATGGCGGGCCACGTGCCTTCGAACGCACCCAGTTTCCTCGGGCACGGCACCCAAGGCACTGGCACGAGTTGCCAATCGGAGCGCCTTGTTCATGTCGCGCCTTGCGGTGACGGCGCGTCTGCTCCGCCTCGTCCGCGTCTCGATGAAACCCCGAGGCAAGCCGCCGCCGGCACGCTCGGAAGGAGGACGGCGGCACGCCGATGCCGATCCGTAATCGGCTCGACATGCGATTGTGATGACGACCTGGTGACCCGCCGCGGCCGGTCGGGCTTAGCCGTTCGTCATCGTGCCGAGCGGCATCATGCCGATCGGCTTCGCCTTCCCCCAAGCCAGCGACTGCCACCAGGGGACGCGCTACCGGCGCCTGGCGGGAGAACTTTCGCGCACTTGTCGGGTCTACGTGGAGACCCGGCTCATCAGTCGCACGTCAACCCTGCTGTGGCTGCTCGCAGGCTCGTCAATCTCGACCTGCCGCCAGCGCAAGATTCGAGCGGTGTCGCCGTGGCCAAAGGAGTGGCGAATCTCAGCGGGCGAATCCGGTCCCTCGGACGTGCCCAATTCTCCTGCACAAGGGTATTCGTGCACTTCGACGCGCGCCGCGACGCCGATCGTCAGAGGATCAAGGCCGTAGCTAGACCCTCATCAGCCCATCGCGACGATCGCATCGATCTCTACCCTGGCTCCCTTTGGAAGAGCAGCGACACCAATGGTGGTGCGAGCTGGGGGATCCTTCACAAAGTATTCTGCATAAGCTTGGTTGATTTCTTGGAACTGCTCGAGCACTGTAGTGTAGATCGCCATCCGAAGCGCGTTCCGGAGGCTTGTCCCCGCCGCGATACATACCGCTTCCAGATTGCTCAACGCTCGATTGGTCTCGGTCGCGATATTGATGTCGTCTAGCTCACCCGTAGCGGGATCCATCGGAAGTGAACCTGAACAGTACAAGACGCCATTATGCCCGACGGCGTGCACGTAGGGGCCAATCGGCGTCGGCGCGCCAGGCGCGTTGATGCATTCACGCGAAGACATGTATACCTCTCTCGAGCGGTCAAGTCTATGTCTAATATCCCAACGAATCTGGCTGTATTTACATCGCTGTCCACGTGGCGGCGCCGACAGAATCAAGGTGCGCAAGGGCGCCATCTGTCCCGTCCCGACGAGCTGGTAATCCTGGCCGGTCGAATGCGACGTTCTGCAGCTACGGGACCTTCCGCCGGCAATGGGCGCTTCGCACGGCCTTAGAAGTATGAGCGTATACAGTCGATCACACGCCACTCGTCGTCCAACAATGGCACAAGCTGCCATTTGTCATGTGCCGTGCACGGATGCGAGATGCCAAGACAGACAAGATCACCCACTTCGAGCTGCGCTGACGGCTCGAGCTCAAGATAGGCATGCTGATCGTTGAGCTTGGTTACCTGCCCCGTTAGCGGCGCAATAATGCCCGTCTGCGCGCGTCGCAGTCGCGGCACCGGCATTCCGGCATCGCCCGGCAGGTCCCGGCGCCCTGCATCGAGCAACGCAAGCCGAGGTTCGGGACGCGACAGAACCTGACACCACACCTCTAGGGCGGGCCGCAGCGCGGCCGCGAGCGAGGAAGTTTCGCCGTACAGGCCCTCGTCGAACGTGATGTAGGCGCCGCTGCGAAGCACAGGCCTCAGGGGCCTGCTCAGGTGCCTAGGTCGAGCAAGTTCATCTGAGACAACGTCGACGTGCCCGCTCCCGCCGCAAGTCAGGATGTACTCGCTAGCCTGCTGATCAAGCAGACCCGCATGATCAACCTTCTCGAGCATCGAGCCTAGCCAGCCAACGTAGGAGCGAACCGCCGCTCTGGTGGCCTCATCTCTCCCGTGGCCGAGAGGGCCCTCGTACCCGGCCACCCCAACAAGGGAGAGACGATCGGAGGATGCCACGGCGGACGCGACCTCGCTGCACTGCGTCTCAGTACGGACGCCGGTGCGACCGCCGTCAATTCCGATCTCGAGCAACACTTGAATCGGCCGGGAGGCTCGAACCGCGATGGCCGCAAGACGCGCCGCGCCCTCGACTGAATCGACGTAGCAATAGAAGTCGAACGCTGGGTCATCGAGTTGCGCGGCCAGCCACGGCGCAAAGGTCGTATCGACCAGCTCGTTCGCGAGTAATACCCGACGAATCCCGAATTCGCGATAGACCCGCACGTGCCAAGGTGTGGCCGCGGTAATCCCCCAAGCACCCGCCGCGATCTGCCGCTCAAACAGGGCCGGCGCCATGGTCGTCTTGCCGTGCGGTGCGAGTGACAGGCCTGCCGAGGCGCACCATCTCGCAAGAACCTCGACGTTATTCGAGACAGCCGACTCCCGAAGCGCCATTACTGGCCACGAGAAGCCTGCTTCGAAGAGCGACGGCTTCCCCGTCACGAACTGCGCGACGGTGGTGCCGGCAGGCAGCACCGGAAAGCCCTTGAAGCGCCAATCAATCGTTATGTCGTCTGATCCGCGCGCGATCATCAATAGAATCCGAATCCATTGTCAGGAGCTGATGGGACAAGTCTGAAGTCACAATCGACCACAAAGCTGATTGCACAAGATCCTATAAGCAATCCCGCCCTAGTCTCCGCGCTCCGACTCTGGCACTGCCCACGATGCCGCGAAGGATGCGGCAACAACGTCAGTATACGAGGGATCGCCGTCGAGCAGACCGACGCGCCGACTGAACGCATTCAGGCTGGCGACTGCAGATGGTGTGATATCAGAGCGATAGTAAGGAAGGTCGCGAACGACGAGCGACTCAATGAGGTTTGCCTCAGCTGGTGGGAACAGGCGCGCTCCGACACTTGTCGCGAGAGCCGGCGATCTACGCAAGCGGGCATGCGCGGCCGTCACTGCGCTAACCGCAGCGGCGACGTCGGCCGGCCGCGCTGCGATGATGTCATCGGTTGTCATAAGCGCGGCGAAGGTGAACTTGGCCACTTCGCCCCCGTCACGTCGAGAATCGACGATGATTTTCCCCGTGCCGCCGCGCACGGCAACCTCAGCACCCATGCCGTTTGCCCAGAAAGCGTCAACCCGTCCGTCCTCGAGTGCCTCTGCGGCCGCTAGCCCGAACGAACTGCTCGATGTCTTTTGCCGCGAGACTGGGCCGATATCAATCCGTGCCTTCTCCGGGTCGACGCCCGCCGACTCGAGCAGCTGCCGGAGGCCGATGTCGGGACCGGGAGCAGCCCCGATGCGGAGATCGTGCAGCTGAGTGAGCTGCCCGCGCTCAACTGGGATATCGGCACGCACAACGAGGTACCAAAATGTGTTTTCGGACAGTGCGCAGACAAGCTTCGCTCCTCCCCACTTGGGGAATGCAGACAACGCCGCGTGCGCGGGGCCAGCGACGAAATCAACCTCTCCGTCCCGCAGCTCGTGTACAGCCTTGGGGACCGGGAATATGGTCTTGAGCTGTATATTCAGCCCATTTTCTCGCATGAGGCCAAGGTCAACGGCTGCGATCGCCGGGAAGTACGATGGCGATACGAGGTCAGGCAATGCAAGCCGCATGGCAAATCCCAGGGGCAGAGAAGGTTTCGACGATTCGCAAACCTACGATCCGGTCGGCCGGAGGGGCTTACGACGAGGGCACCTGTACCTTATCGGTAATCACGGGCACCTTGACACTTCCAGATTTCACGTCGTCGAAGGCCTTGGTGATCGCCGCTTTCTGGTCGTCGGTCACGTTGTACAACGGGGTAAGTTCGATCTCCGATCCCAGGTCGTACGATCCGCTCCGAACGCCCGACTGGATCTTGCCCACGATATCGGTGTAAGCCTTCGTGAAGTCGAACTCGAGACCACCCATGTAGTGGCTCGTGTCCATGTCGTGCTTATCCGTGTAGAGGCCGAGCCACTTGATGTCCTTCCCGGAATCCTTTATGGCTTGCACGACGCCAGGCACGGCACCGTTCAGGTGTACGACGAAGGTCGTGCATCCATCATTGATGAGCGCTGCGGCCGCCTGCCGGCTCTTTGTTGAATCGTTGAAGTCGCCGGTAAAGGTATAGGCAACGCGTACGGACGAGTTCGCGGCCTTCATCCCGAGAAGCGCAGCATTTGCCGCTCCGATAGTTGATGGCACCGATAGGCCACTGATAAAGCACGCCTTGCCGCCGTCGGCGGCAAGGCCGGCCGCGTAGCCAAGCGCATATTCGCCCTGCTCGAATGAGAGTTGCAGGACCCACAGGTTCTTAGGCTGATCGGGAATGGCGCCAGTCGCGTCTTCGCCGAGGACGGTCACGTCACTGTTGGCTCGTGCCAGGTTCTCGGCGGCGTTCAGGAACTGATTGGCGCTGAATATGACAACATTGTAACCATTCGCCACAAACTGCTTACCGACTTGCGGTGCATCCGCGACCGCGACACTTTCGTTATACGCCGTCGCCGCATGATTCTGGTCTTTGACCGCTTGAAGCGCCTGATACTGAACGTAGTTCCAGTCATTATCGTTGATCGGTCCCGCAAGGAGGATCGCCACCTTAGTGTTGCTGGTGGCGGCAGTCGCGCTCTCTGTCGGAGCCGCTGTGGATGTGTCCGCATCGGTACCGCCACCGGTAGCGGGTTTTGACCCCGATCCACTTGAGCAGGCAGCTGCTAAGGTCAGGCATACGACGCCAGCTGTCAGTAGCGAATACCTCATTAGTAGTACCTCATCCCGGGAGCAGGTGTCGTACGCTGGCTGATCCTCTTGCTGATCTAATCTGTGTCTCGGTTGCGCATATCCGTACGAAAGTGTTTGACGCCTTCCGCTGCACCGCGAGAAGTTGGGCCATAGCGGGTCGGATTGTCATAACTTCGTAGACGCGTGTCGTTGAAGTGCAGGACCAATAGATTGCGCAAATGCATTGATCTCCGCGCGGGGAAGCTCGTAGTGGTTGTTCCAGCTATGAGCAGGAAAGAGAAACGCCTGCCGAACTCCGACCTCGGCGCGGGCACGCAGCATGCGGTCTGCACACTCGTCTGGTGTCCCAAAGAGCCCGAACGCGTCGAGAATGCGATCCGCAGTCGCGTCATCGATGTCGTTCGGGCGATAGTCCGGCGGAAGGTCGATCCCGGAGTGACCCAGCCACCGCAGGTTCGATGCGCTTGGATACTTCAACCAAGGATGTCCCTCGCGAAACCAGCCCTGTGGCCACGCCCGGATGGTTTCTCGGCTCCCAAGTCCAAATGGAACTATCAGGATCTCCTCAATCGACGCAGGATCGCGCCCAGCCCGTAGCGCGCCTCGACGCACGTGGCCCCGGGCGGCCGCGACCGCGGCGGGGTGGAGACCGACCATCATCATCACGCCATCGGCCACCTCACCCGCGAGCTCGAGAAGCTTAGGGCCGGAGGCCAAAACCACGACGCGCGAGCCAGACGGAGGGCGGTGAAACAGCTCAATGTCGCTGCCGTCGAATGTCGTGCGCCCTTCACCGAGGAGGCCACGTAATGCGAGCACCACTTCGGCTAACCGAGCACGCCGTGCCTTGGCCTGGCCGGCCTTCTCCACCGACAGAAAGCCCGGCGCTACCGTGAGCATGGTTCGGCCGGGAGCTAGCTCGTCAAGCGAATTAATGAGAGCCGCAAGAACTAGCGGATGCCGCGTCACTACGTTCGACGTCGCGGGAAACAACGAGATCGTTTGCGTCGCTCCGGCCATCGCGGCGAGTGCCAGATATGCGTCCCGGCCGGTGTGGTGGTGATCGGGCACACCGACACCGCTCAAGCCAGCACTTTCGCATTCGGCGGCGAATTCAGCTAGTTTCGGCAGCGGCGCGCCCACCGGAACGCGGATATACACACGGGTCTCTGCGTGGCCATCCCCCGCAGCAAGGATGCTGCCTTCGGGCTGGCCTCGAAGAGCTTCCGTCACGTCGTCAACCTCCACTTGAAGCTCGATCTCGCCCGGGCACCCATAGCTCGAGGTGCACGGATCCGCGCCAATCGCTGATTCGCCAGTGGGGTGGCGCTCCGCGCGCCGCCGATCGCACTCAGTTTCCTCGGGGCGAGCGCCCT
>JBDZVF010000738.1:0-1606 GCA_040255575.1 Pseudomonadota bacterium | reverse complement strand
GAAGCGCACACCTGGCTACGCTCGTGCCAGTTCGCCTTTGCCCGCCGCATTCAGGGCGAGCAGCGACTCGAGCGGCTCGGCCAGCACGTGCTCGAGTTCCTGGCCGAAGCGCTCGATGCGAAGGTCGGCGCGCTCTACATCGCGGAAGGCCCCGCCGCGCTGCGCCGATTTGCCGGCTACGCCACGCCGCCCGGCCGTGAGAACGAAATCGTGAACAAGGGCGAGGGCCTCCTCGGCCAGGCGGCCCTCGAGAACCGCGTGCTGCACGTGAAGGATGTGCCGGAAAACTACCTCGACGTCAGCTCCACCATCGGGCGCTCCAAGCCGCGCGAGCTCATCGTGGTGCCCGCGGCGAGCGATGGGATCGTGCACGCGGTGATGGAGCTCGGTTTCTTCCGTCCGATCAAGCAGACCGACCGGGAGTTGCTGGAGCGCGTGTCCGAAGCGCTCGGCGTCGCCGTGCGCGCCTCGCGGGATCGCACCCGCCTGGAAGACCTGCTCGCGGAGACGCAGCGCCAGGCCGAAGAGCTGCAGACCCAGCAGGAAGAGCTGAGAGTCAGCAATGAGGAGCTGGAAATTCAGACCAGGGCGCTGAAGGAAACCCAGGTGCGCCTGGAAGCGCAGCAGGTCGAGCTCGAACAGACGAACTCGCAGCTCGAGGAACAGGCGCAGCTGCTGGCGCATCAGAAGGACGCGCTCGGCCAGGCCCAGGCCGTGCTCGCGGAGAAGGCAGAGGAGCTCGAACGCTCCAACCAGTACAAGAGCGAGTTCCTGGCCAACATGAGCCACGAGCTGCGCACCCCGCTCAATTCCACGCTCATCCTCGCCAAGCTGCTGGCCGACAACAAACCGGGCACGCTCACCGAAGAGCAGGTGAAGTACGCCCAGACGATCACCGCGGCCGGCAAGGAACTGCTCGCGCTCATCAACGACATCCTGGACCTGTCGAAGATCGAGGCCGGCAAGATGGAAGTGACGCCGGAGCCGGTCACGATCGCGAGCACCGTTGAAACGCTCGCGCAGGTCTTCGCGCCGCTGGCGAAGGAGAAAGGGCTCACGCTCACCACCACCATCGAATCCGGCACACCGGCGCAGATCACCACCGACCCGCAGCCGGTCGGCCAGATCCTGCGCAACCTCTTGTCGAACGCCCTGAAATTCACGGAGCAGGGCGAAGTGACCATCCGCGTCAGCGCCGCGGCCCATGGCGGCGTCGCGTTCACCGTTCGCGACTCGGGCATCGGCATACCGGCTCACCAGCAGTCGCTGATCTTCGAGGCGTTCCGGCAAGCGGACGGCAGCACGCATCGCAAGTACGGCGGCACCGGTCTCGGCCTTTCCATCTCGCGCGACCTCGCCCGCATGCTCGGCGGCGATGTCACCGTGGAGAGCACGCCTGGCAAGGGCAGCGCATTCACGCTGACGCTCCCCGCCGCGTTCGCCGGGCAGAACGAGCGCGTGAAGCCGCGCGGCGCCACCTCGGGCACGGCGGGCGTGGCCGTCGCACCGGTCCCCATCGCTCAGCGCGTCGCCGAAGAGTCCGCCGCGGCGGCGTACAGCGCGGCCCACACCGACGCGCTCAAGCCGATCACGATGGAGGATGATC
>JBDZVF010000296.1:0-8136 GCA_040255575.1 Pseudomonadota bacterium | reverse complement strand
TCAACCGCTGCCCGCTCGTCATCGCGCCAAGGACCATGACATCGTACGCACGGGGTTCGCACCCGCCGGACCGTGCGGACTTCTGCCCGTCGGATTCACCGATCTCTTCGCCGAACAGCAGGGCAAGATCCCCATCACACAAGCCGCGGAAGTACTCGGCGGTGCGCACGATTCTCGCGCAGAGGCCGGCGCCTGCCTGCTCGGTATCGATCACAGCCGCGATCTGCGGCCGCTCGGCCCATGATCGGGGCCGGCTGAGAAGAAGTGGCGCGGGGCACGTGCGCACGAGCTGCCAGTCCCGCGAATCTAGCGTCAAGTTACCCGTCGCGCGAGGCAGGCCGATGCGCTTGATCACGAGATCGGGACGGCAGCGCATCGCCATGCGCACCACGGCTTCGTAGTGCGTCGGCTCCCAGACGGCCTCGCCGTCTGCCTCCAACCCTTCTGCACGCAGCCAGGTCAGAAGTTTCTGTTGATGGACGAGCTCGCGGTCCAGGCTGATGGCGCGAACCCGCTCGAAGTCGCGGTTGTCGCAGGCGCGTGCCATGAGTCGCGCGCTTTCCCAATCGCAGCTGAAGAGCTGAACGTGCGCGCGCTGCGGGCGTGCGAACCGCACCACCTTCGCAAGAAGATCACGGTCGTCCTCGTTCCCAGCCAGCACGACCAGAACGGATCGGAGCGCTTCCACTCAGGGCTACCTCATGAATCCCACGACGCGACTCGTCGCGAATCGCAGCTGCGCCGTATATCCGCACGCCGCACGCCGAGAATGAGGCAGCGATCGTTCCAGTTGACGCGGTGGAGCCGATCCGGCGCGATCTCGAAACGACGGCCTTCGAACCAGCGACCGGCCGCAATCACGATGCGTTGAATGGCCCACGAGCTTTCATCGAACAGAAGATCGTCGACCCGCCCGAGCTGCTCGGCAGTCCCGCGGACCGCGAACCCGTTGACGGAGCGGAACGAATGCAGGTCCACCTCTTCCACAGCTGCCAGGGGGAAGCGGGACGCTTCAGGAAGACCCAGGCCGCGCTGGCGCCGGTCTGCCTTCACCCGCTCGCTGCGCGCCACGCTATCGCGCGTGACGCTCGAAACGATCAGGCGTGCGCCGGTATCGACATAACGCACGGAGTATGGCGAGATGAGAACGCGACTGCGGGGGAGCCAGTCTCCGGCGCTGACGACGAGGTAGCGGATCGTCCACCTTTCCTCGTCGAAAAGCAGATCCACGACACGGCCAATCAGGCCGTCGGTCGCGATCACGCGAGAGCCACTGAAGGCTTCCGCACTGCTCATCAAAAGCTCAGCACCTCCAGTGGTTTCATTGACCGACGAGCCTATGCTCAATGGCTTGGTTTACAACCGACAAATTTCGGTGATAAATATTCGATACGCCGATGGATACCGAGCTCGCCCGAACATTCCTGGCCGTCGTCGCGACCGGGAGCTTCGTAGACGCTGCTCAACGTCTTTACGTCACGCAGTCGACCGTGAGCTCACGGATTCAGCGTCTCGAAGAAGAGTTGGGGGCGGAGCTTTTCGTGCGCAACAAGGCCGGCACGACGCTCACGGCCGCCGGCAGGCAGTTCCAGCGTTACGCGTCCATTCTCACCCGCACTGTCGAGCAGGCCCGCCACGAGATCGGCGTGGTCAGCGGCTTCCGCGCCACGCTGACGGTCGGCTGCCGCATCGGCCTGTGGGAAGACCTGCTGCTGCGCTGGCTGCCGCTGTTCGCGAAGCTCGCGCCCGATATCGCGGTCCGCGCGATCGCCGGGCTCGAAGAAGACCTGATGCCGGCGCTCATCGAGGGTCGGGCGGATATCGGGGTCATGTATACCCCGCAGGCACGGCCCGGGCTCACCGTGCAGCCTTTGCTCGATGAGCAGCTGGTGATGGTCTCCACACAGCCCGACCCGCCGCGCGAGCCCACGAGCGACTACGTGTATGTGGATTGGGGACCCGAGTTCTTCGGGCAGCACAGCCTCGCTTTCCCGACCTACAGCGGCTCCGCGCTCACCGTGAATATCGGCTGGCTGGGCCTCGAGCGGATTCTGGCCTACGGCGGAACGGGCTATTTCCCGCGCCGGCTCGTTCGGGGACACGAGCTTTCGGGCCGCCTGCATCGGGTGCCGGGCGCACCGGAGTTCAGGCTACCCGCCTACCTTTGCTTTGCTTCGGGCCAGCTTCCGCCGCACATCGAGCTCGCCCTGGAAACTATTCGAAGAACCGCGTCCGAAGCGGATTGACCCAGAAAGCGAGCCGGCCGAGCTGATGGGTGACATGCCGCCCTCGCATCAGCGACGAGGCTTGTTCGCGACCGCATCCGCCAGCCTGCGATTGACCGCATCCCAGTCCAGGAGGTGCGCGAGAAACGTAGCGATGTAATCGAGCCGGCGATGCTCGTAATCGAGGTAGTAAGCGTGTTCCCACAGATCGAGTGTGAGCAGCGGCACCTGATTGGTCCCTAGAGGCGTGCCTGCGTTCGCCGTGGTCACGATACGAAGCGACTGCCCTTCCAGCACCACCCAGATCCAGCCGCTGCCAAAGAGATCACTCGCTGCGCTGATGAATTGCTGACTGAATGCATCGTGGCTGCCAAAGCTGCTCTCGATCAGCGCGGCGACTTCGCCGCGAGCGGGCCCGCCCCCATCCCGACGCATGCTGTACCAGAAAAAGGTGTGGTTCCACGCCTGGGCCGCGGCGTTGAAGAGCGAGACGTCCTGGGATGCGCTGGCGATCACGATTTCCTCGAGATCGACGGATTCCAGGCGCGTTGCGCGCGTGAGCGCGCGGGCTTTCTCCACGTAGGAGGCGTGGTGATGGCCGTGATGGGCCGTCAGCGTTCGACGCGACATATAAGGTTCCAACGCATCGATCGCGTACGGCAACGGCGGCAGACTGAGGCTCATCGGGCGCTCCCGAGTTCGGTATTGAGCGAAGAGTAAGCCCCGACGGAGGTTTTACAATCAACGATTATCGGCGCTGGCTATCGAGATCGTCGATGGATCGGCCTGAATCTCGCTCATCTATCGCCAACCCCGATTGATGGCTCCAGTATTCATCGTTTGTGGACGACATGTGCCGCCCATAGCATGCGAAATGAAAACTTCGTCATCACCGGAGCAACGCACATGTCACGAGAAACTCGCGAAAGCCGCGCCCCTGTCGCCAGGCAAGAGATCGCCCCCAACCCGTTGTGGGCGATCACCGTGGGAATGGCCGTTTTCTTTGCGCTGGGGGCCGCCATCATGGCGGCTGTCTGAGGCGCCACCAAAACTCAGGAACACTCGCGGCGCCCGCCAACGCGAGGGCAAATGTGAAGCACCTGCCGCTCGTCGCCGCGATCCTGTTATGGCCGGGCTGCCCGTTGCAGGCGACGCAATCCGCCCCACCGGTGGATTCGATCGAGGAGCGCGCCCGGCCGTGCATGGCCTGCCACGGCAAGGAAGGCCGCGCAACGAGTGACGGATACTTCCCGCGCATCGCCGGGAAACCCGCGGGCTATCTCTTCAACCAGCTGGTGAACTTCCGCGAGGGGAAGCGACACTTCCCCATGATGGCTTACCTCGTCGACCGTCAGGATGACGCGTACCTTCGGGAGCTCGCCAACTACTTCGCCTCGCAGAAGCTGCCTTACGCCGCACCTGTTCCGCCTCGAGTCACTCAGGATGTGCTCGAACGAGGCAAGCAACTCGTCTTCGAGGGCGACGCGAGCCGAAATATTCCCGCATGCCGGGATTGCCACGGCACGCGCCTGCTCGGCGTCGCGCCCGCTGTGCCCGGATTGCTCGGACTCTCGCAGGACTATCTGCTCGCGCAGCTCGGCGCCTGGCAACACCGGAGCCGACGCGCACACGAACCCGATTGCATGGCGCAGATTGTTCTCGAGCTCGGGCCCGGTGACATCAACGCAGTCTCTGCGTGGCTCGCGACCCAAACCGTTCCGCAGGATGCGCACCCGGACGATGCAGCCGCGATCATTCCACCTCGCGAGTGCGGGAGCATCTCGCCAGCCGCCGCACAGATACCATGAAAAGACTCCTGCAGGCCCTCGCGCTTCCGGCACTTCTCCTCGCAGCGCTGGCAATCCTGCAGGATCCCATCGATCGCCAGGATGGCGATGCGCCCGCCCCGCTCGGACCGGAGCTCACCAGCGAAATCGAGCGCGGACGCGAGCTCGTGGTGCTCGCGGATTGCAAGGCGTGCCACACCGCGCGCGGCGGCCATGCATTTGCCGGGAATCGGGCGATCCCCACCGCGTTTGGAACGTTCTTCTCACCCAACATCACGCCGGACCCCGACACGGGAATCGGCCGCTGGACCGAGGACGATTTCTGGCGCGCGCTGCATGAGGGGCGCGCACCGGACGGCAAGCTGCTGTACCCGGTGTTTCCATATCCGAACTACACAAAGATCAGTCGGCGTGATGCGCGAGCGATGTTCGCGTATCTGCGGAGCCTCCCGCCCGTTCGGCTTGCAACGAGCGCTCACGAGATCGACTTCCCCTATAACCAGCGCTTCCTGATCGCAGCCTGGCGGCGGCTCTATTTCAAGCCGGGTGTGTATGTTGCCGACAGCAGCGCGAGCGCGGCGTGGAATCGCGGCGCGTATCTCGTCGAGGGCGTAGCTCATTGTGGCGCGTGCCACGAGGCGCGCGACCGGCTCGGTGGAACTCCGGCACAAGTCGGCCCTGCCGGCGGCGTGGTGCTCAGCTGGTATGCGCCCGCGCTCAACGACGATCGGGAAGCAGGGTTGAGCAACTGGAGTGAGGACGAGATCGTCGCACTGCTGAAAGACGGCAGAACTCCGAGCCACGACAACTTGCCCCCTCGCGCGTCGACGCTGGGGCCTATGGCGGAGGTGGTGTTCGAGAGCCTGCGGCACACTGCGCCTGATGAGCTTCAGGCGATGGCGATTTATTTGAAGTCGCTTCCGGAGGCGCGGAGAGCGAGCGTTGCGGCTCGCGGGCGGAATCAAGAGCGGCATGTGGCGAGCGTCCAGCCCGGCGGAGCGGGTCCCGAGGTGTTTGCGGCGACCGCGCAGGTCGCTGCGCCGGATGCCGCGGCGGTTGCGTCGAGTACCACGGCGATTACGTCGAGTACCGCAGCGGTTGCATCGAGCTCCACGGCGGTTGCATCGAGTGCCACGCCGCTTGCGCCGAATGCCGCGACGCTTGCGCCCGATGCGGCAGCGGTTCCGTCGAACTCGAATCCCCACCCGCGCCGGTTTGGGTCAGCGGCAACCGCGTGGCTCGCAAGCGGCGCCGAGCTCTACCAGGAACACTGCGCCTCGTGTCACGGGAAGAATGGCGAGGGCTCACCCGCAGCGATCGCGCTCGCGGGCAATCGCGCGGTGACGATGCGCTCCACCGTGAATCCCATTCGTGCCGTGCTCTACGGCGGCTACCCGCCCGGTTCCGCTGCAAACCCCCGCCCCTACGGAATGCCGCCTTTCTCACACACGCTTCAGGATCACGAGATCGCGCAGGTAGTCAGTTTCCTTCGAACTGCGTGGGGCAACGATGCGCCGCTGGTCGCTGCCAATGAGGTCGCAGTCCAGCGAACGGGGCCGTTGTGGTAGCTCCGTAGCGGCCGGAGCCTGACCGGACCCTCATTGGCCTCGAAGCGCTAGGCACCGGGACGTTTGCCCGGACGCAAATCGCCGGTCGCGACGTCGGGGGTTTGGCTTGTCTTTGCCAGCTCGTGCTCCCAGCTCATCCGCGCAAGGCCGCGTGACGGCCCCTTGCCACCGACTAAGCACCTTAGTAGACGATAACGCAGACCGTCCATCCGCTGAGCTCTCCCCTGAGCTATGCGCTCGTGCTGACCGCGAGCGTGTTGCTGGGCTACGCGGTGCCTCGGTGGTTTTCGAAGCCTCTCAATCGCCCGCTGCGTGCGAGGTGGAGTGTCCGTCGGCCGCTCGATGCGCCGCTCCTCTTTCCTAAAGGGGGCGTCGGGGGTGCACGCGACATCTCGCATTCGAGGTCCCTGACGCGCTCGCGTTTCGCGCGAGAGTTCGCCCTTGGCCGCGCGTGACCGAATGTCCAGCTCATCGTAGAGTGCTCAGCAATGCGGAGTGCTCGACAAGCGAGATTCCCAATATGGCAAAGCTCGTCTTCGGAATGAACCAGTCGCTGGACGGCTACGTCGATCACATGGCGTTCGGGCCGAGTCCCGCACTCTTTCGTCATTTCATCGAGCAGGTTCGCGGGCTGGCGGGCAGTGTGTACGGCCGCCGCATGTACGAGGTCATGCGCTATTGGGATGAGGATCATCCTGAATGGGACGCGGCGGAACGCGAGTTCGCCACGGCGTGGCGGGGCCAGCCGAAGTGGGTGGTGTCACGCACGCTCAAATCTGTCGGTCCCAACGCCACCCTTGTCGCGAACGACCTGGAGGCGACACTCCGCCGACTAAAGGCTGAGCTCGATGGAGAGATTGATGTAGCAGGTCCTGACCTGGCGCGAAGCGTGACGGATCTCGGTCTCATCGACGAGTATCAGATCTACCTGCACCCGGTCGTGCTGGGTTCCGGCAAGCCCTTCTTCGCCGGGCCTCGGCCGCGGCTGCGGCTCATGGCGAGCGAGCGGATGGATGGGGATGTGATGCGATTGGTGTACGCGCCTGCTTAGTTGCGCGGCCTGTGTTCAGGTCGTATTAGCGAGATGAGCGTGCCACGGAGCGCCGAGGGTTAAAGCCCACACAATGACGCACGGGGCGAACGCTTACGGTTGTATGAGGCCATGGCCAACGGCCGGCTGATCGCCGCGGAAATCCACCCACCCAAAATGTACATCAGTACCAGGACGTTGCGCCCGCACCTGCAAGCACTCCCCGGGGATCTCTTCGTCACCTCAGCGCTCGCGAGCCACTGGCGAGCCTTGCGTCCCTGTTCGACAGTCGCGTCAGACGATGATCGGCTCGCGCGTCAAAGTTACGCGCATTTCAGATGCTGAAAGACTGAATGCCCCTGCCTACGAAGGGATGCCCAGCGCGTCGCCGAGCGTAGGCGCCGTCAACAAACGCTCCCCAATCGCATCCAGCTCGGCAACCGAGGCACTCAATATTCTGCTTCGTTCGCCAGCGCCGAGTGGACCGAACCGAAGCGTCAACTGCCGGCCGATCAAGGCGGCGCGACCGCGCACTTCGCCCTCCGCCTTCCCCTCTTCCCTACCCTCTTCCCTACCTTCCTCCCTGCCCTGCGCCACGTACTGCCGCGCGAACTCGCTCTGATATTCGTACGCTTGTGCGTCCATGTTTCTCAGCGCGTTGCGCGCTGCCTCACTCAGAGAATGGATGACCAGGTCACAGTACAGTTTCGAGCGATCGCAGTCGAGACCCGAGATCGCGGCGTGTGCGCACAGCCCGACGCGTGCTGCTCGCTCGATATTCTCGTCGCAGCCATGAGCCATTGCAGAAAGCACCGCGAGTTCCGGGTTGGCTCTCGCGGCTTCCTCGTCCACGAGCGCAGGAATCCCCGATGGAGACACGACCACGGGAGTGAAGATGTTCGTGCGTCCGATGTCGATCGGCTGTGCCGCCCAGCGCGCCACAGACTCGTCCGGAGTGACGACCAGCAACTCCACCGGACACTCGAGACGCGCGCGCAGCAGCGACACGTAGGCGGGCCACACAAAACGTTTGCGCTTGTCTTGGGAGAGTTGCACTTCCAGCACGATGCCAAATACCGTGTCTTCGTCGCGCAGCTGGATGGCCATATCCGCGCGGTACTCGGCAGGCTGGATATCCGTGAAATCGGCCGAGAGAATTTGCGCTTCCCTGTACTGCGGCAAGCTCACATGCAGCACGCTGCGCATCAACTCGGCGGCAAGCGCCGGCTGGTTGCGGAACAGCAGCAGGTGTGATTCGTGAAGACGGGACGGCATGCGCCGAGGCTAGGGAGCTGGAGCGCACGGTTGAATGGTGGTTCGTGGTGGATTTGTGCAGAAATGATCGTTTGAGCTGGATGAGTGAGATGTCAGGTGTTGGGCGTACGGCCGGACAGTGTGGCCGCCTCATTGAAACGAAAGTCCCAATGGCGGGGCCTGCGTTCGACCCGTCTTTTTAGCTTTAATGACGCCGCGACTCATCGCCGCGGAGGTAGTCACAGCGCATGAACACATAATCCGACAAGTAC
>JBDZVF010000295.1:0-8163 GCA_040255575.1 Pseudomonadota bacterium | reverse complement strand
GCCGCCCATGACGCGGCCCGGGCACCCAGCACCAGCGGCTGCCGATGGTGACCCACTGGCCATAGTGATACGGCGCGAATCCCCACGGCGCGTCATCGATCCACGCCCAGCCCCATCCGCTCACATAGGTGTAGCGCCCGAACTGATACGGCGACCAGCCTGCAGAGACGTGCGTCGGAGTCCACACGTATCCGTACTCGGGCTCAGAGCTCCACGTGCCGTAATTATCGAGATCTTCGTAGCCGACGATCTCCTCCGCGGGCACGTTGCGCGCGGGCTCTGTCGAAAGAACGTAATCGTCCCGACGATCTCGCTCGAGCGCCCAGGTATCGAACGCGTCGGGCGCGCCGAGCGTAGCGGTT
Source organism: Pseudomonadota bacterium (assembly GCA_040255575.1). Classification (GTDB taxonomy): domain Bacteria; phylum Pseudomonadota; class Gammaproteobacteria; order Steroidobacterales; family Steroidobacteraceae; genus JADGHX01. Next base: position 7,801 of record JBDZVF010000295.1, on the reverse strand, counting down.
GTGAATGTCAGGCGGTCCCTGCCGGTGAGGGTCGCGACCTGCTGGGCACGCACGACGAAGCTCTGGTCCGCCGAGCCGCGCGCTTCGAGCATGCCGCTGCTCACCTTGACCACAGTGGCGGTGCCGTCGGGATTCACCTCCAACCGGTAGCTGCCGGGTCGCAGGATCGAGGCCGTTGCCTGAGGCGTTTCCACTTCGACGGCTTCATTTTCGCTGAGCGTGCGTACGCGCAGATTCAGCACGCCAACGCTCAAGCGGATGCGAAGCGCATCGTCATCCAGCGTGGTGAATCCGAAACTCGTTCCGGCGCCCATGCGCACGTCGGCGGAACCGATCTGCACCTCGGCGCGACCGTCCGACTCCGTGCGCAGAAAATCACCCGGCGTGAGCGGGCGGTTCAAAGTAGCGGGTGCCCAAGCCGTGTCACCTACCGCCTGAAGGGAAACGCTGCCCTGAGTGAAGCTGAGGCGAGCCACACGCTCGGGAGCGATTTCATCCGGCGTGTCGGTGTCGTCGGGCACGTCAGGCGCGGTGTCCTGCCCCAGTGCCACGCTGCCCAGGGAGCACGCGAGTGCCCACAGCACGGCTCTCGCCCCCAGACGGGCGAGTGGAAAGCGATTTCTGACAGCCATTTGCATTGTGTTCCCCTGCGCCTCTGCTGGACGCGACTCGTCCCCATTTAGTGTCGCGCTGCCCGCATTCGTTCTACACCGGCAGGATCTTCGCCACAAACGCGGCGGCGAGGCGCCTGTCACGCTCCCGCTGCAAGCGCCAGGCGTTTCGCGCCGATTGAACATAGCTCGGCTCGCGCCTCCTCTACGCGCGAAAGCGACAACCGAACTTTGGACGCTCCGAAGAGTTGAAAGAGGAGCCGGCTCGCCTCGCAAGCCGGCATTTCATTGGAGCTGACGATGAGCCGACTGATCTCCGCGGCCGCCCTGCTGGCCACGCTTTGCCTTGCCGCCTGTGGAAGTGACAACGATTCGGATATGACCGGCACTCCAGCGCCGACGCCCACACCGGCTCCTTCGCCAACGCCGACCCCCACGCCAACACCGACGCCCGCCCCCACACCACAACCGGGTGACCTGCTGGAGAATCCGCCGGCGCAGGTTTCATCGCTCGCACCACAGGATCTGCTCGGCATCGCGGGCCAGAACGACGTCGGCAAGGCGCTCGTGGGGCTCGTCACCTCGCCGAAGTGCACGGTGATGGTTCACCAGCTGAAGTACCAGACCGTCGGTGCCACCGGCGAAGGCGCATCCGCGTCGGGCGCACTCATGGTTCCCGGCGGCAGCGATCCGGGCTGTCAGGGCGCGCGCCCCATCGTGCTGTACGGGCACGGCACGAGCACTGATCGCGCCTTCAACATCGCGAACATCACATCCGCCAATCCCGAAGGCATCGTCATCGCGCTGGAGTTCGCCGCGCAGGGCTACATCGTTGTCGCGCCCAACTACGCCGGCTACGACTCGTCTTCGCTCACGTATCACCCGTTTCTCAACGCAGATCAGCAATCGAAGGACATGATCGACGCGTTGAAGGCCGCGCGTTCCGCGCTTCCGCTATCGACCTCCGCTACTGTCGTCGATAACGGGAAGCTGTTTATCACCGGCTACTCGCAGGGCGGTTTTGTCGCGATGGCCACTCATCGCGCGATGCAGGCGGCGGGCGCCACCGTAACGGCCGCCGCGCCGATGTCGGGGCCGTATGCGCTCTCCGCGTTTGGGGATGCGATCTTCGAGGGCCAGGTGCCGATGAGCGGGCCAGTGAATCTCACGCTGATCCTCTCGAGCTATCAGCATGCCTACGGCAATCTCTTTACCAGCACGACGGACGTCTTCGAAGCAAAGTACGCCACGGGCATCGACACCCTGCTCCCGAGCAGCACCGGGCTCACAGATCTCGAATCGCAGGGAAAGATCCCGCCGGACGTCCTGTTCAGCAGCACGCCACCCGACGCCAGTTTTGCCGCCATGACACCGGCGACCTCGCCGCCCGAGCTTGCGTCGGTATTCGCCAAAGGGTTCGGCGCGGACAACCTCATCACCAACGCCTATAGGCTTTCGTATCTGCAGGACGCACAGGCGCACCCGGACGGCGGCTTCCCCACGAAGACCGATGGTCTGCCGCCGGCGAGCCCGGCACAGGCACTGCGAATCGCGCTGAAGACCAATGATCTGCGCAACTGGACTCCGACGGCACCGGTGCTCCTTTGCGCCGGCAGCCAGGACCCGACCGTCTTCTACCTCGACACGCAGTTGATGCAGGACTACTGGGCGGCGACCGCGCCCACTGCGCCCGTCACAGTCGTGAACATGGACACTTCACCGGGCAGCAACGATCCCTATGCGGATCTGAAAAACGGATTCCAGGCCGCGAAGGATCTCGTCCGCACTACCGCAGTAGTCGGCGGCGCAAGCGATGGCGGCGATGCGGCGGTGTTCGAGGCATACCACGCAGGGTTGCTGCCGCCATTCTGCTTCAGCGCGGCCAAGAGCTTCTTCGACGCGCGTTGAGCGCACCTGCGCTCAGTCCGCCTTGGGCGCCAGCCTTCCGACCACATAGCCGAGGATCGCGGCAAGCCCCAGGCTGCCTGCGATCACGAGCAGGCCAGCGGTGAAGCCCTGCGTGACATCCTTCAGCTTGCCGATGACGAACGGCCCGAGATAGCCGCTGAGATTGCCGATGGAGTTGATGAGCGCAATGCCGCCCGCCGCGGCACTGCCGCCGAGGATGGCAGTGGGCAACGCCCAGAACAACGGCAGAGACGCATAGATGCCGATCGCGCCGAGCGTGAACCCGATGACGGCAACATAGAAATTGCCGGTGAATCCGCCGTACAGGAAACCGACCATCCCGACCACACCAGGCAATGCGAGATGCCACTTGCGCTCCCCGGTGCGATCGGAGTGGCGCCCCCACAGCACCATCGCAACTGTCGCGCAGGCGTAAGGAATCATGAGCACCAGCCCCACTTGCTGGTTGGTGAGATTGCCAAGTGTCTTCACGATCTGCGGCGCCCACAGGCCGAAACCGTACACACCCATCATCAGCGCGGCATAGAGCGCGCTGAAGAGCCACACCATCGGATTCAGCAGACCGTCGCGCGCGGAGGTGTAGCTGCTCAATCGCTCATCGCGTTTGACCGCGGCTTGCAGAACGTCCCGCTCGCGCTCCGTGAGCCACTTCGCTTTGGCCGGCGAATCGCACAACACGAGGAGAACGACGAAGCCGAGCAGCACCGCCGGGATTCCCTCCAGCAAAAACATGGTCTGCCAGCCCGTGAACCCGAACACACTGGTGCCGAGGAGCGTGGTCGATAGCGGCGCCCCGATGATCGTGGAAGCGGGATTCGCGATGATGAAAAGACCGAGGATCCCCGCGCGCACGCGGTTCGGAAACCAGTACGTGAGATAGAAGATCATGCCCGGGAAAAATCCGGCTTCGGCGACGCCGAGCAGGAAGCGCATCGCGTAGAAGCTCTTCGGCCCGGTGATGAAGGCCATGCCCATCGAGATGAGCCCCCAGGTCACCATGATGCGCGCGATCCACAGGCGCGCCCCGAAGCGCTTGAGCGCGAAGTTGCTCGGCACCTCGAACAGGAAATAGGCGACGAAAAAGATGCCGGCGCCCAGGCCGTAGGCCGAATCGGAAATGCCGAGATCGGCGTTCATCGTGAGCGCGGCGAAGCTCACATTCACCCGGTCGAGATAGGCGATGAAGTAGACCAGGCACAGGAACGGCAGCAGCCGCCACATGGCCTTGCGGATGACGGCCCGCTCCTCGATCGACAAATGGGACGTGTCGAGCTCGCCTGTTACGACGGCCATTCAGTCGCTCCCCCTTCGTGCAGACGCCGCCCCGCGTCGATTCTCGTCAGTAGCCGATTTTCGTCAGTGGTTGTGCCGCGGGGTCTTCGCGGCCACGCCCCGATATTTGAGCGCCATCTCCATGACGCCACCCTTGTCGAGCTGGGTGACGGTGGCACGATACAGCTCCTGCCACGGCGTCGCGCTGTCGGGCACGGGCGGTGGCGCCGCCTGCTTCCGCTTTGCTATTTCTTCTTCCGAGATCAGTACGTCGCAACGGCCGGCGGCGAGGTCGATGCGGATGATGTCCCCCGTGTGCAGCCACGCAAGCCCACCGCCCACCGCGCTCTCCGGCGAGGCGTTGAGGATCGAGGGGCTGTCGGAGGTGCCGGACTGCCGGCCATCCCCGAGCGTCGGCAGGCTGCGGATGCCGCGCTTCAGCAGCGCATCCGGCGGCTGCATGTTCACGACTTCGGCGGAGCCCGGCCAGCCAACCGGCCCCGCGCCGCGAATCACGAGGATGGTGCGCTCGTCGATGCCGAGTGACGGGTCGTTGATGCGCGCGTGATAGTCGTCCGATCCATCGAACACCACCGCGCGAGCTTCGAACACTTCGTTGTCAGCGAGATAGCGCTTGCGAAATTCTTCCGAGATCACGCTCGTCTTCATGATCGCGAAGTCGAAGAGATTGCCCTTCAGCACCAGGAAGCCCGCGCTCTCGTGGATCGGTGTCTCGTACTTCGTGATCACTTCGCGATCGGTCGATTCGTGGCCCGCGATGTTCTCGGCCAGCGTGCGACCGGTAACGGTGCGCACCGACCCATCGATGCGACCGGCGCGCAGCAGCTCGCACAACACGGCCGGCACGCCGCCTGCACGGAAAAAACGTTCACCCAGATACTTGCCCGCTGGCTGCACGTTCGCCAGCAGCGGCACGTCGCGCCCGTAGGTCATCCAGTCTTCGGCAGTGATCTCGATGCCGGCGTGCAGCGCCATGGCCGCGAGGTGCGGCTGGGCATTCGTCGAGCCGCCGAGCGCCGCGATGGCGGCGATCGCGTTGAGGAACGCGCGCCGCGTGAGAATCTGCGACGGCCGCAGATCTTCATACGCCATGTCCACGATGCGTTTGCCCGTGGCATAGGCGATCTGCCCGCGCTCGCGATACGGCGCCGGAATCGCCGCGCAGCCAGGCAGCGAAAGCCCCAGCGCTTCGGCGACAGCGTTCATGGTGGACGCCGTGCCCATGGTGTTGCAGTGGCCGATGGAAGGCGCCGATGCGGCAGCCGCTTCGAGAAACTCCTTCTCGTTGATCTGCCCCGCCGCGAGCTTGCGGCGCGAACGCCAGATCACGGTGCCGGCGCCGACGAGCTCCCCGTCGTGCCACCCGTCGAGCATCGGCCCGCCAGACAGCACGATGGCCGGGATATCCACGGTGGATGCGGCCATCACGGCAGCGGGCGTGGTCTTGTCACAGCCGGTGGTGAGGACGACGGCATCGATCGGGTAGCCGTGCAGGATCTCCACCAGCCCGAGATAGGCGAGATTGCGATCGAGCGCTGCCGTCGGCCGGCGGCAGTTCTCGAAGATCGGGTGCATGGGAAATTCCATCGGCACGCCGCCCGCGTCGCGAATGCCTTCGCGCACGCGCTTCGCCGTTTCCAGATGCACACGGTTGCAGGGCGTGAGGTCGCCGCCGCTCTGCGCGATACCGATGATCGGCCGGCCACTCAGAAGCTCATCGGCCGTGAGCCCGTAGTTCATGAAGCGCTCGAGATAGAGCGCCACCATATCGAGGTGGTCCGGGTCCTCGAACCAGTCGCGGGAACGAAAGCGTCTCTTGGGAATGCGATCAGATGCCATGCGAGATGATGCCCTGAGGCAGCCCGGCCACGTCAATGCGCATGCGGAACAGACCCCCGGCGTTCGGTTGTTCGCGCCGCTGCTGCTCCGACAGGCCTTTCCACGCGGTGGTGGTGTAGAGCGTTCGCAGGTCCTTGCCGCCGAACGCAGCCTTGGTGACGTTGGCCACAGGCATCGCGAGCTTCGAGACCTTGCGGCCATCGGGCGAATAGCGGTTCAGGCCCCAGCCGCCGAAGAGGCCGGACCAGATGTAGCCCTGCGAGTCTGTGATCGGGCCGTCGGGATACCCATCTTCTTCACCGATGCGCGCGAACACACGGCGCTTGGAGAGCGCGCCGTCAGCGGCGCGATCGAAGGCGTAGATGATCTTCTTCAGCGTATCGGTGTGATACAGCGTGCGATTGTCCGGGCTCGCGGTGGGGCCGTTGGTGATGACGTAGTCGGAATCCCGCTTCTGCACGCCCTGTTCCGTGAGCTGGTAAAGCGCGCCGGTGGGTGCGGTTTCGTCATCGTCCATCGAGCCGAACCAGAGATAGCCGGCGCTGTCCACGTAGCCGTCGTTCAGGCGGTTGTTCTTCGCCGTCGGCTCGGGCTCGAGGAGCAGCTTGAACTCACCGGTCTTCGGGTCGAAGCGGTGAAGACCGGTCTTGAGGCCCGCGATGAAACTGCCGTCTTTCGCGGGCACGAGGAAGCCCGGTTGTGCCGGGGCCGGGAAAGACTGCGTCTTGCCGGTGGGCTCGTGAAAGCGGTGAATGAGCTTGCCCTTGATGTCGACGAACCACACCGCCTCTTCGGCAGCGGACCAGACGGGGCCTTCGCCCAGCTGCGCACCGACCGGCCACACACATTCCGGCGTCGAAGATGCCTGCGTATCAGCCATAACCCGCGTCGACCCAGTAAGAATGAGCGGTGCAGTAGCGCGCATCGTCAGAAGCGAGGAACTGCACCATTGCAGCAACGTCCGACGGTTCAACGCGCGCCTTGATGCATTGCTGAGTGACAATCTTCTTCTCCTCTTCGGGCGTGTGCCACAACGCCATCTGGCGCGGCGTTCTCACAGCGCCCGGGACCACGGCGGTCACGCGAATGTTGGCTTCACCCAGGTCGCGCGCGAGTGCGCGCGTGAGGCCCTCGATCGCGGCCTTGGCCGTCTCGTACATCACGAGATCCGGCAGCGCGAGGTGCCACGACACGGAGCCGATGTTGATGATTGCGCCACCGCCCGCCCGGCGCATGCCTGGCACGAGCGCCTGCGCGGCGAAGAAGTAGTGGCGCAGGTTCACGTTCATGCGGTCTTCCCAATATGCGGGACTCACCTGCTCGAACGAATGCCGGTCATCGTTCGCGGCATTGTTCACGAGCACCGAGACGGGCCCGGCCTTCTCTTCCACCGACGTCAGCGCGGCTTTCAATGCCGCCAGGTCCGTGAGATCGCACTTGATGAACTCCGTGCCGTCGCCGAGCTCGGCGGCGAGCTTGCGCGACTCGGCCTCGGCAATGTCCAGGAAAAACACGCGCGCCTTCTGCGCCGCGAAGCCCCGCACGATCTGTGCGCCGATGCCGGAGCCGCCGCCGGTGACCACCACCGTCTTCGTGGCGAGTGAAGGGAAAATAGCAGACGTCATATTCATTCAGGCCCAGGAGTAGCTGGTTTTGATTTGGGTGTAGAACTCGACCGCGGCGAAACCCTGCTCGCGCGCGCCATAGCTGGACTTCCGTGTGCCCCCGAACGGCACGTGGTAATCCACGCCGGCCGTCGGCAGATTCGTCATGACCATGCCCGCACGCACGTTGCGCGTGAAATGACGGGCGTACTTGAGAGAGGTGGTGCAGATGCCCGCGGAGAGACCGAACTCGCCGTCATTCGCGATCGCGAGCGCCTCGTCGTAGTCGCGCACGCGCACGGTTGAGGCGAGCGGGCCGAACACTTCTTCGCAGTTCACGCGCATGCCGGGCTTTGTGTCGGCGATGAGCACGGGCGACACGTAGTAGCCCGGCTTGTCGAGCGACAGATGCTCGCCGCCCGTGACCTTGCGACCGCCCTCCTTCGTGGCGATCTCCAGGTACTCGAGCGTTGTTTTCATCTGCCCCTCGCTCGCAAGCGGCCCGATCTGCGTGTCAGGGGCGAG
>JBDZVF010000294.1:0-8175 GCA_040255575.1 Pseudomonadota bacterium | reverse complement strand
CGGGCCGCGTCATGGGCGGCCGATTGCGCGGCCGGGTGGCACCGTGGTTGTCGGGCGCGGGCGGCCTTCGCGCGAGCACGGCTGGCACGTGCCGCGGCCGCCTCGTGGGGGCTTCACAGTGCAGAACCACGCCGGGCGCTTCGGCACGCGGGTGGAGTCGAACTCCAATTCATTCAGCACGCGACCCTCGCGGGTCGACGGCGATCGGCCGCGACCGTCGCTGGATAATGATCGCGTGAATGACCGCGTGCGGACGCCGCGATACGTGGTGCCGAGAACCCCGCGCGCGGATGTGGTGGATGGGCGCGAGAGGACGTACACGCCGCCTGTGAGCGTGCCGAGAGTGGTGGAGCCGCGCCGGAATGGCGGGCGCTTCACGACCGGCGGCTCGTCGGTTCCCCCGCGACCGGTGACCCAGCCGCGACCGGTTAGCCCGCCGCGACCGGCGAGCCCGCCGCCGCAGCGGCCGGTAATGTCCCAGCCACGACCGGTTCAGTCGCAGCCGATGCCCTCGCGGCCGACGCAGGCCGCGCCACGGCCCGCGCCATCAGTCGACACTGGTCGCGCGAGCGGCCCGCGTCCGCGAGCCACTCAGCAGCGCTGAGGGCACTCATTCGCTAGTTCGCGCCTGCGCCAGCAACTTCCTGGCTTCCTCGACATCGGGACTGCGATCCCATAGCAGCGTCTGCCTCATCTGCAGCGCCTCGGCGAGCGGCGTGGCGGCCTCGCTCCGCTTCCCATCGAGCAACAGCGACTCGCCCTGAAGCACCAGCGCCTGCCCGAGCGCCAGCTGCCCTGGCTTGCCCTGCTCACGCAGCAACGGGATCAACTCACCAAGCTCCGCATTGCCCGCCGCCCGGTCCCCGCCTCGAATCTCCATCCGCGCCTGCGCAAGCCGCGTGCGAAGCACCGCGAGGTTCCCATCCCCGAGCTGCTTGCGCGCCAGCGCGAAATTCTCAAGGAGCATCGTCGACGCGCTCGTCTTCTCCCCCGCCGCATCGAGTGCTTCAGCAAGGAACAGCCGATTCTGAACCGCCACTGGACTCGCCGGCCCCGCAAACGTGCTCGCCATGTTCACAGCCGTGCGTAACACCGAGATGGCTTCATCATGCTTCTCGCGCATGCTGAGAATCACCCCGTAGTACCCCATCGACGCGGAGACCGCCGCCGAATCCCCGGCGAGCGCGCGCTGTTTCGTGAACGCGCTGCGCAGAATCGCCTCGGCCTCATCCACCTGCCCGTATCGAAACGCGAGCATCCCCATGTTCGCGCGCATGATCTGCGCGCCGAGATCCTCCGTTCTGCCGAGCGCATCCTGGATGGCGAGCGCCTTGCGATACGCGATGAGCGCTGCATTGAAGTGGTTCGCATGCATGTGCGCGACAGCCAGCGAGTTGTACAGCGCCGCCGTCTCCGGGTGGTTCAGCCCCGACAACGCAATGCGCTCCTCCAGCGCGGCGCCATACGTTGCGATGGAGCCTTCCAGATCTCCCTGCGCACGCTGGAGTCTTCCCTTGATCACGAGCCCTTCGAGCCGTTGAGGCGCGAAACGTTGCCGATCGGTCGCCCAGAAATCGAGCGCCAGCGGCACGAGCCGCGCCGCGTTCGCGATGTTGCCTCTCTGCAGCTCGGCATTCGCAAGCTGTTGCCGGGCGAACGCCACCGACTCCGGGTCGGCTTCCGGCCCGACCTGATTCAGGAAGCCTTCGAGAAGCGGCACCTGACCTTCGAAATCCTCGAGCGCTCCGTAAAGATCGCTGAGCGTCTCGACCACCTTGCCGGCGAGGTACGGATCGTCGCGATACTCCCGCAGCACGCGCTGCGCGCTTCGATCCAGCATCTGCTTGGCCGTCGTCGGCTCGGCGCCGTGCTCCGAAGAGGATGCGCGGAACAGATTGGTCACGTAGTAGCGAACGGCTTCTTCGCGGGCTGCCGCGCGCCTGGCGATATCGCGCTCGAGCGCCACTCGGTGTGCCTGCCATGACACCGCAGCGAGCGACACGGCGAGCGCAATAACGACCGTGACGCCGGCTGCGACGATGAGCCGATGCCGCCGCAGGAATCGCCCGAGCACATACAGCCGCGCGCCCTCGCGCGCCGTCACCGGCTTGGATTCGAGATGGCGGCGCAGATCGAGCTCGAGCGCGTCGACACCTTCGTACCGGTGCCCCGCCTCTTTGCGAAGACACTTCGCGACGATCGCATCGAGGTCGCCTTCGAGCAGCCGCGCCGGGATTCGCGCGCGATCGAGCACGCGCGCCGCGCGACTCGGTAGCGGCGGCACTTCGTGCAAGACGCTGTAAACGGCATGCGCGACCGGCATCAACGTGTTCTGAAAGGGCCGGCGGCTCGTCAGCAGCTCGAAGAGCACGACGCCGAGCGCATACACGTCCGTTGCGGTCGTGATCGGGTAACCGGTGAGCTGCTCGGGCGCGGCGTAGTCGGGAGTGAGTGGCGCTGAGGTCTTGTCCGCGTCGGCACCGGCGACCACGTCGAGCAGCTTCGCGACACCGAAGTCCAGGAGCTTCACGCGGCCTTCATGCGTCACGAGAATGTTGCGAGGCTTGAGATCGCGATGGACCACGAAGTTGCGATGCGCATACGCGACCACGTGACACACTTCGATGAAGAGTTTCAGGCGCGCGGTGAGGTTGAGCCTGCGGGAGTCGCAGAAGTCCGTGAGGGTCTGCCCCTCGACGTACTCCATCACCATGTAGGGCTGGCCTCCGGAGTGCAGGCCGCCATCGAGCAGCCGCGCGATGCCGGGGTGCTCGAGGCGCGCGAGAATCTCGCGCTCCGCCTGGAAGCGAGCCGCTTCCGCAACGGCGCCCTGGTGCAGCACCTTGATCGCGACCTTCTGCTGGAAGGCGCCATCCGCGCGCATTGCGAGATACACCTCGCCCGCACCGCCGCGCCCGATCAGGCGCACCAGCTGCCACGGTCCGAGGCGTGTGCCTTCGGCCAGCTCCCCTTTCAAGACGTGTTCTTCGCGCGCGGACATCGCGCCCGACTATATCTCACAATCGGAGTACGGGATTTTGGAGGCAGGCTCGTCTACACAGGAGACAAAGTTGCGCGCGGTGTGGCCAGGGCAGGCTCCCCCCAAGAACCTGGTCTGCCTTGCCTGCCGTGCGCACGACAATGTCATGAAATCAAGGGTCTCCTGCGGTGTTGACCTGCGGCCCACGGGTCGCAGGTTTTTTTCTTCTTACGGGCTGTAACGCACGAGCATGCGCGCCACGCGCGAGCGCTCGGAAGACCAGTTCGAGAAGAGCTCGCAGACCTGCTTGGTTTGCGCAGTGTCGGGCCTCTCCAGAGGTTTCTCGCTGAAGCGAGTCTGTTCGGTCGCGACGCCGGCGCTCACCCGGGCGTTCGCCCAGGGCGTGTCGGATTCGCTCGGACGTACGAATAACTCAACGTCGGTCACCGTGGCGGCCATCGGCACTGTCGCGCAAAGCATGATCGGGCTCGCGTCGTTCTCCGTGCAGCTGGAAGAGGGCACGGGCGCAGAGGTGGGCTGAGTGGCGGTTGCAGTCGGGGCAGGGGTTTCCGCGCGGCTCGCGAGTGTTGGTGTATTCACCACCAGCGGCGCCTTGCAGGGCGCCACCGTTGCGGCGACCACGATGCCCTCGAGGCCAAGGCGCTTCATCACGCCTGCTTCGATTTCGGCACGGGCGGCGATGCGACTCTCCGCCAGCTCACTTTCGGAGTTGGTGAGCGACACGATGCGCGCCTGCATCTCCGCCTGCAGGGCGTTCTGCATCGCGCGCTCGTTTTCCATCAGCCATTGCGAGAGCGCGAAGCCGCCCACGGCGGCACCGCCCAGCATCAGGACCATGAACATGACGGGCGCGCGGCCCTTGCGCCCCTTGGACGATGGAAACGCGCGTGCGGCGACTTCCTTCGTAAAGGAAGCACGGATCTGCAGGAACGAGGTGAAGACCGTCGCACACGCTGCGATGATCGCAGCCAGCACTCCATCGGACATCGCGACCCTCCGGCCGCAACGCTATCACGGCAACGCAGCGATCCGGCCTGACGGCTCCTCCGGCACTCCCGAATCTGCGAGCCCCGTCACACGCCCCCGGGCGGGTCGAGCGCCCATTCGCGGGAACGATCCACGGCACGGGACCAACGGCGCAACCGCTCTGTCGCTTCATCGCGACTCATCTGCGGCTCGAAGCGCCGCTCCACCTGCCAGTTGCGCGCGAGCTCGTCCGGCGAGCGCCAGAAGCCGACGCCGAGCCCCGCGAGGTAGGCGGCGCCGAGCGCGGTGGTTTCGGTGATGCGCGGTCTCACCACGGGCACGCCCAGCACATCCGCCTGGAACTGCATCAGAAGGTTGTTGGCGGTGGCACCGCCGTCGACGCGCAGCTCGATGAGGGGGCGGGACGCATCCTTCTGCATGGCTACCAGCACTTCCGCGCTCTGAAACGCGATGGCTTCGAGAGCCGCGCGCGCGATGTGCGCGCGAGTGGTGCCGCGGGAGAGGCCCACGATCGTGCCGCGCGCGTGGGGATCCCAATGTGGAGCGCCCAGTCCCGTGAAAGCGGGCACGAAGTAGGTGCCATCGGTGTCAGGCACCGAAGCGGCGAGCGCTTCGATGTCCGCGGATTTTTCGATGATGCCGAGACCGTCTCTCAGCCATTGCACGACCGCGCCCGCAACGAAAACGCTGCCTTCGAGCGCGAAATGCGTGTTCGCCCGTTGCCACGCCACCGTCGTGAGCAGCCTGTGGCGCGAGGGCAGCGCGCTCACGCCCGTCGTCATCAGCAGGAAACAGCCGGTGCCGTAGGTGTTCTTGGCCATGCCCGGCTCGAAACACGATTGCCCGAACAGCGCGGCCTGCTGATCGCCCGCGATTCCCGTGATGGGGATCGTGTGACCTTCGATCTGCGCCGAGATGCCGAAGTGACTCGAAAGCTGCGAGGGCACCACTCTCGGCAGGCACTCTCGCGGCACGTCGAGCATCCCGAGCAGCACCGGATCCCAATCACGCGTGTGCAGGTTGAAGAGCAGAGTGCGACTCGCGTTCGTTGCATCGGTGACGTGATGCGCGCCTCCGGTGAGACGCCACACGAGCCAGCTGTCGATGGTGCCGAACGCGATCTCGCCGCGCGCGGCGCGTGCGCGGGCGTCGGGCACGCTGTCCAGGAGCCATGCGAGTTTGGTTCCAGCGAAGTAGGGATCGAGCACGAGACCCGAGCGCCGTGACACCTCGGGTTCATGGCCCGCGGCCCTGAGTTGCTCGCACTGTTCCGCGGTCCGGCGGTCCTGCCACACGATGGCATTGGCGAGCGGCTCGCTCGTGGCCTTGTCCCAGATCATCGTCGTCTCGCGCTGATTCGCGATGCCGATTGCGGCGATGTCGCGCGCGCTCGCGCGGGCGCGGGCCATGACTTCCGCGATGGTGCCGACCTGGCTGCTCCAGATATCGCGCGGATCGTGCTCGACCCAGCCGGGGTGCGGGAAGTGCTGGGGGAACTCCTTCTGCGCGCTCGCCACGGCATTGCCGTCGTGATCGAACAGGATCGCGCGGGAGCTCGTGGTGCCCTGATCCAGCGCCAATATGAAACGAGCCACGATTCAGGCCCTCCTTCGGGCGTCCAGCCATGACGTGAGGGTGTTCGCGGCGCTGGCCGGCAGATGCAGGCCGAGCTTGCTCCGCCGCCACAGAATGTCCTCCGCCGTGAGCGCCCACTCCTCGCGCTGAAGATACTCGATCTCGCGTGCGTAAAGTTGCGGCACGACTTCCTCGCCGAGATCGGCCACGGATGTGGCGCGACCGATCACGTGATCGATGCGCGTGCCGTAGGCACGTGAGTAACGGTTGCGCAGGTGCTCGGGGAGCCATGGGTAACGCCGCTCCACGTTGCGCAGGAAGCGGGCGAAACTGCCGCCCGTCAGGTCCCCGCCGGGGAGAAGCGCGTTTACCGTCCATGCGGGCCGTCGCAGGCCAAGCGCTCTCACGAGCATATCCACCGCGGTTTCCGCAAGCTTTCGATAGGTCGTGATCTTGCCGCCGAACACGGACAGGAGCGGCGCATCTTCGCGCTCGAGTTCGAGCTTGTAGTCGCGCGTGACACTCGAGGGGTCGCCGGCCTTGTCATCGAGCAGCGGGCGCACGCCGCTGTAGCGCCAGACCACATCGTCTGGCGCGATCTTGCGTGTGAAATACCGATTCACCGTGTCACAGAGGTACCGCACCTCGGCCTCGTCGATGTGAACGGAAGAGGGGTCGCCGTGATACTCCACGTCCGTCGTGCCGATGAGCGTGAAGTCGTGTTCATACGGAATGGCGAACACGATTCGGCGATCGATGTTCTGGAAGATGTACGCGAACCGATGCTGGAAGATGCGCGGCACGACGATGTGACTGCCCTTCACGAGCCGCACGCTTCGCTCGGTATGCGCGGAAGTCGCCTCGCGCAGGAACCGCGTGACCCATGGGCCGGTCGCGTTGACTACGGCGCGACACGTCACGTCTTGCGCGTGCGCACCGCTCAATCGTGCATGCCACAAGCGCTCGCGCAGCTCGATTCTCTCGCAGCGGGTGCGCGTGAGGATCGTCGCCGCGCCACGTTCGGCTGCATCCCGCGCGTTCAGCACGACGAGCCGCGCGTCATCCGTCCAACCGTCGGAATAGATGAAGCCTCGGGTATAGCGCGGCTCGAGCGGCGTTCCGGCCGGGTGTTTCTTCAGGTCGAGCGAAGCCGAGGCGGCAAGGTGATCGCGCTTCGCGAGGTTGTCATATAAAAGGAGTCCGGCCCGGATCATCCACTGCGGCCGCAGGTGCGCATCGTGGGGCATGACGAACCGCAGCGGCCGCATGATGTGAGGCGCTGACGCCAGCAGCACTTCGCGCTCCTGCAGCGCCTTGCGGACCAGGGCGAAATGGAAGCCTTCGAGGTAACGAAGGCCGCCATGGATCAGTTTGGTGCTGGCGGAAGAGGTGTGGGCGGCGAGGTCGTCCTGCTCACAAAGGAGCACCCGCAGACCCCTTCCCGCGGCGTCACGCGCTATACCGGTTCCGTTGATGCCACCGCCGACGACGAGCACATCGAAGTGCTCCGGTGAGTGCGCGAGGGGTTCTTGCATCCGCGGCATCTTGCCATGCGAGCCCGATGCGTCCAACGTTCGCGCCATGGGCAACGGCTTCAATGGACAGGATCGCGAGGATCTGCAGCCTGGCCGGCTGGTGCGTCTCTCCGCGCGCGTGCAGCGGCTCGTCGCGCCCAACGCGTCGCTCATGACCGGGCCGGGCACCAACAGTTACGTGCTCGGAAGCCCGGCCGTCGCCGTGCTCGACCCCGGCCCCGATGATCCGCAGCACCTGGCGATGCTGCGCGCCGCGACGCCCGGGCTGCGCTTCGTTTTCGTGACCCATACCCATCGCGATCACTCGTGTGGGGCGCGGGCGCTTGCCGATGCCGCGGGAGCGGAGCTCATCGGGATGCCGCCGCCCTCGGATGGGTTGCAGGAGATGTCCTGCGTCCCGGATATCGAAGCGCGGCACGATCAGGTGTTCGAAATCAATGGACGCACGGGGCTCACCGGACACGCCGCCGTGACGCCTCGTGCTATACAGTCGCCCGATACCACTCGCTTACGCGCTATTCACACGCCGGGTCATGCGTCGAATCATGTTTGCTTTCTGTTGGAAGAGGAGGGGCTGTTGTTCTCTGGTGATCACGTGCTCGATGGAGTGACGCCGGTGATCCTGCCTCCTGACGGTGATATGGCGGCGTATCTGCATTCGCTGGAATTGTTGAAGGGCTGCCAGCCGCGCGCGATCGCGCCCGGGCACGGGGGCGTGCTGACGGATCCGATCCGCGTGATCGACGGGATCGTTGCGCATCGGGCGCGACGCGAGGCGAAGGTAGTGGGTGTGCTCGCTGCCGCGGGCCGCGGCGACACTGACGAGTTGTTGCCGAAGGTGTACGACGACGTGCGGCCGGAACTGCTGCCGATCGCGCGCTATTCGCTGGAAGCGCACTTGATCAAGCTGGAGCGCGAAGGGCGCGCACTGCGCGAGCAAGGCGTGTGGTCGCTGCGCGATGAGGCGCCGGGTGGCGCGCGGAGCGCAGCCGCGTCGAGCGCTGCCGTGCCGAGCGCTGCCATGCCGAGCGCTGCCATGCCGAGCGCTGCCATGCCGAGCGCTGCCATGCCGAGCGC
>JBDZVF010000293.1:0-8176 GCA_040255575.1 Pseudomonadota bacterium | reverse complement strand
ACTGGGGCACGCAGCCGCCGGAAGGCGCGCTGACCGAGGACGCCATCAAGACCGCGATCGCCAATGCCGGCTACAAGGAGGTCAAGGGACTCAAGTTCGAGGACGGCGTGTGGCGCAGCCAGGCACGCGGCGGCAACGACCAGTGGGCGAAGATCACCGTGGGACCGGTCAGCGGCAAGGTCTACGTCACCGACGCCCCGTCCAGGCTCAACAAGGACGAAATCAAGGCCAAGCTCACCGCCGCCGGCTACGAGAAGATCCACGACGTGGAATACGAGCACGGCCTGTGGAGCGCCGAAGCCGACACCGCCCGCGGCACCGATGTCGAACTGCTGGTCGACCCCGACGACGGCAGCGTGGTGGCCAAGTCGCGCGACTGACATGGCGTTTGCCGACACTGAAAACCCGATGCCTTGATGGCATCGGGCTTTTCATTTCAGGGGCGGCTCAATCGAAATGCTCCATGTCTTCCGGCAAGCCCAGCCAGGAATGCTGACGCCCTTCGTAGACCGATACCTGCGGCGGCGGAAAACCCGGGTCGGCAAACGCGCCGACCGCCACGGTGACAAATCCCGGTACCCCGTCGCTCTCCCAGCACACGGTGGCGCCGCAGTGGCTGCAAAACCGGAACCGGGCGACACTGCCACTGTCGCCGGCCTGCGCGTACTCCCTGCTCTGTCCCTCGATCGTCACCGCATCCGCCGGGAACCGCGCCTGCATGCCAAACACGCTGCCCGTGCGCTTCTGGCACGCCAGGCAATGGCAGATCGAGACGCGGGCTGGCTCACCACGCGTGTGGATGACGAGGCTTCCACAGCGGCACGTTGCTTGACGGTCGGTCATCGAAGCTCCACCCGAGTTGAGCGGAGCTTGGGCTTTCCGCCCATGCGCCGCGACGAATGGCTACAGGTCTGGCTTGGTCGGCACGATCGCGTGATCCAACGCCACGGCCGAAGCCCTGGAAATTGTCCCTGACATCATTTTTCCACCGACACCATTTTTCCACCGCCATACCTATTTGGAGAAGCTAGCAAATCCTTCTTCTAGCTGTTTACTCACCGTCGGCACGTAGTCCTTTCCTTGCAGCGGACCTATTGAGGGCGCACCATCGCGTGTGGGGAATCATAGGAGATGGCGATGGACGCTATCGAGATTATTTTGGACGGCGGCTTGTTTTCCGCCGATGTCGTCGCTCGCGCTGCCCATCGCTACACGGGCGACTACTATGCCGAAACCGTGAGCACGCCTGCTGGTGCGTTAGT
Source organism: Pseudomonadota bacterium (assembly GCA_040255575.1). Classification (GTDB taxonomy): domain Bacteria; phylum Pseudomonadota; class Gammaproteobacteria; order Steroidobacterales; family Steroidobacteraceae; genus JADGHX01. Next base: position 6,914 of record JBDZVF010000293.1, on the reverse strand, counting down.
TCGTTTGACGCCAAAAACCGACCACGTCAGTACCGCTCTGCTCGCAGAGCGCTTCCGAAATGACGCGCTCGATGAGCGATTACGGGAACGTGTCCGGACCGAGACAGGGGAACTCCATACATCTCTTGTTCGGGCGGCACTGCAGCAAGCGGCACCACTGCTGACCGCCGGCCAAGAACAGTGAAGTTCGTACCACAGGATGCCTTTGCCGGAAACACTGGCTATCGGCTTCTACCTCTTCGCTTCCGCCGTCTGCCGTGGGACGACGACCGCGTACTGGTCACTTCGATGGCGGGCGATTGGCTCATTGCCCAACACAAGGACTTCGAACGTGTGGTGGAAGGGAAGCTCGATTGCACCGAGCCGCTTTTTGCGGAGATGGAGGCGCGTCATCTCATTGCAGCCGACCCAAACCATTCAACCCTTGCGCCCTTGCTCTCACAGTACCGAACTCGAAAGTCCTACCTTGAGCACGGTCCGGCGTTGCACATCTTTGTGGTGTCCCTGCGCTGCCACCACACGTGCGCCTATTGTCAGGTTTCACGTCAGCCTGTGGGCAACACCATTTTCGACATGTCTGAAGCGACGGCTGCACACGCTGTCGAGCGTCTGTTTGAATGGCCAGCACCGACGTTGACCGTTGAGTTCCAGGGTGGCGAGCCCTTGCTCCACTTCGTACGAGTTCGCACGCTGGTCGAAGCCATCGAGCAACGCAATCGCAGTGAAGGCCGAACGCTTCGATTCGTCATCGCTTCGACTCTGCACGACCTGACCGACGAACAATTGGCCTTCATGCGTGATCATCAGTTTGAGCTTTCCACATCGCTCGACGGCCCCGAGTGGTTGCACAACGCAAACCGCCCGCGTCCAGAGCGCGACAGTTACCAACGCACGATTGAAGGCATCGAGCGCGGCCGCAAGGCGCTCGGAGAAGATGCAGTTTCTGCCCTGACCACGCTCACGCGCCGCAGCTTGGAAGCTCCACACGAAATCATTGATGAGTATCGGAAGCTCGGCTTCCACTCGATTTCCCTCCGTCCGCTCAGCCCCTATGGCTTCGCTCGCAAAACCGAGGTCCGCAACGGGTATCCCATGGCGGACTTCCTCCAGTTCTATGAAGTCGCTCTGGATCACCTCCTGGCCATCAACCGGGAAGGCTATTTCATGGAGGAAACCTATGGCCGCATGCTGCTCTCACAGCTACTGACACCCTTCTCCCATGGCTATGTGGATCTGCGTTCCCCTACGGGCGCGGGCCTCGGCGCGGTGGTCTATGACTACGATGGTCGGGTCTATCCCTCTGACGAAGCCCGCATGCTCGCATCCATGGGCGACCATGCCTTTGCACTGGGACGGGTAGACGAGAGTGTCAGTGCCTGGCTGGACTCGCCAGCGATGCAGCGAGTGCTTGCGGCTGGTGTGGCGGAAGCACTCCCGACCTGCGCCGACTGTGCCTACGTGCCCTTGTGTGGTGCCGATCCCATCGACCATTACGCCCGACAAGGCGACACCATTGGTCACCGGCCTACAAGCGATTTCTGTCGCAAACAGATGGGCTTGTTTGATCTCCTGCTCCAACGCTGGGAACAGGGCTCAGCCACTGACCAACGCATCCTTGAAGACTGGGCGCTGAGAGCAACGCGCAGAGGCATTGCGCGAGAGGCTGAGGCTGCGTAATGAACAAACTTGATGCAAAGGTGCAACTCGACGGATGGGCACAGCCGACACTGCTCAAAGTGGCCACCCTGCCGGAATTCGCATCGGGCCTCTTTCCGCTCGAACGCATGGTGCTCGACCTCCGAGACCCTAAGGTTCGCACGGCATTCCCTACCTTCTCCCGGCTCCCATGGGCCGGCTTCGTCGTGAACGACCCCGAACAGGCGCCCGCAGGGAGACCATGGGTGGCCATTCCACCAGAAACGTTAAATGCCCAACCGGGCGACGTCATCGAAGTTGTACCAGAGACCTCGAAAGCCGCGCTGCGTTACCGTCGGGGCGCGAACAACAACATTCTGTTTGCGACTGAGCGCTGTAACAGCTTCTGCTTGATGTGTTCACAGCCACCGCGGGACATTGCCGACGACTGGCGGATAAGCCAGATCTGCGCCCTAGCCGAGCTCATCGACAAGAACGAACCATCTCTGACCATCACTGGTGGAGAGCCGACGCTGCTTGGATCTGGCCTGAACCGCATCATCGAGCACTGTGCGAACGCATTACCGCACACGCAACTGCACGTGCTGTCCAACGGGCGCAATTTTGGCGGCGGGATGCTGGCCAGCTCGTTCACGGGATTGCACCCGGCACTGATGTGGGGCATTCCGCTCTATGGCCACCATTACGGCCTCCACGATTACGTGGTGCAGAGCAAGGGCGCATTCGCCGAGACCATGCGTGGCCTTTATGCGTTGGAAGCAGCCAAGCAGCGCATTGAAATCCGGGTGGTGTTGATCAAACCCGTGGTCGAGCACCTGCCTGCCCTCGTTCGGTTCCTCTATCGAAACCTGCCGTTTGTCGAACACGTAGCCTTGATGGGCACGGAGCCCACGGGTTTCGCACGCGCTCACCATGACGAACTCTGGATTGATCCTGCCGACATGTCGGCCGTGCTGGCCGACTCGGTCGACTACCTGACCAAGCGCGACATGCGGGTGTCGCTCTACAACCTCCCTCTCTGCACATTGCCGCGGTCGCTTTGGCCGTACGCACGCCGGAGCATTTCCGACTGGAAGCAGCATTACCTGCCTGCCTGCGAATCCTGCGCGGTTAGGGAACGCTGCGGTGGACTCTTTGCGTGGGTGACACCGGAGTGGACGAGCCGCGCACTTAAACCGGTATTGGAAGGAGAAGAACAATGCGCAAGTCATTAACTGTGGCCGGAGCCGTGTTGTCGGCACTCCATGGCGTAGCCCATGGTTCGGACAACGCAGACCGGAACAAGGGGCTCACTGACCTGGCGGTTCACGACGGCGACTTTGCCGTAACGCTGACGGCACCCTTGAACGTCAACGTGCGCAACATGTACGCCAGCCATAGCTCACACAGTTCGCACAGCTCTCACGCCTCACACAGCTCAGGCAGCAGTGGTATCTATCGCGCGCCCCGGGATTACACGCCCACATACACACCCGCCTATACACCGCCAGCACCAGCACCAGCGCCAGCGCCCGCTCCTGCCCCAACCAATAGCTACTCGCCCGGAATACAGCCTTTGATGTCTACAGGGACACCTAGACCCAGCGCTGACCAACTTCGACTCATGATTATGCGTGTGCAGGCCGCGCTATACGTTAAGGGCTACGACCCGGGTGCCATCGACGGAGAACTCACCGAGTCCACCAAACTTGCGTTGCGAAAGTTTCAGAACGCACGCGGACTAGTACCTACGGGAAAAATGACCACGCAGACGATGAACGCGCTAGGTGTTGCGCTGACACCTTGAGCTCACTGGTGAATCGGAAAGAACGATATGAAGGAGCGGGATGTTCACTTTCTCGCAGTGGGAAGTGGACCTGACTCCGATAGCTAGTTAAAAGCGAAAGCGAAGTCAGCAAATGCATCTCAGGGGGAGATCGACTTGCCGAATTTGACTATTTACCTGTTGCGAAATGTCGTTCGTACGCCGACGGATGCTCTTGCCCAGAAAGCCGAGCACTATGTGATTGCTGAAGGCGAGAAGCAGCTTGGCGACTTGTATGTTGCGCCGAGACCGGAGAAGAGTCCCGCTTGGGCGTCTTTGTTTGCTGAGTACGTGGACATCAATAAACTGGGCAAGGTCCGTTCCACCGGAGCCTTATTGATAGTTAGAATAAAGGGCCGATTCTTCGCCATCACATTCGGACAAGGTCGCTTCATCCTGAGCCAGGATGTCATTGAAGAAAGGTTCGGGCTGCTTGTCACCCTCAACTCCCTGGAGTCCGATGCGCTCCGCAGCGTCGACAAAAGAACCTTCGATGCGGTCGACCAAAACAGTCGTGTCCAAGTCGGTCAAACCAGCGGCGCACCTGAGTTTGGCATCGATATTGAGCGGGATCTTATAAAGGGCATCGTTGGGTATCCCAAAGATGCAGCTCGTCTCGGTCGCCGACTTGCGGGCACCGATTCCCTCACGGTCAGCATGGGCGTCAGTCTGACTGGACTCAAGCCATTGCTGCGTCGCTACTTGAAAGCATTTCAGTCCACGGCATACAAAACGCATTTTTCCTGGATTGATCAGATCCACCAAGTCCGAAAGAAAGGACATCTTGCGGACACGTTGAACGGTTTGCTCATCGAAAAACTCAATCTGGCGAGAGCGGATGGCGGCCTCGTTGATGGCTGTTGGATGGCTGTACCGGACGTGCTCGATTGGGCGGAAATCGCTGGATTCCGATTCAGCCAAAAGACCAAAGACGGCATGATGATGGATATGCATTTTCCGGGATTCATGGAATCACTTAAAGAAGACGATGTCTTATCCATTGAGCTCCTCAAAATGCGCTCTGCATATGCGGTCAATGATGACCATCATGAAGTCCAACACTGGAGCGTCTACAAATGCATCCATTGCGAACTCGACCACGAGGAGCGTTCATATCTTCTTTCGGGCGGTCAGTGGTTTGAGGTCAACAAGAGCTTCGTAAAGACCGTGGACGAGTTCTTCGATGGATTGCCCAAGTACGTAGAGCCACTCCTTGAGTACAAGCACGAAAATGAAGGCGCATACAACAAAGCTCTTGTGGCCTCAGATCCAGTCAAATGGGCGCCGATGGATGCCAAGCCCATCGCGGTGGGCGGCATTTACGACAAGGTTGAGTTTTGCGATGTGTACGGCATTGACAAGGAGATGCTGCACGTCAAGCGATATGGCGGCTCCAATGTCTTGGGCCATCTATTCAACCAAGGTCTCGTATCGGGACAATTGCTCCGCGACCACAAGGATTACGTGAAGCTGGCCAACAAGCATTTGCCAGTCAGCCACAGGCTCCAAGACGATACAAAGATACCTCGCGACGTTTCGGCCTTTAAGATCATCTTTGCCATTATCAGCCAATCTGATGAGCCAGAGCTTCATATCCCGTTCTTTGCCCGCGTTGCCCTGAAAAACGTTCACAAGCAACTTGAAAGCATTGGCTTCACCAACATCATGCTGGCAAAGGTATCCTGCGAACCCGGGTTCAAAAAGCTTCTGAAGCTCAAGCCAACGAAGAACAAACTTCGATCTCGAAGAAACCCGAGCCAAAGTGCGTTTTCGATGACCGCAAAGCAGCAGTCATTGAAACCATCCGGCTTAAGTAGCTACCCGGCCCTCACTCCTCCAGACAATCAAACCTCCGATCCGCCTCCACCTCGGCGTCATAGTCCACATCCGCCCGATCAAACCCGAACAGCTGCAGGAACTCGTGCTTGTAGCCGGCGTAGTCGGTGATCTGCTTGAGGTTCTCGGTGGTGACGGTGGGCCAGATCGTCTTGCAGGGTTCCTGCACGTCGTCGCGCAGTTCCCAGTCATCCAGGCGCAACCGGCCTTCATCGTCGGTAGGCGCGGCCGCACCATCAGCACGGTAGAGGCGGTCATGGAACAGGCGGTTGGCCTGCTCGATCGGGTTTTCGTGGATGCCCTTCTCCTTCATGATCTTGAAGGCAATGGAGACGTACAGCGGGATCACCGGGATGGCGGCGCTGGCCTGGGTGACGACGGATTTCATCACGCCGACGTAGGCTTCCAGCCCCGGGTGGCGGTTGCGCAGTTGCTTCGCGGTGTTGTCCAGGTGCTGCTTGGCCTGGCCCAGGGTGCCGTGCCAGTACATCGGCCAGGTGATCTCGGTGCCGATGTAGCTGTAGGCCACTGTCCTGGCCTGCTCGGCGAGCACGCCGGCCTTGCTCAGCGCGTCGATCCACAGCGCCCAGTCCTCGCCGCCCATCACGGTGACGGTGTCCTTGATCTCCTGCTCGGTGGCCGGCTCGACGGTGGCCTCGATCACGGTGTCCTTGTTGGTGTCGACCGAGGTGTTGTGGAACGGCTCGCCGATGGTCTTGAGCGCCGAGCGCACCACTTCGCCGGTGTCCGGCAGCTTGCGCACGGGCGAGGCCAGCGAGTAGACGACCAGGTCGATCGGGCCGCCCATTTCGTTCCGGATGATCTCGATCGCCTTGGCGCGGGTTTCGTGGGCGAAGGCGTCGCCGTTGATCGATTTGCTGTACAGACCCTCGGCCTTGGCGGCCTTGTCGAACGCGGCGGCGTTGTACCAGCCGGCCGTGCCGGTCTTGTCCTCGCTGCTGGGCTTTTCGAAGAACACGCCCAGCGTGGCGGCACCGTAGCCGAACGCGGCGGTGATGCGCGAGGCCAGGCCGTAGCCGGTGGAGGCGCCGATCACCAGCACGCGCTTCGGCCCCTTGCCCTTGTCGTGGCCCGCGGCCTTGGTGATCGCGATCTGCTCGAGCACGTTGCGCTCGCAACCCACGGGGTGGGCGGTGACGCAGATGAAACCGCGGACTTTGGGCTTGATGATCACGGGGAACTCCTGGAGTGTTCGGCAATTCCCCATATTAACCAAGCGGCGCGGCCATGCGCTGCCGTAGGGCTCTCGACTCGTGCAGACCCTCGACTTTGCCGCTACGTGGCTACGCTCAGGGGAACGGGTGAAGGTTTCCGCTCTTTCGGGGCTCGCGCAAAAAGAAACCCCACAACAAGTGCGGGGTTTCCTTTGCATCATGCGACGCGGGGATGACCGATCAGGCGGTTTCGACCGCCGAAGCCTGGGCGCCCTTCGGGCCTTGGGTCACTTCGAACTTCACCCGCTGACCTTCCTGCAGGCTGCGAAAGCCCTTGCTGGCGATCGCCGAAAAATGGACGAACACGTCCGCTCCCCCGTCCTCAGGTGCGATGAAACCGAAACCCTTGGCGTCGTTGAACCATTTGACCGTACCGAAAGTCA
>JBDZVF010000292.1:0-8185 GCA_040255575.1 Pseudomonadota bacterium | reverse complement strand
TCTGCCGGGTCCACTTTGGTTCCGCCGACATTGATGAACCCTGGCTGCCTTCCCATCAGCATGAGATCGCCTTCTGGCGAGACGAATCCGACGTCGCCGGGAAAATAACTCTCACCTTCAAAGTAGGAGCTGGAGTGCCCGATCAGGTTGTCATACCCGGTCGCGGCGAATGGGCTCGTGACCTTGACGCGCCCGTGCATGCCGTTCGCCACCGGCTCACCTTCATCGTCGACGACCTCGACCAGGACTCCCGGAACGGTTTGTCCTACGCAATTCGTCGGGCCGAACCGCCGAGACTGCTGCTCAACGGTGATCAGACCCGTTTCCGACGTTCCGTAAACGCGTCTGATCTTGATTGCATACAGGTCATCGAACGCTATCGCCGTCTGTGAGTCGAGCGCCGCTGTGCCGGAGAATGCCAGCCGCAGGCTCGAGAAATCGTGGCGCGGCTTCACCCGGGCGAGCTGTTGAAACATGAACGGAACCGCCGGAAAGACGGTGATCCTCTCGAGCTCGATCAGGTTGGCGATGTCTCGCGGGAAAAAGCGCTCGCAGGCACGGAGCGTCGCCCCGGCGAGGATCGAGAGCATCATTGCGTTCTTGAACCCATGCGAATGGTAGAATGCGATGACGCCGAGAACGCGGTCCGACTCGCTCATGTTGAACACATGGACGATCGCCAGAAGCTCACGAAGCAAGCGCTCCTGGCTGCGCGTTACGCGCTTCGGCTTCCCTGTCGAACCGGTTGAATATTGTGTGAGGGCTGGCAGGTCGCTGTCACTCGGGTGTGCGGCAGAATCGAGCTTCCGGGAACGCGGAGCAGCGTGTGCGCTATAGCTGAACCCCGCCGGTGACGATGAATAGGTCCACAGGTGGCTGATCGCACCACCGACTGCATTCAACGCCGAGGCCAGCCCTCTTCTTTTCGATCCAGTGATGATCGAGCCCGCGTCCACATCCAGAATGGAGGGAAGCACCTCTGAGTCCTGCGCAACCGGATTCAGTGGAACGACCACGGCGCCGAGTTTCCAGAGCGTGAACACTGCCGTCACGAAGCCCGCACTGTTCTCGAGAATGACAGCGACCGGCTCACGGGAAGTGACGCCGACATCGCAGAGCGAGGACGCCAGCTCGTCCACTCGCGCGACGAGATCCTTGAAGGTGAGCTGCACGGCACCGTCCACGACGGCGAGCTTGTTCGGAACGTGTGCAGCGACTCCTAGCAGGTGTTCGTAGAGAACTGCCCCGCTCTGCCGTTTCTCTCCGCTTCGAATCACTGTCTGCTACCCCGCTTCTCAGCGACGAGGCTGACGATGCTCGACAGAGAGCTCAGGCACCCTGACTCCAGGTCCTGCTGCTCGAGCTGAACGCCGAACTCATTTTCCAGGAACGTTGCCAGATGCAGCAGCGCGAACGAATCCAGAATGCCATTTTCGGTCAGGTTGGCATCGTCAGAAAATAGCGATGAACCCTCATCGAATACGAATTGCTCGACGACAAATTGCCTGACGGTCTCGCGGATTCCATTCATCCTGCTGCACTCCTGTTCCTTGGAGAGGCACTCATGGTGGCCGGTTTGCCCGGTCCGTCAAGGCCCGCGTCTGTCGCCCCTGCGTAAGCGTTCTGACATGTTCACGTGCCCGACAGCGAATACTGGGATCCCACCGCTATCGGATTGACGCAGGTACTCCAGTTCGAGAAAGGCGAGAGGGGGATCAGAGTTGGGAAATTGGGTTGGCGCCCACGCACCGTCTGCGAGTACGGTATTTCAAACTAGAGCGTTGCCACGCCTCGCAAGCCGCAGCTCAACCCCATACGCTGCGCATGACCCGCAGCCAGTTCTGGCCCAGGATTTTCTTGACGTCGTCTGCCGCAAACCCGCGTTCCAGCAAACGCTCAGTGAGGTTCGGCAGGCTTCGCGGAGTCTCGATTCCCTTTGGGTAGTGGTGCGGCGGCGGTGGATACGCTGCGCTCCAGGCGCCTGAACGCGTCATCTCCGCATACATCCGCACTCCTGCCTCATCGTTTCCAATGCCGGCCTGACCGATATAGTAGTCGATCCCCAGACCGACATGGTCAATTCCGACGCGATCCACGACGGCTCGAATATGCGTCACGAACTCGTCGAGCGTCGGCGCAGCCGATTTTCCGAGCATTCCGGGGAACCCGGCGATGCCCACTATTCCGCCGGACCGGGCGACCGCATCAATGAGCTCGTTCGAAACGTTACGACTGGTCGCGTACACAGAGGCCGGATTCGAATGCGACAGCACCACCGGGGCGGCGGAACATTCGACGGCCTCGATCGAGGTACGCGGACCGGTGTGACTGCAATCCACCATGATGCGTGCCTCGTTCAGTCTCTCGATGAGCCGCATTCCGAAGCGACTGAGCCCTGCATCGGTGCGCTCTTCACAGCCATCGCCGACTCGGTTTCGCACGTTGTAGGCGAGCTGCACCATGCCCACGCCCAGTCCTTTGAAGAGATCGATGAGATCGAGGTTGTCCTCGATGGGATCGGTCCCCTGGAAATGAAAGAAGACACCGATGAGATCCTGTTTCTTGGCACTCTCGATGTCGTGCGCCTGACGGACCAGGATGAGATCCTTGCGCTCCCTCAGCAGTCGATGCCAGGCAGCGAGTCGATTCAATGTCGCCCGCGCTCCGTCAACACTTGCGATCGTCGGTGCAATCGCTGTGACTCCGCCCGCACGATACCAGTCGATGAAATGCGGGTTATCCCTCGCCAGAGGGCAAACCGCGTCGATGACGATACTTTCCGCGTGGAGGGCTGCCGGCATCGATTCACTCATGACCTGCCTCCACCGCGGCATAAACGCGCCGGAAATTTTCACCAAGGATGCCGCTCACAGCATCCCGCGGATAACCGTGAGCACGCATCATCTGCACCAGGTCCCGGAGTTGCTCGGGCTGGAAACAGCCCCCCTCGTAGAGCTGTGTGCCGGTCGGGTCAGGCCACGCAACGTCCTTCTGCGCGCGGACGATCTTCCAAACAGGCTCGAGATCCTTGATGTAGTCCGTGCCCAGACCGACGTGCCGCGGCCCAACGAGCTCGACGAGGTAGTCGATGTGCCGAAAGAGGCTCTCCGTGCGCGCTTCGACATCGCCGAGAAAGGCGCCGGTTCCCACTACGCCAATCACACCGTTCCGCTCTGCACACGTCCGAATCTGGTCGTCGTGGATGTTTCGAATGTGTGCGCAGACCGAGTAGACACCTGAATGCGAAAAGATGGGCGGGCTCTGGCTGAGCTCCATCGCCTCGAGAGACGAGCGGCGCCCCGTATGACTTCCATCCACGATGACGCCGGCGCGTCCCATTTCCCGCACGAGCAAGCGGCCCAGATTGCTCAGCCCGGCATCGGCACTCTCGGCACAACCGTCCGCAAACTGGTTGCGCACATTGTAAGCAAGCAGCATGTGGCGCACGCCCAATGCGCGGAGCGCGCCAACGCGTGTCAGATCCTTGCCGATGAGCGACGGGTCCTGAGAGTTCAGCCCGAGCACGAGCTTGCCGTCGCGATGACCTTGCTCGATTTCCGCGAGCGAGCTGCCAAATGTCAGCCAGCTCGATTCGGGACTCGCCAGCGCTTTGAAACGCTCGATACAGTGTGACATTCCCTCGAATGTCGCAGGCCAGTCCTGCAGCGTTGCCGAGACAAAAGTAAATCCGGCGCGCTTGTAGCGCGCAAGCGTCTCGATGTCCCAGTTCGCCGGAAGCCAGGGAAGGGTCATCTCCCAAACGATTGCGTCATCTTCGGGATCTGTGGCGGCGGTCGTCATCCCTGCGTGCTCCTGCCTTCAGACAGCTACCTGAGGTACCTGCGCCAATTCCCGCTGTAGATGAGTGCCCGCCCAATAGAAGTGGGCAGCCGCCCACAACAGCACCGGCGTGGAACACAGGAGCGCGTAACGCAGCGACTCCTCTCCGAAGGAGGCACGTAACACGTCGCTCACGATACCCACCGCCTGGGGACCAATTCCCGAGCCGACGAGGTTACCCACAAAGAGCACGACGGCCACCGCAGTTGCTCGCATCTGCGGCGGGGCGAGGCCCTGCACCAGAGCGAGTGCCGGAGCCTGATAGAAAATGCTCAACAGTGCTGGAATTGCGTAAGTGGCAAGAGCGACGTGCTCGTCGGCGACCAGGAGCGTGGCGATATAGAAAGGAAGCATTATCCCGATCGCGATTGACACGATCCAACTGCGCCAGCGGACATCGGTGCGACTGAGCCGATCGGAAAGTACACCGCTACTGAGGATTCCGACGGCGCTCAGCCCTCCAATGAGCAGTCCCAAGGTGACACCGATGCGCGCCAGGCTCATGTCGTGCGATCGTTGGAAGAACGCGGGGAGCCATGTCTGAAACCCATGTCCAAAGAAGAGGACCAGGGTAACGCCCGCGGTGAGGTGGCAAAACGCCCGTTGCCCCCAGAGGTACCGAAGCACGACGGGCACAGAGGGCCTGTTCGTGCGATCGACGACTTCCCGCACTGGATCGCGCGCGGTAAACGCCACGACCAGGGCCAACACCAGCCCGGGGATTCCTGCGATCACAAATGCCGTTCGCCAGCCGTATGCCTGGGCAATCGGACCGCCGGCGGCAAAGCCCAGGAAAGTGCCAAAGATCCCGCCGACGGTGAACAGAGCCGTCGCGGTGCCTCGGGACTTCTCGGGATACAGATCGGCAATGATCGAGACCGAGGCCGGTGTCGTTCCTGCCTCTCCGATGCCCACGCCAACGCGCATCAGCAGCAGGTGCCAGAAATGCGTCACCACGCCGCATAGCGAAGTCAGTACGCTGAAAATCGAGAGCGAGATCGCGATCAGCCGCGTCCGATTCCAGACGTCCGCGATGCGCGCCAGTGGAATTCCCAGCAGCGTATAGAAGATCGCGAACGCAATTCCGGAAAGGAATCCCAGTTGCGAATCCGACAAGTGCAGATCCGCTTTGATCGGCTGCAACAGGATCGCGAGAATCTGGCGATCGAGAATACTGAGCGAGTACACCGCCGCCAGCAGAAAAAGGAGGTAGCCCCGTGGGCTAGTCCGCACCGCATCAGTCCTTAGAAGCGCTGCCATGTCGACCGAGTGACCTCCTCTGCAACACCTTCGCGATCATAGTCGCACACACCGGTCGGGAAGACGGCTTCAAGCCGGGCCATCTGTTTTTCGCTCAGCGGTCTGGCGTAATCCCCGGCGCGAATCGGCTTCAGTTGACACTTGACGATTCCGACGAGAGGGCCTCCCGCCGCAATCCGCGGATTGCCGTGCGAGGGATACAGCTGATTGCATCGGCCCGGGCCTTTGTAGGTGGCCGGCTCCGAAATCTGCTCCCCGTCGATTGCCCAGCAACCGTCGGACAGTGTCTTCGGCTTGTTGCGTACGACTTTCTCTGCCTGAGTACCCGGGCCCTGGTCCGCGGCGATCTCATCGAGCCATCGATCCAGATGCTGCATCAGGGACCGTACTCGAATCACGGCCGGCGAAATCAGCGGCTGCGGCATCTGGTAGAGCGTGTCTACCCGTGGATCAACGAGCACGACCTGATTGTCGGCCTGGCCGTTCGCTTTCATCAGTCGCGCGCGCGCGATAAAGGAGGCAACGCGATCGTGACCATCGAGCATGTCATCGACATACCACCGCCAATCGATGATCGGAACGTCACCCAATCCCCCGCCGCCCGTCATCAGGAACCCGGTCTCGTACGCCGCACGAACCGCCTCGGGGTCCGCGTTCATCCGCGAGCCGACAAACCGATCCTGCTCGTCGTAGCCCCCGACGCGCTCGTTCAGATCGACGAACTGCTCGGCATCGATCTTGCCGTCGTTGAATGCCGTGAGGCCATACTGCACACCGACGTTATCGAGCGGTCGATACGGCAATCCCGTTCTGGGATTGCGACCGAGAACATTGATCTCGTTCGAGTAGATATCACACCGAATCTCGTTGACGTTCTGCTCCGGATTACCGGGCACTGCGGGATTGCAGCTACGTGGATTCGCGCGACTCACCTTGATCTGCGGGCCGATCACTTTCTCGGCCAGGCGCCACGTCGCCAGCCCCGAGACGGCCGCTTTCTGAGCCTCGGTCCAGGGAAGAGTGGTCGCTGCGAAGGCGCGACCGAGCAGGACCCAGTCGACGTTACCCTCGGCTACGCGCGCGGCATCGGGAATTGACAGATAGAGAAACAGACCGTCGAGGAGACCCGGATAGTTCTGGGCGATCAGATACTGTTGGATCGCACCGCCGGAAGCACCCCAGCCGATCGTATGAAGCGGCTCGCCGTACTGCTCGATGAAATGCTCTTTCACCATCGCGACCGTCTCGGCGGAGATCCGATCGTTGCACGTATTCTCGAGGATGTTCAGCGTGGAGCTGGCAATGGCGTAGCCTTGCGCCAGAAACAGCTCCTGCTCCGGCCCGACCGTATCAGGATAGAAGCGCCCTTGCCGATAGCCGGCCGCGCATCCTCCACCGAACGTGTAGATCAGGCGCCCATTCCACCCGGCAGCCGGACGGACCCACGGCGTCGGCAACGGTTCTCCCGGCTGGTGCAGGAATTGAATGTCGTATACGCCGCGATTGATCACGCCTCTTTCCCAGCGAACGATGTAGTTCACCGTGCGACCTTCCATGGTCACCGTGCGCGCCATGTCATCCGGCAGCGGCGCCGAGGCGTCGTAGGCCTTGAAGCCGGGACTGAGCCCGCTGGATTTCTCGCCCGAACCCGGCTGCGGCGGCCTGGTCGACTTGTAGTAGTAGCGAACGACGGTTTTCGCGCTGCAGTCCGCATCGAGCGCCGGCCCCAATCCGCTGAGCTCGGTTTGACAGAGGAACGGCATTTGATGAGGTCCGGAGAACACCGGACCCGCGAGCGGATGGTTCACGATCTCGAGTCGTGATTTCAGTCCATGCGCGGGCTGAATCTCGAGCACATTCTTCCCAAGCACGAGCCCGTCGAGATAAGCGAGCGATTCGTGGTGAGTCGCTTCAGGGTGAAACGCCTGCGTGACATCGCGACCATTGAGTACCGCGGTCCAGCTCATCGCAGACGGGGCGTGTACGGCGACCACCACGTCGCCCCCGCTCACCGAGTCGGCGCGGCTCGATACCGTGCGAACTCGCAGCTCCTGCTGGGCCGAGGCAAGAGAGGATCCCCAGGCCAGCAACCCGGTTGCGGCAACGACCAGGCAGACGGTCCACGCCGCGGATAGGCTCCTGATTGGACGCAAAAATAAAATCTCCGACCTTGGTATTCCAAGGACGCGCCTCGGAAGAAATTCCGTGGCTCGAACGGAGAAATCGGATCGGGGCGGCCTACCGCGCGCCCGAGAAGCGTCCCGGAGCGAACGGGAGTGGGTCGATGGCAGGCGGTCGCGAGCAAATCAAATCTGCCAGCAGCCGGCCGGAGCCGGCGGCCATCGTCCACCCCAGGTGACCATGGCCTGTATTGAGATAAAGATTCGGCAGGTGGGTTGCGCCTATGACGGGCACCCCATCCGCGGACATCGGCCTCAGCCCGCACCAGTCGCGCTGCACGGCGCGTTCTAGCGGAGCCTGCGGAAGTACCGCGCGCAACAGCCTCTTCAGATTGTCGACGCGCTCAGAGCGGATCCTGAGGTCATATCCGGCGAACTCCGCGGTGCCCGCCACCCGGATCGCGTTCTCGAGCGGCACGATCGCCGCATGTAGCTCATCGTCGACAACCGGCACCCGCAGCACTCTGTCGAGACCGCCCTCTTCAAAGGTGACGGAATATCCTTTTGCAGGGCGTACCGGAACATCGAATCCGAGGGGGCGGGTTAGCAGAGTGGTGTAACTCCCGGCGGCAATGACGTACCGATCGGCAACGAAGTCGCCGCGATCCGTGTGCATCGCCACCACCTGCCCCGCTCGCGCTGACAGGGATTTCACAGTTGTCCCGAACCGAAAGCTCACGCCGCAGTTTTCGGCTTGTCGCTGCAACTCCCGGCAGAACCGGCGCGCATCCCCTTTCTCGTCTCCGGCATAGAGAAGTGCGCCTGCCAGCTGGTCGGCAATGGGGCGTAACGCCGGCTCGAACTCAACGAGCTCAGCCGCGGACAGGACTTTGAAACGCAGCCCCGAGGCGACCCATCGTTCGGCATGTGCTGCCGCTTTCCCGAGCGCATCGGCGTTCCGGAAT
>JBDZVF010000291.1:0-8185 GCA_040255575.1 Pseudomonadota bacterium | reverse complement strand
AGCGGCGAGTATGACGAGGCGTTGTTCCGCAGCCTGTGTGAGCTGCGGGAGGAGCTGGACCGCGTGTACAACATCCTTCGCAACAACGTGCTGGTGGAGAAGCATGAACAGCTGAAGCAGCTCAAGCAGAGCTTCAACAATGCCTTCGTCTCGCACCTGTGTCAGGAGATCCACCAGTCGATCCAGGACGGCAAGCGGCAGCTCGATCATCTGAACAAGGAGCTGGAGAACCATCGCTTCGGCTCCGACCGGGAGCGATTCCGTTTCGCGCAGGACTGGGTGCCGGAGTATCGGGAGTACGCGCGGTTCTTCGAAGAGGTAGTGCGCAACCCCGCCATCGGAGAAGAGGCGACGTTGTTCGAGGCGCGGCTCACGCCGAAATCCGAGCAGGTGCGTGACACGTTGCTCGGCCTGCTGCTGGGCGCGGATGAGCAGAGCGCGTTGCGTGACCTCGAGCGGATTGCGGATTATCGCAACTACCATCGCTATGAGATCTACAAGGAAGTGGAGGGCAAGCCACCCATCGCGCTTTCGGAATACGGCACGGGCAGCGGCGGTCAGCTGGAAACGCCGGCATACATCATTCGGTCGGCGAGCATCACGTCTGCATTGCGTTACGCGGAGGGCACGAACCATCTGCGTATGGTGCTGGTGGATGAGGCTTTCTCGAAGATGGATGAGCCCCGCTCGCGCGAAGTGATCGACTACCTGACGCGCACGCTCGGGCTGCAGCTGATCTTCATCATGCCCACGAGCAAGTGCGGCCCGTTCATGGATCTGGTGAGCAACGAGTTCGTGTTCGCCAAGGTGCCGAGCGCGCCGCGTGGCCAGCTGAACACGCGCGTGCTGGTGGATCGAAAGGAATGCAACCGACCGCGCATCCAGGAGCTGTGGGCGCGCCATCGACGCACGGTGCATCAGCAGGCGGAGCTGGACTTCATGAAGGAGATCCTGGGCGAGCCGTCACGTGAGGCGAGTGGGGCGTGAGTGGCGAGCGACGTGCGAGCGGCGAGCTGTGTGCGAGCGGCGAGCTGTGTGCGGGCGGCGAGCTGTGCGTGAGCGATTAGTGAGGGGGCGGCCTTCATGTCTCAAGGCCCACCAGTCTGGCTGAACGAGGAGCGCGAGCTCGAAGCGCTCCTCCACGCGGCGCTCGATCGCTTCGATCGGCAACCCGCGGAACAGCGCGAGCGCGATGTGTTCCTGCCGGCCGAGCGATTTCTTCCGTCCCTGGCGCGCTCCGATGCAAGCGCCGACCAACTCTGGAGTCTCGTGGTCGAGCTGGAGCGGCAAGGCGTCCTGAAAATACGCCGCGGCCGGCTCGGCCCCTATGACCCGCAGTGGAAGGGCGCAAAACTAACCTTCTCGGCTGACGGCGAGAGCGTGCTTCGAACGTGGCTCCAGCGGGAGCGCACACCTGCGGAGCTCGACCGCTGGCGCGCAGCCGTCAATGCCAGCGCGCATCTTTTCCCTGCAGGCTGCGACGCGCTGTTGGCGCGCCGAATCGCAATCGAGGACCGGAGCGCGGAAGAGATCGTCGCGGCGTTTGCCCGCATGCGCGAGGTGACCGGCCCGATCACGTTGCGGCAGCTGAGCGCGCTGTGCTTTTGGGGTGACTCGAAAGTGCTCGACGAGCGCGCGGAGCTGGTGGCCACTCTGTTCCCGCAGCTCACGGTACGCGATCGTGCGATTGTCGTAGCGGTGTACCTGCCGCCGCGCTGGGAAGGCGTGTTGTTCATCGAGAATCAGGACACATACACGGCCGCCTGCGATGGCGTGCCCGCCGAAGCAGCGCCGCTCGCATTGGTATATGCATCCGGCTTCCGAAGCACCGCCGAGCGCGTACGAACCCCGGGCGGTGCAGTTCTCCACTTCGCCGGCCCCGGCGCGCGAGTCACCGACGCGAGTGGCGCCGCTGAGAACGCCACTAACGAGCGCCACCTCGCGGCGAGCAACGACAAAGCCGCGGGCGTGCAGACGGGCCGTATCGGGGCGAGCGATATCGAGCCCGCCGCTAAAACGGCAGGCGTCGAGGCGACCGGTGTCGCTCGATTCGAGCGCTGGTGGTTCGGCCAGCAGAGCACGCCGTCACCAACTCCCTGCTGGTTCTGGGGCGATCTCGATTTCGCCGGCATGCAGATTCTCAAAGCCCTGCGTACGCGGTTCGGAGACGTGCGCGCCTGGCCGCCAGGCTATGCCCCAATGGTCGCCGACCTCAGAAGAGAGCGCGGATATTCCTCTGCCGCTTCCCTACGCCGAGGCCAGATCGATCCATTGACAACCGGCTGTCCCTACGCCGACGAGGTACTGCTGCCCGCCATCCGAGAGCGCGGCCAGCTGGATCAGGAGAGACCGGCAAGTTCCGTCGAAGAGCCTTCCCCGGCCGAAAGCGCAGGTCAGTCGGGCTTCAGTCCATAGATATCCAACTGCCCCGCCGCGCTCGTGGAGCCGAGCGTACCGCCGGTGTTGTTCCCGCGAGTCCCCACGTACACCCTGCCGTTTGCGATCGTCGGCACGGCGAACTTGACCGCGTTGCCGGCGTTGTCCGCGGCGACCAGGGCGCTGTTCCATAACTCGTGCTTCACGTCGGAGGCGTCATACGCGTGAAGCACCGCTGGGCCACAAGTCCCCGTGAGCGACGTGCAGTACGAGGTATTGTCAAGCATCCACACGATTCCGTTCCGCGATCCCGCGGACGAGACCGACGGATTCGATCCCGGAAACGGATAACCGGCCGTCGGGGAAGTGCTCCAGGACGCGAGTCGGAACTTCGCTGTCGTCGGATCGAGCTCGTACTGTTCCAGCGGACCGCCGGTGCCCGCGATGTAGAGCGTGTTGTCCCAAAGCGCACCGATGGCAAAGATCACCGGCGGTCTCGCGGTCGCGTGCGTGCTGCCGACCTGCACCTTCTGCCATGCATTGTCGTCGCCGAACCCGCCCATCTTGTCCCGATTGATCACGTAGAGCACGCCATCCTTGCCGCCGGTGATCGCGATACGCGAGATCGGGCTGCCAGCCGGCAGATCCCCGAGCACCGCTGCTCCGCCCGCGCCGAGATCCTTGTCGGTCGCGTTGAGCAGTTCCTCGTTCGATGGCGTGAAGTACTGCTTGATCACAAGATCCGGTGAGACCTGCAGAAACGAATCGCCGTAATCGTTGGACGGAGGCGTAGCGCTCGTGACGTTGAACTCCCCATTACCGGTGGTCACGTAGAGCATGTCGTTCGCGTCGGCCGCGGGCGCGGAGCCGCTCATCCAGATGCCACCCTGCCGCATGTTCGGCGACACATTCAGCACGGCCGTCTGGGTGAACGCCTTGCCATCGTAGCGATAGCCCATCATCCACCCGTGATACGGCGGCTGATCTTCGTGAGCGGCCCACGCGATATAAACGACGCCACCCACGAGCGCGAGCCCGGTGCGCTGGTTATGAGTGCGCGGGTTGAACGTTACCGTTGTACCTCCGTCCGCCGTGCCGGGATACGTACCCGCGATGGTGATCGGCGAGCCGCTTTTCTCGTTACCGGTGGCGACATCAATCGCATGCAGGCGTTGATAGAACGTCCTGCCCGCGGAGTTCATCGATTTCGAGACGACGTAAAGCGTGCCGCTCGCCGGGTCGATGACAGGCGTGCCGGTAACGCCCACCTCCGGCGCAAAGTTTGCGTTGCCCCTGCCCACGAAGAACCCGGTGCGGCCGCTCGGCACCGTGACTTCGTTGGCGGTGGCGCCATGAGCAGGGTCGATGAGGCTGACCGACCAAATCTTCTGGCATGGGATCGTCTCTGCGTCGAATGCATAGAGCGAGTCGTGCGCGGTGGCAACGAAGACCAGGTTGTGAGAGGCATCGCCGATCTTCACATTCGGCATCCAGAGCGGCTGCGTATAGATCGCGCCATCGACCACGCAGCTGGTGAGCTTGCCGAACGTCTCGGTAGAGACCGTGGCGGGAGAGAGCGCGTATTCACGGGTGTTTGCGCCGTCTCGCGCGAGGGAGTTGTGATACGTGAGCACGCCGGTGAGATCGGTGACGGCGATGGTTGCCGAGCTCGCGCGCGCAGGGTCTGTGACACTCGTTGCGGTAACGGTGTAGCTGTTCCCCGTTGCCGGTGACGTGAGTGTGATGGCTTCATCATTGGCGCTGCTGGTTTTACTGAAGGTGCCGCCGGTTGGCGAGATGCTCCAGGTGACGCCGGCCAGATCATTGGTCGAAGCGGTGAGAGTAATGGGGCTGCCAGCGATCAAGGCCGCGCGTCTTGGAGACGCAGCGACGTTGATGTCACCCGGGCTCACGATGAATGTGAGATCGAGCGACGCCGTTTGCGCCGGCGTGCCTGAATCGGCCACTTGAAGCGTGAGCGCGGTGTGATCAGCCGTATCGGCGGGTGTGCCGCTGATCGTCCCGGTCGATGCGTCAAGCGAAAGACCCGTTGGCAGCGTTCCGCTAGCCACTGACCATGTGAGCGGCGGCGTGCCACCGTTTGCGGTGGGTGTCGCGGAGTACGTTTTGCCTACCTGGCCAGCTGGCAGAGCCGCTGACGTCGCTGCGAGCGGCGGCGGAGGTGGTGCTGACGGTTGTGTAGGCGTGGGCATCGGCGCCGGTGTCGATGCATCGTTATTCCCGCCATCGCCACCGCCATCGCCACCGCCACCGCACCCCTGCAGCACTAACGCGAATGCCAGCAGTAGCGCCCCGGTGCTCTTGCGAGCGACTCTGATCATCGCGGCCTCCCTCGGAACGCGCGCGAGATTGGGCTCGCAACAGCGCCGCTCCTGCTCCGCATGAGGCGGAGCAATCCGTGTTCCGATGAGAGAGTTGGGTCAGTGGGGCGGCAATGGGGCCGGGTGCCGCATCTTCATCGAATGGGGTGCCGCACCCTTCATCGAACGGCAACACCCGGCCATGCCGGCCACGGCGGGCCGGTCTTTCCGCGTGCGGATACGCACGTCACGCCGTCGCGTGATGACGATGCTCGGTGAGGGTCGCGGCGCCGCTCCAGATAGCAAGGCCGACCACCACGATCCCGACGATCACGTCGTTCCACACTCGCGGCATGTCACCGGCGTAGTTGAAGATCCAGGGCGAAAACAGCGCCCACAAACCCAGAACCACGTTCACCCAGCTGAGGCCGGTGCGGCCATGAGGCGTCGCGTTGCGTAGCGCGCCGAGAATCGCGATCACCACGCCGACCACGATGTAGTTTGCCGCCATTGCCTGCGTCGCCGCGGCGTAGCCGTATACCCATAGCGATAGCAGGAACCAGATGCCGAGCACGATGTTGATGCCGCTCGCGGTCTTGACCTGTCTGCTGTGATCAATCGTTGCCATACGTTTACTCCTTCGTCTCCACCGTTCGGCGGGTTCGACCGGTCGATCGATAAATCGTTTGGCAAAGAATTGCGTGCTGCCGACGGCGTAACTCCGCGATGAGCTCAGCGCTTCGTCTCTGCGCTCACCCAGGCGATGTATTCGCTGAGACCGCTGATGCTGGCGATCACGAGTATCTCAGGCAGCTCGTAAGGATGAACCTTTCGGATCGCTTTCACCGCGGCGTCAACGCGCTCGTGAGCGGTTTTCACAAGCAGCAGTAACTCCGAGTCGCACTGAACCGCGCCCTTCCACCGGTAGCGGCTGCGGATCGGAATTTCCTGGATGCACGCGGCGAGATGCTGGTTGAGAAGCATGTCCCCGAGCTCGGCGGCGTGCTGCTCGTTTGCTACGGTTGTCAGGATGATGGAAACGTTGTCGGGCATGGGCTCCTCCGCTGGGTGTGACGCAAGTTAAGCACTGCGCGTGCGGGGCGCGCCATTGTCTCCCTTGGGTCTGTACGTTGCTGGTCTGGAGGCCATGCGTATCAGGCGACTGTCGTTCACGTTCGTCATCACGCTGCTGAGTGCGATGGGGCTGGCGCGGGCTCAAGCGCCAACGCCGGTCACGTCAGCGGACTTTGCGCGAAGCGCGTCGGAACATTTCACAGCTCAACTGCAGGCGGCGCGAACGGCGCAGAACCGATCGAAGGATGCGAAGGTTCGGCAGTTTGCATCCCAGCTCGCCAGCCACTACGAAAGTGCGGGGCGTTCGCTCTCGCAGATCTGCGAGGAACTGAACCTCGACGTGTTGCCGCAGCCTGGTGGGGCTCCGAGCACAGCGGGTGCGGCCGCGCCGACGCCGCGGTCGTTCGACCGGGTTTACACGCTCGAGGTCTCGCAGCACCTGGCGAAAGCCGAAACCGCGTTCGATGCCGCGATCCAGTCGCCGAAGGTGGACCCGAAGCTCAAGGATTTCGCGCGAAATGAGTTGGGGGCCATTCGGGAGTACCGGCAGATGGCAGCCCCGCTGGCGCGAAGTGAAGCGGTGCAGGGAGGCCGCTGAGCGTTATCGGTGCCGCGTGGGCGCCGCTGCCATCGTGGGCGCTCGCGCACTCGCATGGGCGCTGTGACTTGCAGGGACACGGTGACTTGCGGTGACCCGGAGACTTGCAGGGGCGCGGTGAGCGGAAGAGGGGAGCGCGTTCAGCACGCTGCGCGGACGCGGCAAATCTTTCGCCGTCTGCCGTCGACGTCGAAGCACGTAGAGCATGCCGACGAGCCCGATCTCGATCATCGCCAGCGTTTCCGCCTCCGCGGTCGCGACGATCGAGGCTGTGAGGGCCAAAGCGAGCAGCGCGCCGGTGAGTTTCTTCGCGTCCATGTTTCCTTCATCACCCATCGTTTGTTTTTCGAGCGGCCACTCAGGCGCGGCCGGGTGGGGCGGGTGCAAGCTTCGCGCCAGGCTTCCAAGTCCTTGTTCCAACGCGAGTGCGGGCACGCAAGCGCGCGGCATGTGTACGGTTCATCGACAGGCGATGCCGCGACCTTCGTCGAGCCTCGGAGACTTTGGTCCCGATTACGTCCGCGCGAGAGTCATGCCGCGGGCGAGGTGCGCGAGGCGAGCGCGGCGGGGATTCCAGCGTACCCGGATCGCGCGAACCGTGATCACGCAGTGGGCAGTCGGGCCTCGCGTGCGCGATCCGTCAGCACTTCGATGAAGATCCGGGCTGCGGGTGAGGGCACCGTCGATGCGCGTAGCACAATCCCCGTCTGCCACACCTCCCGCGTGAGGCGGAAAGGAATTTCCCGCAGAACTCCGCGTTCTGCTTCCACCTGCATCTGCAGGGCGCTGCCCACCGCAAGCATGTCGCTCGTGGCCAGCAACGCATTCAACGTCGCGATGGACGCGTACTCGACGATCGGCACCGCCGGCCGAATGCCCGCTTCGGCGAGCAGCGACTCGAACGCCGGTTGAGGCAATGCCTTGCGCATCGGCAACACCCAGCGAATGTCTTTGAAGTCCGCGCTCGAGAGCTTGCGTCGCCGCCGCGCGAGCGGATGGCCCGCGCGACCGAAGATCACCACCCGATCGTCGACCAGCGCGATGGTGCGCACATCCGGAAATTCGCGCGCGGGCGCCAGCCCGCCGACGATGAGGTCGATCTCGCCGGATTGCAGCGCTTCCATCAGCTCGTCATACGAACCTTCGATGAGCGCGACGCTCAGCTGCGGGGCGCGCCGAAGCACTTCGGCTGTCGCATCCGGCACGATGTGCGAGGCCATCGAGGGCAGGCAGCCGATGCTGAGCCGGCCTTCCATGCGGCCGCGAAGCTGCGCCACGTCTTCCAGCGCGTGACGCATCTCACCGAGCATCAGTTTCACGCGGGTGAGAAGCGCGCGGCCCTCGGCTGTCGCCACGAAACGGCCGGCCGCGAGGTGATGAAAGAGCGGCGCGTCCAGAAGGTACTCCGCCTCCCGCACGCTTTTGTAGATGGCGTCCCGCGAAACACCGCACCTCGCGGCGGCCGCGTCGATCGAGCCGAGGTCGAGCAGCGCCACCAGTTGGCGCAGCCGCTTGGTCGAGACACTCGCCAGAAAATGGCGCTGAGCCGGGTGCGGCAAGCCAAATGCCAGTGCCTCGATGGCTCGAAATCGCGCCACCACAAGCTCGCCGGCTTCGGTCAGCGCCAACTGCCCGTACATCGAGTACCTGCCGCCGAGCATGTACGCCGCGGGGCTGCGCAAGGACCTGCTGGCGTCGGAACCTGCGCTCGTCGACGGGATCATCCCGCTGCCCGAGGCACCCGGGCTGGGCATCGCGCTCGATCTCGATGCAGTCGAGCACTACCGCACCGACAAGGTGGTCATCGCATGAGCAA
>JBDZVF010000290.1:0-8186 GCA_040255575.1 Pseudomonadota bacterium | reverse complement strand
CACCGCCGGCTGCCTGAAGTATTTCTGCAGCACGAAGTTGTGGAAATCGAGCACTTCGCCGAGGTTCGCGGCGAACTTCTCGCGGTGGAACAAATCCGCGATGCGCAGCGCGCGCCGCGCAGCCTTGTCTTCATACGCAGGCCCGATGCCGCGGCCGGTAGTGCCGATCGCATTCGCGCCGCGCGCGGCCTCGCGGGACTTATCCAGCGCCACGTGCGAGGGCAGGATGAGCGGGCAATTCGGCGACAGGCGCAGCCGCTCGAACACCGGCACGCCCTGCTCGATCAGCATCTGGGACTCTTTGAGCAGCGCCTCGAGCGAGATGACGCAGCCGTTGCCGATGAAGCACCGCACGTGAGAGCGCAGGATGCCGGCGGGAATCAGCGAAAGAATCGTCTTCTTGCCGCCGATCACGAGCGTGTGCCCGGCGTTGTGCCCGCCCTGGAAGCGCGCCACGGCGGACGCCTTCTCGGTCAGGAGGTCGACGATCTTCCCTTTGCCTTCATCGCCCCACTGGGTGCCGATGATGACGACGAACTTGCCCACGATAGCCACACCTGCTCAGTGCACGATAAAAAGAATGACCACGCCCACGATCATGCTGCCCAGGCCCGCGATGCGCAGCTCGCGGTCACCGAGCGTCAGCAGCTTCTCCAGGGCGCGCTTCATTCCAGCCGGATTGACGAAGGGGATAATACCCTCCACCACGAAAAACAGCGCGACGGCAGCGAGGAGATCGGAGAGATGGAATGTCAACGTCGCGGGGCCGGCTACTTGCGGCCCGGGTCCTTGAGATACTTGAAGAACTCCCCTTCGGGGCTCACGACGAGGATGTCGCCCTCCTTGCCGAGTGACCGCTCATACGCCTGCAGGCTGCGATAGAAGGAGTAGAACTCGGGGTACTTGGAATAGGACTTCGCGTAGATCGCGGCCGCCTCAGCGTCAGCCTTGCCGCGCACCTCGAGCGCATCCCGCTCCGCGTTCGCGATGATCTCGGTCCGCTTGCGCTCCGCCTCGGCGCGCAGCGTGACGGCCTCACGCGAGCCCTCCGCGCGCAGCCGGTTCGCGGTACGCGCGAAATTCTGCTTCATGGTCTCGTAGACGCGCGAGCTCACATCTTCCGGCAGGTCGATGCGCTGAACGCGCACGTCGATGAGCTCGATGCCGAGGCCTTCCGCGTTGTCGTTGGCCTGCTTCAGCATCTCGCCGGTGACGGCTGCGCGCTCGGAGCTGACGATCTCCTCCAGCGGGCGCTGGGCCACCACGCTCTTGATGCCGTCTTTCACGATCTCGGCGATGCGCTCGCTCGCGAGCTCCTCGCGTCCGCCCGTCGCCTGGAAGTAGCGGGACGCATCCGCCACGCGCCACTTGATGTAGAAATCGACGATGAGGCCGCGATTGTCGTTGGTGAGGAACGTTTCACCCTGATACGTCTGGCTCAGGATGCGCCGCTCGAACTTGACCACCTGGTCCCACGGGAACTTGAAATGCAGCCCCGGATCGTAGCTGCCGCCGAGAATGGCGCCGAACTGCGTGCGGATCGCCAGCTCCTGCTGCGGAACGGTGAACATCGACGTCATCGCGACGAGCGCGACAGCAGCCACCATGATGATGAGCGGAACGCCGCGGACTGGCATCAGCGATCCCCCCTGGAGCGGCCGTCAACCGTAACGGACTCGGGCTCCGGTGAAACACGCACGCTCGGCTCGGTGGATGAGCTGTCCGTGTTGCTGTTGTTCGAGCGCGCACGCTCGAGAATCTTGTCCAGCGGCAGGTAGAGCATGTTCCCGCTACCGCTCTTCTCATCCACGATGACCTTGTTCGCGCGACTCAGCACGTTCTCGACGGTGTCGAGGTACAGGCGCTTGCGCGTGACTTCAGGGGCCGCTTCATAGGCTACGGCCAGCTGGGAGAAGCGCGACGATTGACCCGTGGCCAGCGCCACCACCTGCGCGCTGTATGCCTGGGCGTCCTGCTGCAGGCGAGCGGCGGCACCTTCGGCCACCGGCAGAATCTGGTTCGCGTAAGCCTGCGCTTCCTTCACCATGCGCCCCTGGTCCGCCAGCGCCTTGTTCATGTCTCGCTGCGAAGGAATCACGGGTTCGGGCACCTGCACGTCCACGAGGTTCACGGTGGACACCTGGATGCCGGTGTCGTACCGATCCAGGGTCGCCTGGATCAGCTCCTTGGTGCGGCGGGTGATGTTCGGGCGCGTTTTGCCGACGAGCACGTCATCGAGCACGCTCTGACCGACGACCTGGCGAATGGCGCTCTCGCTCACCTCGCGCAGCGTGCCCTCCGGATCGGTCACGGCGAAGAGTTTCTTGATCGGATCGGCGTAGCGATACTGAACGGCGAAACGCACCTCGACGAGGTTCACGTCCGCCGTCAGCACCCTCGACTTGAAATCGCTGCTGTTGACGTTCGCGACGTTCACCTTGGTCACGGTGTCGATCGGCCAGGGGAAGCGCCAGCCCCACCCTTCCGTGCGCACGGGCAGCACCACCTTGCCGAAGCGCTGGATCACGCCGCGCTCGGCCGCCTTCACCTGGAAGAAGCCGCTGAACAGCCACAGCGTCAGGATGAGCAGCAGCACGGTGATGAAGAGCGCGCCCCCCTCACCCTTGCCGCCCGGACGGAAGAGCGACTCGAACCGGCGCTGCCAGTCCTTCATGCGCTCGTCGAGATTCGGGCCACCGCCGCCGTTATTCGGCCGTCGGGAGCCCCAGGGATTGTTGCTTTGTCCGCCGGGTTGGTTCCACGCCATAGAGAGCGAAATGCGCCGATCTGGAAGGAGTTTGTTGGGAGTCAGCGCTTGGCTGCGCTCACGAAGGGACCGATTGTAGGTAGGCCTCTTCGGGGGCACAAGCCATTGCGGCTGAAGGTGTTTCCACGACGTGCACACCGGGTGTGCGGGCCAGCGCGATGAGCTCGACGTCCGGCAATTCCACCGTCAGGTCGAGGGAGCCGTCTTCGAAGGCGCTCTCGGCCCGCACGGCGCCCGCCGAATACAATTTCGCGCGCAGCGCTCCGGCGCTCGCAGGCAGCCGCAGGCGCGCACGCCGCGCCACACGCGAGATGCGTTCGGCGATCGCCTGCTGCAGAAGGTCCAGCCCCAACCGCTTGGCGGCCGAGATATAGACCGCGACCGCGCGGCCTTCCGGGTCCCGCTCGACCCGCGGCTCGAAGTCGAGCCGGTCGATCTTGTTGTAGACCACCACCTGCGGCAGCTCGCCCGCGCCGATCTCGGCGAGCACGCCGTTCACCTGAGTGATGTGCTCCTCCCGCCGGGGATCGCTCGCGTCGACGACGTGAAGCAGAAGCGTGGCCTCACGCGCTTCGGTGAGAGTGGACTGGAACGCGGCCACCAGCTCGTGCGGCAGCTCCCGAATGAAGCCAACCGTGTCCGCGACGACCGCGACCGTGCCGCCGGGCAGTGAGATGCGGCGAACGGTGGGATCGAGCGTGGCGAACAACTGGTCCGCGATGTACGCATCGGTCCCCGTCATGGAGCGAAAGAGCGTGGACTTGCCCGCGTTCGTGTAACCGACGAGCGCGATGGACGGCACCGGAATCTGGGCGCGCGCGGCGCGGCCGGTTTCGCGCTGCTGGCGCAGCTTCTCCAGCCGCTTCGACAGCACCCGCATGCGCTGCCCGATGAGGCGGCGGTCGGTTTCGAGCTGCGTTTCGCCCGGACCGCGCATGCCGATGCCGCCCTTCTGGCGCTCGAGGTGGGTCCAGCCGCGCACCAGGCGCGTGGCGATGTGCTTCAGCTGCGCGAGCTCCACTTCGAGCTTGCCTTCGTGGCTGCGCGCGCGCTGCGCGAAGATGTCGAGAATGAGGGTGTTTCGATCGAGCACACGCCGTCCGGTGTGCTTCTCGAGGTTGCGCTCCTGGCTCGGCGAGAGCGCGTGATCGACCAGGATGACGTCGGCGGACTCCGCCGCCGCGACGTCACGAACCTCATCTGCCTTGCCGCTGCCCATGAAGAAGCGCGGGTCCGGCCGCTCGCGGCGACCGGTGACAGTGGCTACCGGCTCCGCGCCGGCGGAAACGGCGAGCTGCGTGAACTCCTGCAGATCTTCCGGATCGACGTGAACGCCCAGACCGAGGCGCACGAGAACCGCACGCTCACCTGTGCGTGGGCGCTCGAACACTCGGGGACTCCATACGCGTCGGATCCATCAGGGTCGATCGAAGAGTGCGCGCATTACTCGACGACCGGCTCCGAAGCCGGACCGCCGTCATCACCGGCCGTGAGGCGCACATTGCGCGCGGGCACCACGGTGGAGATGGCATGTTTGTAGACCATCTGACTCACGCTGTTCTTCAGCAGCACGACGAACTGATCGAACGAATCGATCTGGCCCTGCAGCTTGATGCCATTGACGAGGTAGATGGAAACCGGGACACGCTCTTTACGCAAAGCATTCAGAAAGGGGTCCTGCAGCGATTGGCCTTTGGCCATCTCGTGTTCTCCTTATTCTCGCGACTTCTAGTTGTTCAACGATGGACGACTTTTTTACGGGGACCTGTTGGGCAGGTTTTTAATCTGCAACGCGCGAGTCTTCCGTGGTGCGCGAATCAAGCAAGCAATGTGCCTCTAAAACAGACGAGGCCAACCGGGCGGCATCTTAACATGCCCCCCTGACGCCGCCCACGCGGTAAAGCGCCGCAATTGGACAGTTGCCTCAGCATTATCGCGTCAGGCGCGCGCCGCGCCGGCAACCGCCGCCCGCACTTGCGCGCTCCACTGTTCGAACGCTCCCCCTTCGTGGGGATTGATACGCATCAACTCAACCTCGGATCGCAACCACGTGAGCTGGCGCTTGGCGAGTTGCCGGGTGGCGAAGATGCCGCGACGCACTGCCTCGTCCAGTGAGAATTCCCCGTCAAAATAGGCCCAAAGCTGCCGGTAGCCGACCGCGCGAATCGAGGGATGATCGGGTGTGAGATCGCCGCGCGCGCGCAACGCGGTGACCTCATCCAGGAAACCAAGCTTCATCATTTCGTGAAATCGCCGTTCGAGTCGCTCGTTCAGAGTGACGCGATTTGCCGACACCAAAGCCCAATTCTGTAATGGTGTGTCACCCAGGGGACTTCGGGTTTCTCTCTGCAGCTCGGAGATGGGACGTCCCGCCGTGTAATACACCTCGAGTGCACGCTGGATGCGCTGGGGGTCGTTTGGATGGATGCGCGCAGCCGCCTCGGGGTCGAGCTTCGCGAGTTCCGCATGCAACGCCCCCCACCCGACACTCGCCGCGCGCTCGTCGATGGATTTACGCAACTGCGCGGAAGCCGTGGGCAAGGGCGCGATGCCCCGCCATAGAGCACGCAGATAGAGCATGGTGCCACCGACGAGTAGAGGAACACGTCCACGCGATTGAATCTCGTCGATGAGCCGAACGGCGTCTTGCACGAACCTGCCCGCGGAATAGCTCTCCGCCGCGTCACAAATGTCGATCAGGTGATGGGGCGTGCGCTCCCGTACCTCCCGCGAGGGTTTGGCTGTTCCGATATCGAGGCCCCGGTAGACGAGCGCGGAGTCCACGCTCACGATCTCGACGGGCAGTTGCTCCGCCAGCCTGATTGCCCAATCAGTCTTGCCGGTGCCGGTGGGGCCGGTGAGAACGATGACCGGGCCGCGGCGGGTCGGCGGCAGCGCTGGAGTCGCCGAGGACGGCGCACCCGCTGGCGTCCCGGGGGACGGTGGAAACATTTACCGGCCTCGAAGGAACAATTGGTCGAGGTCCTGAAGCGACAGTCGCGCCCACGTCGGCCTGCCGTGGTTGCATTGGTTGGCGCGGTCGGTCGCTTCCATCTGCCGCAAGAGTGCATTCATTTCGGGCAGGGTGAGTCGGCGATGGGCGTGGATGGCAGTCCGGCAGGCCAGGGTGCCCAGGAATTTGTCGGCGGCGCCATCCAGGTGATGGGCGTCGGCGTCCATTTCGAGATCGCGCACCACCGAATGCACGACTTGTGGAATGTTCTGCCCGACCAGCATGGCCGGCACTGAACGGAGCGCCAGGCGCGTGGGGCCGAGGGCATCGAGCACGAAGCCCGCGCTTTCCCACTGCTCACGGTTCTCGAGGACGCTGTCGAGCTCGTGCGGTTTCAGGTCGACGACGATCGGCTCCATGAGGAGCTGAGTCGCCGCGGCCGCGCCGCTTCGCTCAGCCTTCAGCTTTTCGTACAGCACGCGCTCGTGGGCGGCATGCATGTCCACGAGCACGAGACCCGAGCGGTTCTGCGCGAGGATGTACACACCGTGCAGCTGCGCGATCGCGACGCCGAGCGGTTCGTCCTCGCCAGGATCCAGTTGGCCCACGCCATTCGAGACGAACGTCTCATCGGCGGCATCCGAGTCGCGCACTGCTTCCGCGATTCGCCAAGGGCTGCGGCTTTCCTCGCGGAGATCGAACGCACCCTGGCGAGCCGCGGGCGCGTGACCGCGCGCGGCGGTGCCCGCACCTGTACCCGCACCCGCGAAAGACCCGCGCCCAAGCAAACCCCCTGCACCGTGGAAAGCACCGCGCAACATGTCGCGCCCATCCGCGCCTTCTCGACTTCCTGCGCTGAAAGGCGCCTCTCCTGGCGAACCCTCCGCGCCATGGGAAACGCCAGGCTTCATGACGCGAACATGCAGCCCCTCTTCCTCTTCGTTGAGCGCACCGGCCCCGGCGCGCGCACCTCCACCCCCAGGCGCCACGCCCCCAAACGCCACCGCCGCCGGCCCCGCCATCGTCGGCTTCGTCCCGGCAAGCGTTCTCTCAATCGCCCGAAACACGAAGTCATGCACCTGCCGACTATCCCTGAATCGCACCTCCAGCTTCGCCGGATGCGCATTCACATCCACCAGCTTCGGATCGAGCGTCAGATACAAAACGTAAGCCGGATGCCGCCCGCCATAGAGCACATCCCGATACCCCACACGCACCGCGCTCATCAGCAACCGATCGCGCACGGGCCGCCCGTTCACAAACCAGTACTGCTGATCCGCCGTGGCGCGCGACACCGTGGGCAACCCCACCCAGCCCGTGATCGACACGGGCCCCGCCGAGTGATGAATCGGCACCGCGCTCGCCAGAAACTCCTCACTCAGCACGCTGCCGATTCGGGCATTCCCCGCGCCGCTGGAGATATCCAGCACTTCGCCGTGCCCGACCGCGGCCGGCGCATCCAGCAACACGCGACTGCCACTCTTCAGCCTGAAAGCCACATCGAACCGCGATAGCGCGAGTCGCTCGACGAGTCTCGCGATGTGCCCCACCTCCGTCGCATCGCTGCGCACGAACTTGCGCCGGGCCGGCACATTGAAGAAGAGCTCGCGCACTTCGATGGTCGTGCCGAGCGGGTGAGCCGCGGGCTTCACCGGCGCGACGACTGCGCCATCCACATTGATCTCAGAAGCATGCTCCGCACCGGCCGGCCGAGAAACCACGCGCAGCCGCGCCACGGAACCGATCGACGGCAGCGCTTCACCCCGAAAGCCGAGCGTCGATACGGACTCGAGATCGTCCAGCGAGGCGATCTTGCTGGTGGCATGCCGCGAGATCGCGAGCGGCAGCTCGTCGGGGGGAATTCCACGCCCGTCGTCCCGAATGCGGATCAGCCCGACGCCGCCACGTTCCACGTCGATCTCGATGCGGCTGGAACCGGCATCCAGGCTGTTCTCCGCCAGCTCCTTCACGACGGACGCCGGCCGCTCGATCACCTCGCCTGCGGCGATCTGGTCGACGAGCTCACTGGGAAGGACGCGAATCGGCATGAAGGAGCCCCTGGCGCGGCCGGGATCGGCCGTATCGGCAAGGGCGAAAGTATAGCGGCAGGTGTTCGCAGCCTACCCGACAAGCCGTGATTTGCAGGTCGGCGCTCTCGGGCGAGGCCGCGGCGCGCTCGGCGCGAACGCTCGGGGCAAGCCGACCGGCGGGAGCTTCAGGGTGCGGCGGGCGCGGGCAGGCAAACTCGCAGGCTGCGCGCAGCCGGTCGCTGGGGTCTCAGGGCGTCGCGGTCGTGGTCGGCAAGCTCGCGGGCTGCGGGCGCGCTGGTCGCTGGAAGTTCACGGCGTGGCGGGGGCGGACGGCAGGCTTGCCAGCTGCGAGCGCTTCATCTGCGCGAAGCGTGTGCCCGGCGGCGGGTTGGTTTCGAAGTAGGCACGCACGCCTTGAAAGATCGCCTCGGCAATC
>JBDZVF010000289.1:0-8228 GCA_040255575.1 Pseudomonadota bacterium | reverse complement strand
AGGATCCGCAGAAGCTCATTGCGCATGCGCAGGCTGATGAGCGCATCGAGCGCCGAGAACGGCTCGTCCATGTAAAGGATCTCGGGCTTCACCACCAGCGCGCGGGCAAGCTCCGCGCGTTTCAGCATGCCACCCGAGAGCTCATGCGGATAACTTTCCTCGAACCCCTTCAGCCCGACGATATCCGCGTAGCGATCTGCGATTTCGAGCTTGTTCGCGGGCGCATGGCCATTCAGCCCGAACATGAGGTTCTCGCGCACCGTGAGCCAGGGAAACACCGAGCCCTGCTGTGAAATAAGGATGCCGCGCGCATCGGGCCTGGTGCGCGGCGCGCCGTCGATCATGACCTCGCCCGCGTCCGGCGGAATGAATCCTGCCATCATGTTCATGAGCGTGGTCTTGCCGCAGCCCGAGGGCCCGACGATGGCAATGAACTCGCCGTCGCGCACGGTGAAGCTCACATCGTCAACGACCGGCAGCGGCCCCTTCTCGGACGCGTACGTCTTCCGGAGCGCACGCACTTCGATCTTAGTGCGCATAACGCCACCTGACCCAGCGAACCTTTTCCAGCATGCGCATGATCCCATCCAGACAAAGGCCGATCAGCCCGATGATGATCATGCCCGCGATCACGAGGTCATATCGATTACCCGCGTTGCGCGCGTCCATGATCATGTAGCCGAGCCCGGAGCGCAGGGCGATCATCTCCGCAGCCACCACCACGAGCCACGCGACGCCGAGCCCGATGCGCATGCCCACGAGCACTTGAGGCAGCACCGCGGGAATCACCACCTGCTTGAACAGCGTGGCCCGCGAGACGCCGAAGTTCTCCGCCGCCCGCAGATAGCGCTTCTCGATGGTGTGCACGCCCGCGGTCGTCTGAACGATCATCGGAAACACGGACGAGATGAAGATGAGATAGATCGGCGACGCGTTGCCCACGCCGAACCAGAGAATGGCGATGGGAATCCACGCGATCGGCGAGATCGGGCGCAGGATCTGGAATACCGGATTCAGCATGCGGTACGCGCCTCGCACCCAGCCCATCCACAACCCGAGCGGCACAGCCAGGCACACCGCGAGGCCAAACCCCGTGCCCACGCGCATGAGCGACGCGCCGATGTGGCGCCAGAGCGTGCCATCCTTCAGCAGCTCGAACGTCCCGGTGACGACACCCCACGGAGTGGGGAAGATGACGCTGTTCGTCGCGCTGACCGTGACCCACCAAACGGCGACGAGCGCAGCGACGACAGCAACGGCAGGCAGCGTTTCCCGGATTCGGTCCATAGTCGAAAGTCGTAGCTTCAGGATTTATCCGTGCAGGTGAAGAAGCTCCAGGGCACGCCAGCGAAGGCGGGCCCACGGCGTGTCGGGAGTCGGTTCGACGACGATGGTCATCTGGCCACTCGCATGAGCGGTGCACGCGAACTGGTATTCGGCCGAGCGTTCGAAGGGCAGGCGGAAGGTTTGTCCGGGCATGATCAGCATGGGGCCGAAGGTCTGGGGCACGTCGTCCCGATTTCGCAGCACCAGAATATCCCGCAGGCCGAGCGTGAGGCGAATGCGATTGGGCAGGATCTCCACTTTGTTGCCGGCCATGCGGCGCGCCCACGTCCCTTTCGGAATTTCGAACACGTGATCGTGGGAGGGCGTGGAGAGCGGCGCAAACCCGGCCCACGCGAGACCGGCAGCGCACGCGGCCGCGCAGGCGAGCAGCAGTGCACTTCGCGGTCGCACCGCTTACTCCTTTAGTAGGATGTTGAGATCGTGCACGTAGTCCTGCGGAGGGTGTCCGTAAGGCATCAGCGCGCGGATTCTGCCGGCGCGATCGATGAGATACGTGAACGAGGAGTGTGAGTAGGAATAGGTGTCGCCTGCCGGCACCTTCTCGGCCGAGATGCCGTAAACCTTGCGGACGGCGGCGAGTTGCTCCGGAGTGCCGGTGCCGCCGATGAACGTGCGGTCGAAGGTGCCGAGATACTCCTTCAGATGCGCGGAGTCGTCGCGCTCCGGATCGACGGTGACATAAATCACCTGAACGTCGGCCGCGGCGGCGCCGAGCCGACGACGGGCTTCGGCGAAGGTGGCAAGCGTCGTGGGGCAGACGGCCTGGCACGAGGAGTATCCGAACGCGATGAGCACGATCTTGCCGCGATGCTGGCTCATCTTGAGCTCGCGACCGTCGGTGCCCTGAAGGGAGAAATCGGGCGCGAGGCGCGGGGGGTCGAAGACGCCGGCCTTCAGCGCCGAGGGCGCGGCGACGGCTAGCTGTGTCGACGCTCGCTCTGCCGCCGTGGGCGGCGTTGCGCTCGTGGCTCGGGCAGTGCTCGCGGCTCGCGCAGCGCTCGTGGCTCGCGCAGTGCTCGCAGTTAGCGCTGTGCTCGCGGCTGGCGTTACCGGCGCCGCTGAATCATCTGCGGCCGCAGGAGCAGCCGCGATCACCGCTGCGACACCAGCCCCCGCGAGCGTGAGCAGCAGGGCTATCACTATCCCTCTCATAGCGCGATAGCCGCCGGTCGCGCGTTGAGAGCGAATTGCTCGTCCACGTACTTCTCGTACGGAATCGGATGTGTGAGGGTCCCGGCCTGCATCGAAAGCTGCATCAGCTCCTCGAACTCCGCGCGAATCATCCTGAGGTCCCCGTATGTCACGCGGTCCGCCGGGTTCTGCATCACGAAGCGGATGATCTTCGGGTCCTGGTTGAAGAAGCCCGGCCCCGCTGCGATCTGCACCGCTTTCTCGCGATTGACTGTACCCTGGTCGAGCCACTGGCCCGCGCCGAGCACCTGATTCACCAGATCCTGCACCATTGCGGGATTGTCGCGGATGAGCTCCTCGCGCACCGTCAACACGCAGCAGATGTACTTCGGCCATTCATCGCGCGTCATGCGGAGCGGGCGCGCGTAGCCGGCGCTTTGAGCAGCGGCGCCGAAGGGCTCGCCCGTGCAGTACGCGTCGACCGCGTTGGCATACAGCGCGGCCGGCATGTCGGGCGGCGCCATCTCCACGATCTCGACTTCTTCGACGCGCATGTTCTCCTGACTGAGCATGCGTCGAAGGAACAGGAAATCCACGGCGAACCGGCTCGGCACCGCGACCCGCTTGCCGGCGAGTTGCCGGAAGTGCAGATAGGGAGAGTCGTTGCGTACCATGATCACCGCGCCCGAGCGGTGGCCCAGCGAAACGATCTTGACGGGGATGCCCTTGTCCGCGAGATCCATGACGAGCGGGGCGAGCATGTAGGCGGCCTGAATGCGCCCCGCCATGAGCGACTCCTTGATCTCCGGCCAGCCGTTGTACTTGGCGTACTCGAACTCGTACCTCGGTGGGCTGGCAGCCGCGGCGGAGGCGGGGGCGGCGGACGAGGCGGAGGCCGCAGAAGTTGCAGCATCCACGGAGGTCGCGCCTGCGGAGGTTGCGCCCTCGGACGTCCCGGCCGCGGACGTCGTAGCCGCAGATGTCGCGGTGGCGGAAGCCGCATCGCCGGAGATCGCAGCTCCGGCGGCAGCGGCAGCGCTGTTCGCCGCCGCCTTCGACGCGCACGCTACCGGCAGTGTGAGATTGCACGTCACGGGCAGCCCGCCCACCACCAACGAGTTCGGCTTCCGTTGAGCGCAGCCGACCAGCCCGAGCGGCAGCGCCGCCGCAGCAAGGCCGCACGCGAGAGCCTCTCGGCGCGTCAGAACGTGTGAACCCAACGAAGCCCCCCTGGGAAACGATCAGTTCCTGCTTTGGCCCGGTATTGTGCTCGATCTGGTCCTCGTCGGCATATGTGCTTGATTCGGGGTCACCGGCCGCGCCTCGCGTACCCGTGGAAATTTTGCGCGTCCGTGTCGGTCTCGCGCTCCCTGGTTCGTCTTCTCCACAGGCACGCCGAAAACGACGTCGGAAGGAGAGCTCGAGTGATCACCATTTCCGCATTCAAATGGGTTCCGGATTTTGCTCAGGGGCAGGTGCGCGATCTGCGCGCGCGCTGGGCGTTGGAAGAGGCGGGGCTGCCGTACCGCAGCCGGCTGCTCACGCAGGGCGATCAGGACAACCCGGACTATCGCGCCCTGCAGCCGTTCGGGCAGGTGCCGATCCTCGAAGAGAACGGCGAGGTGCTGTTCGAGTCCGGCGCAATCGTTCTGCATATCGGCGAGCGCAGCGAAGCGCTGCTGCCGAAGGAGCCGCGTGCGCGGGCGCGGGCCACACAGTGGCTCATTGCCGCGCTCAATTCGATCGAGCCGTTCGTGATGAACCTCGCGCTGATCGACATTTTCTATTCGAACGAGGAGTGGGCGAAGCTGCGTCGTCCCGGCGCGGCCGAGTTCGTGCAGAAGCGGCTTGGGGCGCTCTCCGCATCGCTGGGAGACAAGCCGTTTCTCGATGGCGAGCGCTTCACTGCCGGTGACCTGATGATGACGACGGTGCTCCGGGCCCTGCACTACACCGACCTCGTGTCGAGCGACACACGCCTGGCCGCCTACGTCGAACGATGCACCTCGCGCCCCGCCTTCAAGCGCGCGCTCGACGCGCAACTCGCGGACTTCAGGAGCGCGGCGGCGTGAAGGGATAAACGTTTGCGACGACGCCGACCCGGCGCACCGTCGCCAATGGGCCGAGCCGGTGCGTCGTTGCCGACGACGCCAACCCGGCGCACTGGTCGCCAGCGGGCCGAGTTCGGCGCGCGGTTCGCCTGAACGGTGGCTCGTGCCCACGGCCGCACGAGCCACCGTCACTGCCTCACGGCGCGGGTGTCGTATACGTCGCGTACACAGACATCGTTGCGCTGCCGGGTGCCGGCAAGTGCTCCTGCGTGATCGTGTCGATCGGACCGTCCGCGTACGCATCCACAACGTAATCCCAATTCCCGTCGGGATTGGGTCGACTGTCGCCGTAGTCGCGGATGACGCCGGCCGTGTCTCCCGTCTGTAGCGCGATCTCGTGAGTCACCGGCAAGGTGTCGAGCGGCGTTGGCGGAATCTGGAACTCGACCCACTGCGGCGGCATGCCCGCGGGAATCGTGACCTCGTTGCTTTCCGCCACCTTCACGTACCACGTCTCGCCGCGCAGCGTGACGAGGTGATACAGCACCATCCGTATCTTTTGCGATCCGGTCGCGCCACCGAGGCCATCCAGGTAAGCATGCAGGCTAGTGACCGTCGGAGTCTCGCTGATCACGTTGAAGTGAGACCAACGGGTGACGTTCGCGCTCAGCCCGCTCGACGGGAAAGCGCCGACATCGGTGCGACCCACGATGTGTGTATTACCGTCGCCCGGCCGATAGGTGATGAACGCGGAAAGCGTGCCGTTACCGGTGTTCCCCGCTCCGAACGGGTCCGACGCACCATCGGAAGCCGTATCGGCGTTGCCATACCAATTGCCACTGCCATCAGCGAAGTTGCGCGCAATCCCGGTACGACCATCGGTGAGAAGCACTATCCAGTACTTTCCGGCATCGAGCACCGGCGCGAAATCGGGGATGGGAACACTGGGATACCATGTGGCTGAAGAACCCGCATAAACGCCGACGGTCTGGCTCTCGAAAACCTTGGCATCCGGTACTCCATTTGCATCCTTGTATATGACGTAGGAGATGAACTGCCCCTCGCCGTTGACCAGGCTCGGCGTGCCGTTGCCGTCCATGTAGACCGACATGCTGTATAGCTTGCCTCGCTCGGGCATCGTGAATTGTGAGCCGCGTTTGAAGTCCGCGTACATTCCGGCTGAGGGAAGGGTGCCGACCGTCGTTCGGCCTGCCGCGCGCATTTCGCTGTCGGGAAAGTACTCGGCGCTGAGCGTCATCGTGCCGCCGCCCGCGTTACCCGTGCCGAATGACGTGGCCGCGCCATCGTCGAACGGGTCGAGATTGCCGTACCAGTTGAGCTCGGCGCCGTCGTAGTAATCGCGAATGACGCCCGCGGTGCCGCCGGTATGAATCGCGATCCAGTACGATCCGGATGGCACGGGAAACATCGGTGCATCGTCGCAGTACCAGCGAGC
Organism: Pseudomonadota bacterium; assembly: GCA_040255575.1. Taxonomy (GTDB): domain Bacteria; phylum Pseudomonadota; class Gammaproteobacteria; order Steroidobacterales; family Steroidobacteraceae; genus JADGHX01. Next base: position 2,243 of record JBDZVF010000289.1, on the reverse strand, counting down.
TGCCGAGCCACTCCAGACGCCCTGAGCCCTTGTTTCAAAGAGTTTGGCACCAGGTGCACCGCCGTTGTCAGTGTAGAGAGCCAGGCGATAGGTCTGCAGACCACTCACGCCGCCATTGCCATCGAAATATGCGCAGAGCTTCGAGACGGTTCCTGCCTCGCTGAGCGTGAATCGCGACGCGCGTTTCATCTGCGGCGACAGCCCGCTCGACGGAATAGCTCCCGGAACGATTCGCCCGAAGGTGTGGCTGATCTGTGAATACGCGGGCGACAGGCTCATCAGCATGACGAGCGCGACGCCGAGCAGCACACGCTGCAATGTGTGAGTAACGTACGTGGGTAGTTCCCTATAAGAATGGCGCATGAGTGCCCTCTCCCGTTGTTGGTTGTTGCGCCGGGAGAGAAGCAGTCGGCGCGCCCACCTTGCGTTTGCGCGAGTGACGCGTGTCACAACTTCCACCGATGGTATGCGCACGGAGCTGTCACGCTGGAGGTATGCGTGCCGATGCCGAGAATAGCGGTGCGCGTGCGACGTGGTTGTTTGCGACTCGGACTTCTCAGTGAGACGTGCGCATGAGCGGAGGTGCGGTTCGCGAGCGGCGTGCGTGACGCCGCGTCGCCCAGCGCTGCAGTCCGAAGGTGACGCCGAGCCAGAGCAGCGCGAAGCCAACCCCGATGAGCACGCCACTCGTCGAGGGGTGGTGCCAGAACTCGCGGGCCTGCGTGCCGAAGAGGCAGAGAATGGTCATGCCGGGTGTCAGGCCGAGAGCGGTTCCGAGCATGTAATCCCGAAACGGAACGCCAATGGCGCCCGCAACCAGATTGACGAACGTGAACGGCGCCAGCGGGATCATGCGAATCGCCGCGATCGTGACGATGCCGTGATCCGACAGCGCCTCATCGACGCGCGTGACGGCCGAGCCGAGAGCACTTCGAACTTTCTTCGAGAACCGTGCGCCCAGCCAGTGCAGCAGCGCCGCGCTCATCATGATTCCGGAGAACGAAGTCGCCATCGCGATGTGCGGCGGGAACAGGAAGGCCACGAGTGCGCTCAGCGCCGTGACCGGAAACACAACGAGCCCGAGCACCGGAAACGCCGCGGCAAAGGCAAAGGGCGCCCACGGGATCTGCTGCAAATCGTCCAGCTGACGTGCCAGCCGCTGCGGATCCACGAGCTGCGCCACGGACGTGAAGCGCCAGAGCAGGGCGGCCACGATCGCGACCGCCGCCAGCGCTGCGAGCAGCACGATGGCTCTTCGATTCTTCATCGCAGGCAAACGCGTGAGACCAAGGTCAAGTTCCGCACACTCACACGGGCGTTGGTCTGCCTACAGCGCGAGCCGTTGAAAGGCCCGCTCCGGAATAGAGCGGATGACGGCCATGATGGGTCTCCAGTATCCCGGCACGTACACCACACCCGCGCGCCGATCGATGGCGCGCACGATGCCGGCAGCGACACGCGGCGGGTCGCTCCAGAGGAGGCCTTTCTCCATCCCCGCGGTCATGGGCGTGTCGACCGGTCCCGGCTTCACCGTGATGACGCAAACGCCGCGCCGGTGCAGGCGCTGTCGCAAGCCGGAGAGAAAGGTCGTCACCAGCGCCTTGGCGCTGCCATAAACGTAGTTGCTCTGCCGCCCTCGGTCACCCGCCACTGAAGAGAGCACGACCAGCGTGCCAGAGCCACGCTCGGCCATGTAGCTGCCGACGAGCGTCGCGAGGGCGACCACCGAGAGACCGTTGGTCGCGATCTCGTTCATCATGGCTTGCACACACTGCTCGCAAACGTGCTGATCGCCCAGCGACCCGTGAGCGATGATCACGGTATCGATGCCGCCCAACGTCTCCGCGGCCCGCTTCAGCATCGGCTCATGTGCTGCGATGTCGTTCGCGTCCATCTGCTCGAAGTAAGCGCCGTCGGCCCCGCGGACGACCAGATCATCGGCAACGGCCTGGGCGCGCGCGCCGTTGCGTGCGACGAGATAGAAGCAGTCGCCGCGTTGTGCGAGAAGCCGTGCCACGGCTTTCGCAATCGTCGAAGTAGCGCCGATCACGAGCACTTTCATGAGGCACCCTGGGTAACCCGCCGCCAGAAGGTGGATTCGCACCGCGGATCGCGCAGCGCAGACAACTCGCGCCAACGCGGGTAACCCGCCTGAAAGAGATGGGCCGGCATGCGGGAGTCTTTCGCCGGATACAGTCGTCCGCCGGCCTGGCTCACCACCTCGTCGAGACGCGTGAAGAGTC
>JBDZVF010000737.1:0-1633 GCA_040255575.1 Pseudomonadota bacterium | reverse complement strand
GGAAATCGAGCGCCAGCGTGACACCGTGCATGGGAAACGACAGCAGGCCGCAAGGTGATGCCGGCCCGCACTGCTTCAGAACCGCGAGGAACGAGCCGGTGCCTTCCCTGGAGATGATCTCTAGCAGCGCATGGATCGCCTCTCGCGCGACGGCCATGGGCACCACGCACTGATACTGATGAAAGCCCTTGCGGCCGTAGAGACGGTTCCAGTGCGCGATCCGATCGAGCGGAAAGAAGAAGCTTTCCACGTGCTCGACGGCCTTGCGAACCGCGTCACCCGCCCGATGGTATTGGAGTGCATTGAAGATCCGCAGCGAGAGCGGGTTGACCAGCGAGAACGGCAGGGAGACTGGAAAGGTAACGGCTCCTCGCGGGCAGGCGACGAGCTCGTTGGATACGCAGTGGTTCGCGCGCTGAAAGACGCCGCGACCGAGCCGTTTCCCCCGCGCGAGACAATCGATCCACGCCACCGTGTATTCGTAGTCGTCCGCGCATTCTTCAGTCAGGTCGAAAAAGGCATCGAGATGGGCGAACCGCAACGACTCAACGTGGACGCACGGTCCTGGTATCGGGCGCAGCTGCAGCTGCGCCCACACGATCAGCCCGGTGAGCCCGAGCCCGCCGACGGTGGCTTCGAACCACTTCGCGTTCGATTCGCGCGAGCAGCACAGGCGCTCGCCCGTCGATCGCAGCAGCTCGAGCTGCCGCACATAGCGCCCGAAGGTGCCGGCTCGATGATGATTCTTGCCATGCACGTCGTTCGCGATGGCCCCGCCGACGGTGATGTGCTGCGTTCCCGGCACGACGGGCAGGAACCAGCCGCGAGGCATCACGAGCTTCAGGATTTCACTCAGCAGCACGCCCGCTTCACATTTCAGGATCCCGGTGTGCGCATCGAACTCGATGAACTGGTCGAGCTGGCGCGCGAACACGAGCCCGCCACCGATGTTGAGACAGCTGTCGCCGTAGCTGCGGCCCTGACCGAAGGGCAGCACGCTTCCTGCGGAAGGGATATCCGGGAACGCTTCGAAGCGGCTGCGCGGTGCCACGGTCAGGTGTTTGCCGCGGATGGCGTTTCCCCATGAAGTGATGTCTTCGGTTCGCATCGATTACATCGCCAACGCGACCACGACCGCGGCAATCAGCGCGATGCCGAGACTCACACGATCGCGTAACGCAAAGAGCACAGGATCCTCATTCATCTTGCCGCGATGGGTCTTCATCCATATGCGCCCGATCCAATAGGTCAGCAGCACGCAGAGCACCCAGATGTATCCGGGATGTCGGTACAGCGGTGCTGCCGCGGGAGAATTGATGTACAGAGCGAGCACCACGACGCTCATGTATCCCGAAGCGGTGCCGAGGCTCTCGAGCAGGGGAAGGTCCTGCACGTGGTACGAGCGGCCCGCTGCGGTCGATTTTTGCGCTCGCTGCAAGGAGTCGAACTCGGCGTAACGTTTGACGAATGCGAGACTCAGGAAGATGAAGATCGAGAACAGCAGCAGCCAGAATGAAACCGGCACGGTGATCGCGAGGCCGCCGGCGATGATGCGCACGGTGTAGAGAGCGGCGAGCGCGGAGGTGTCGATGAGCGGGATTCGCTTCAATCGCAGCGAATACGCGAGAGTGAG
>JBDZVF010000288.1:0-8245 GCA_040255575.1 Pseudomonadota bacterium | reverse complement strand
CATTCCTGCGCGAGTATCACCTCGGGTCACGCGAGGGCGTCATCCTCATGTGTCTCGCGGAAGCGCTGTTGCGCATTCCGGATGCCGAGACAGCGGATCGTCTCATCTCCGACAAGATTCCCGGCGGCGACTGGGAAGATCATCTGGGCGACAGCGAGTCGCTGTTCGTGAACGCTTCGACCTGGGGCCTGATGCTCACCGGTCGCATCGTCGATGTGGACCGCGCCGAGATGGGTTCGGTGCGCTCGTGGTTCGGGCGGCTGACGAACCGCATCGGCGAGCCCGTTGCGCGCACGGCGCTTCGGCAGGCGATGCGCATTCTCGGCCATCAGTTCGTGATGGGGCGGAATATCGAAGAAGCCCTGCAGCGGACTGAAGGCTCGCGCGAGCGGGCCTATCGCTACTCGTTCGACATGCTCGGCGAAGCGGCGCTGACCTCGCATGACGCGGAGAAATACTTCGAGAAGTATCGTGCCGCTATCCTCGAAGTCGGTAGCTATGCACGGCCGGAGCAGGACATGGCCGCGCGCCACAGCATCTCCGTAAAGCTCTCGGCGCTGCATCCACGCTACGAGCTCGCGCAGAAGGATCGTGTCACGGCGGAGCTTGCGCCACGGCTTCACGCGCTCGTGAGACTGGCGCGGGAGTCGGGCATCGGGCTCACGGTCGATGCGGAGGAAGCCGAGCGACTCGAGCTGTCCCTGTTGCTGATCGACTCGGTGCTGATGAGTGATCTGCTCGAGGGTTACGCGGGGTTCGGGCTCGCCGTTCAGGCGTACCAGCGTCGCGCGTACAACGTGCTCGAATGGCTGGCGGCACGCGCGCGCGAGTTCAAACGCAAGATCTCCGTGCGGCTGGTGAAAGGCGCGTATTGGGACAGCGAGATCAAGCGCTCGCAGGAGCGTGGGCTCCCGAGTTACCCGGTGTTCACGCGCAAGCCGAGCACGGATACGTCGTATCTCGCGTGTGCCCGGTTTCTCTCCAGCACCACAGATGTCATCTACCCGCAGTTCGCCACGCATAACGCGCAAACCGTCGCGTACGTTGCCGAGGTCTTTGGCAACAGGGCCGGGTCGTTCGAGTATCAGCGACTGCACGGCATGGGCGAAGAGCTGTATTCGCAGGTGATTGCGCCGGAGCAGGGCGGGCATGCGTGCCGCGTTTACGCGCCGGTCGGGCCGCACGAGGATTTGTTGCCGTATCTGGTGCGTCGGCTGCTCGAGAACGGCGCAAACACGTCGTTCGTGAATCGCATCGTCGACGCACGCCTGCCGGCCGAGGCGGTGGTGACCGATCCCGTCGCGCAGGTGGATGCGTACACCGAAGTGCCACATCCGCGCATCGTTGATCCGCCACGCATGTACGGCGGCGATCGCGTGAACTCGATGGGCGTGAACTTTGCGGATGGCGCCGAGCTGCGCGCCATCAAGCTTGCCTGCGAGGCCGCTTCAGCAAAACCCTGGCATGCGACGGCGTTGATCAATGGCAAGCCGGGCAGCGGCGAGACGCTGCAGCTCGTGAACCCGGCGGACGAATCCCGTGCAATTGGCAGCATCGCCCAGGCAACGGCGGCGGATGCGGAGCGCGCTGTGGCAAGCGCTCACGCAGCGCAGCCCACGTGGGATGCACTGGGTGCTGACAAACGCGCGGCGATTCTGCTGAAGGCAGCGGACGCTTTCGAGGCGAATCGCGCTCAGTTCTTCGCGCGCTGCACGCTCGAAGCGGGCAAGACGCTCGCGGATGGCGTCGCCGAAGTGCGCGAAGCCGTGGACTTCCTGCGCTACTACGCTTCCCAGGCACGCGCGGAGTTCGGCGGGGAGAAAGTGCTCGTCGGCCCCACGGGCGAGCGCAATTCGCTGCGGCTGCGAGGCCGGGGCGTGTTCGCCTGCATCAGTCCATGGAATTTTCCGCTGGCGATCTTCACCGGGCAGGTGGCCGCAGCGCTGGCGGCCGGCAACGCGGTGATTGCAAAGCCGGCGGAGCAGACGCCGCTGACTGCGGCACTGGCCGTTCAACTCCTGCACGGGGCGGGTGTACCTCCCGAAGTTCTGCAGTACCTGCCGGGCGACGGTGGAACAGTGGGCGCGGCGTTGACGCGTGATCCGCGCATTGCCGGCGTCGCCTTTACGGGCTCAACCGATACGGCGCGGCTGATCGAGCGCAGCCTGGCCGCGCGGAACGGCAGCATCGCCACGCTCATTGCCGAGACCGGCGGGCTCAACGCGATGATCGTCGACAGCTCGGCGCTCGCGGAACAGGTGGTGCTGGACGCGGTGGCGTCGGGCTTCAACAGTGCCGGGCAACGATGCTCGGCATTGCGTGTGCTGCTGCTTCAGAGCGAAATCGCGCCGCGCGTTCTGGAGTTGCTCGCGGGCTATATGGACGAGTTGCGCATCGGCGATCCGGCGCTGCTCGCCACCGACGTGGGGCCTGTGATCGATCGCGAGGCGCTGCGAATGCTCGAAGAGCACGCCGCCCGGATCACCGCGGACGCGCGCTGGTACCACCGGATCAGGGTGCCGGACTCGCTGCGATCCGGCCGCTTCTTCGCGCCGCTGGCGGTCGAGGTCGCAAGCCTCCAGTCCCTCGAACGGGAGGTGTTCGGTCCCATCGTCCACGTGGTTCGCTACAAAGCTTCGGAGCTGGATCGAGTGGTCGACACCGTGAACGCGATGGGCTACGGTCTGACGCTCGGCGTCCACACCCGCATCGACTCCGTGGCCCAACGGATTGCGAGCCGCGCGCGAGTGGGGAATGTGTACGTGAACCGCAACATGATCGGCGCCGTCGTCGGCGTGCAGCCGTTCGGCGGCACCGGTTTGTCCGGCACGGGCCCGAAAGCGGGCGGCCCACACTACCTGCACCGCTTCGGAACGGAGCAGACTGTCACCATCAACACAGCCGCCGTGGGCGGCAACGCGAGCCTTCTCTCGATGGCTGGCGACTGAGAGTTTTGCGGATATGACGCTCAGCGTCTTCGACATTTTCAAGATCGGCATCGGGCCGTCGAGCTCCCACACGATGGGACCGATGCGAGCCGCGCGTGAGTTCGTGCTGGACCTGAAGAATGAAGGGCTTCTTGGCCGCACGCAGCAGGTGATCGTGCGCCTGTACGGCTCGCTCGCGCTCACGGGGCTGGGGCATGGCACGGATCGCGCGATTCTGCTGGGGCTCGAAGGCGCGGAGCCGGAAACGGTGGATCCCGACAGCTTCGAACCCACGGTACGGCGCATTCGCAGCACCGGGCGCATCAACCTGCTGGGCGAGCACGAGACGGCGTTCGATGAGCCGATGCAGTTGCTGTTCATGCGCACCGAGCGCCTCCCGCATCATGCGAACGGCATGCGTTTCACCGCGCTGGGCGAGGGTGGGGCGAAGCTGAAGGAAGAGGATTTCTATTCCATTGGCGGCGGCTTCATCACTCGGGAAGGTGAGACGGAGGCGAGTGACGCCGTCCACACCACGCCGCCCTATCCGTTCGAGTCGGGCGACCAGTTGCTTGCGATCGCTCGTGAGAACGGGCTCGAGATATTCGAGCTGGTGCTGGCGAACGAGCGCACCTGGCGTTCTGAAGAGGAGATTCGCGCGGGGCTGCTGCGCATCTGGGAAGTCATGCAGGCGTGCGTGGATCGGGGCTTTCGGCAGACCGGGGTGCTACCGGGCGTGCTGAAAGTTCGGCGTCGCGCGCCCAAGCTGCATCGAGTGCTCACAGAGAGCCGCAGCGGGTCGAATCCGCTCGAGGTCATGGATTGGGTGAATGCGTGGGCGCTGGCCGTGAACGAAGAGAATGCGGCGGGCGGGCGCGTGGTCACGGCGCCGACGAATGGCGCGGCGGGCATCGTGCCGGCGGTGCTTCACTATTACCGTCACTTCGAGGCGGGCCCGAGCGACGACGGCGTCATTCGATTTCTTCTGACGGCCGGGGCGATCGGCATGCTCTACAAGAAGAACGCGTCGATTTCCGGTGCCGAGATGGGCTGCCAGGGCGAAGTGGGCGTGGCGTGTTCGATGGCTGCTGCAGGCCTCGTGGCGGCGCTTCACGGCACGAACGCACAGATCGAGAACGCCGCGGAAATCGGCATGGAGCACAACCTTGGACTCACGTGCGATCCGGTCGCGGGCCTGGTGCAGATTCCGTGCATCGAGCGAAACGCGATGGGTTCGGTGAAGGCCATCAACGCCGCGCGGCTCGCGATGCGCGGAGACGGAAGCCACAAGGTGTCCCTCGATCAGGTGATCGCGACGATGCGCCAGACGGGGGCGGACATGTCCGCCATTTACAAGGAAACCTCGCAGGGCGGGCTGGCGGTGAACGTGCCGGAGTGCTGAAGAGTGCGGGTCGTGACGGAAAGCCTGCTCGAGCCCGCGACGCTGTCACAAAGCGCTGTGCGTCAGCTGAAGAGCGGAAACAGCTTCGCCGGCGCCTCGTAGCGAGCCGCGCTGGACGCGGGCGCGCTGATGTCTGTCCAGGAGTCATTCGCGAACGTGAGCGAGCACGCGCATCCAGTGGCAAGCTCCGGCATCTGCCCTGTCTCGCCGGCGAGCTCGCGCGCCAGCTCGGAAATACCCGGGTTGTGGCCCACGATGGCGAGGTGATGCACCTTCGGCCCCGTGGCCTGCGCAAGCGCCAGGATGACCTCCGCTCGCGCGAGATACAGCTGTTCCGCCGGTTTCACTTTTCGAGTGGGAACACCGAGCACGCGCCCGACGATCTCGGCAGTCTGCTGGGTGCGTTTCGAACTGCTGGCGAGTATCAGCTCCGGGACGAGCTGCGCTTCGAGGAGCACCTTGCCGAGGCCTTCGGCTTCATGCAGGCCGCGCTTGTTCAGCGGCCGCTCGAAGTCCTGAATGTGGGCGTCCTTCCATTCAGCATCGGCGTGCCGGATGAGAGTCAGACGCAGCACGGTCAGGCCCGCCCCATGATCGCCATGGAGTTGCCGTCTACCTCATCGTAGAGCGGGGTCAGTTCCTTGACGCTGTGGGCAGTTCCAACGTCAATGCAGGCGCTCATGGGCGGTCAGTACATCCCCGTTTGCAGGCGGGCGGCTTCCGACATCATCGAACGGTCCCAGGGCGGGTCGAATACCAGCTCGACATCGGCGACCCGCACGGTCGGGATGCGCTCGAGCTTGTCGCGCACGTCCGCGACGAGCACTTCGCCCATGCCGCAGCCGGGTGCCGTGAGTGTCATCTTGATGCTGACCGTGCGCGTGCCGTCTTCATTCAGATGCACCTCGCACTCGTAGATCAGCCCCAGGTCCACGATGTTGATCGGGATTTCCGGATCGTAGCAGGTGCGCATCTGCTCCCACACGACCTTCTTCACGTCTTCGTCGGTCGCGTGCGGGGGAAGCTCGGGCGGCTTCACAACTTCCTTGCCGATGGCGTCCGCATTCTCGCCAGCGATGCGGAACAGGTTGCCCTCGAGATACACCGTGAAGCTGCCGCCCAGCGCCTGCGTGATGTAGCCTGCCTGGCCCACGCGCAGCGTGACCTCCTGCCCGGCGGGGACCACCACGGCCGGAACGTCGCGGTTCACGACGAAGGGCTCGTTCTCGTACGACCTCACTTCACTCTCACTCTGTCGAAATGGTTACAGGCGCGGCCACGTCCGTCTGCTCGAGCGCGGCGTTCAGGGTGTGCCAGCAAAGGCTGGCGCACTTCACTCGAGCCGGAAATTCACGCACGCCCGAGAGCGCGGCAAGCTTGCCGAGCTCGGGGGAGGGCACGGCGCTTTGCTCGGTGAGCAGCGTGTGCACCTTGTGGAACAGCTCATCGATGGCGGCGCGGTTCTTGCCCTTGATGGCTTCCGTCATCAGGGAGGCGGAAGCGGTGGAAATCGCGCAGCCCTTGCCCTCGAAGCGCACATCTTCGACCCGATCGCCATTCAGCTTGATCGAGAGCGTCAGCCGGTCCCCGCACAGCGGATTGTGACCATCGGCGCGCGCGTCGGGCTGCTCGATGTGGCCGAAGTTGCGCGGCCGCTTGTTGTGGTCGAGGATGACGTCGCGGTACAGATCCTTCAGCTCCATCAGCCGAATACCTCGCGAACCTTGATGAGCGCGGCGACGAGCCTGTCGATTTCGCCGCGCGTGGTGTAACAGGCGAACGAGGCGCGCGCGGTGGCCGGCACCTCGAAGAAATCCATCACCGGCATGGCGCAGTGATGGCCGGTGCGAATGGCGACGCCTTCGGCATCGACGATCGTGCCGATGTCGTGCGGATGAATGCCTTGCATGGTGAACGAGATGACAGCCGCCTTGTTCGCGGCCGTGCCGATAATCTGGAGCCCCGGGATTTTCTCGAGCTGGGCGGTGGCGTATTCGAGCAGCCAGTGTTCGTGCCCCGCGATGGCCTCGAGACCGAGCGCGTCGACATAGTCCATCGCCGCGGCGAGGCCGACGGCGCCGGAGATGTTCGGCGTACCGGCTTCGAACTTCCACGGCAGATCGTTCCACGTGCTCTTCGCGAACGTCACCGAGCGAATCATGTCGCCACCACCCTGCCACGGAGGCATGGCTTCCAGCAGTGCTTCGCGGCCGTAGAGCACGCCGATGCCCGTTGGCCCGTACAGCTTGTGTGCGGAGAACGCGTAGAAATCCGCATCCAGCATTTGCACGTCGACGTGCGCGTGCGGGATGGCTTGCGCGCCATCCACCAATGCGAGCGCGCCGTGCTTGTGAGCGGCATCGATGATGCGCTTGACCGGCAGGATGGTGCCGAGCGCGTTGGACACGTGCGCTGTCGCGACGAGCTTGGTGCGCGGCGAGAGCAGGGCTTCGAACCGGTCGAAAATCAGCTCGCCGTGTTTGTCGATAGGGGCCACTTTGAGCGTCGCGCCCACCTGCTCGCAGACGAGCTGCCAGGGCACGATGTTCGCGTGATGCTCCAGCGCGGTGATCAGGATCTCATCGCCCTTGCCCAGGCTCGATCGCGCCCAGGACTGCGCGACGAGATTGATGCTCTCCGTCGTGCCGCGCGTGAAGATGATTTCCTTCGTGGAGCGGGCGTTGATGAAGCGACGCGCCCGGTCGCGCGCGCCTTCGAACGCTTCCGTCGCTTCCTGGCTCAGCGCGTGAACGCCGCGATGGACGTTGGAATGCGAAAATCGCTCATAGCGGTCGACCGCGTCGATGACCTGCTGGGGCCGCTGCGCCGAGGCGGCGCTATCGAGATAAACGAGCTTGCGTCCGTGCACTTCGCGCGAAAGGATCGGGAAGTCGCGGCGAACGCGCTCCACGTCGTAAGGCTGCGCCGTGCGGGCGGGCAGTACGTTAGCGGCCATTTACACCAACTCCTTCAACGCTGCGGTCTCTTTCATCTGTCCGGCGAGGCTCTGCTCGATGTGCTTGCGCAGCTCTGGCACAGCGATCAGGGAGACCACGTCTTCGAGGAATGCCCATTTCAGGAGCTGCTGGGCGGTCTCTTTATCGATGCCGCGCGAGAGCAGATAGAAGAGCATGTTGTCGTCCAGCTTGCCGGCGGTGGCGCCATGGTTGCAGCGGACGTCGTCGGTGTAGATCTCGAGCTGCGGGCGCACGTCGATTTCGGCTTGTTTGCCGGCGAGGAGGCCACGCAGGGACTGCTGCGAGTCCGTACCTTTCGCATGCTCGCGGACCACGACCTTGCTGTTGAAGGCGACGCGCGCGCGACCGGCCGCGATGCCGCGGACGCTGTTCTCGGACTTCGTGTTCGGCGCAATGTGCTCGATGAGGGCAAAGCCGTCCTGGACCTGCTCATCGTCCGCCAGCGAAACCACGTGCATCGCGGTCTCGGCACCCTGGCCGATCAGCTGCACGCGCGTGGTGGTTCGAGCGGAAAGCGCGCCGAGGTTGACGAAGTGCATGCAGTAGCGAGCATCCTTCTCGACGGTCGCCGTGAGCGTGTCGAACCAGATGGCATGTGCGCCAGCTTGCTGCAGGCGGAAGTGATCGACCCTCGCGCCTTCGGCGATGCTCACATGCACCGCTGCGTTCACGAAGTTGGCGTCGTTATCGACGCTGATGTGACGCTCAATGAGCCCCACGCGAGCGTTGGCCTCGACCTGCAGCTCCAACCGCGGGTAGGACGCCGCGTTCTCGCCGGCTTCAGTGGCGACAAACAAAATCTCAACGCAGGCCGAGCAATCCGCGTCCTTCGGCGCGTGCACCACCGCGGCATCGACCGCACACGCATCGTCCAGCAGCGCAAACCGCTCGTCGCCACCGCCGATGGACGCGCCTGGCCCGCGGGACGCCCCCCCGCC
>JBDZVF010000287.1:0-8249 GCA_040255575.1 Pseudomonadota bacterium | reverse complement strand
TTCGAAAGTGAAGCACGCCAGGCCACCTCGGCGTTGCGTGAGGAGATGCTCGGCTGCGAGGAAGTGATTCAGGCCGGCGCCGGTCTCATCTCCGCCAGCGAATCCGTATCGCGGGAAGAATGGCAGCGCTTCGTGGACCGGCTCGAGCTGCCGAGCGCCTACCCCGCCATCGAGAGCATCAACTACGCGGAACGGGTGCCGCTCAGCGACGTCCCGAAAGTGGAACAGCGGATGCGCAAGTCCGGGCACGAGCAGTTTTCCGTGTGGCCGGCGGGCCGTCGCGACGAGTACATCATCAACACGCTCATCGAGCCCTCGGGCGGCGTGAACCAGCGGGCACTGGGATTCGACCTGACGAGCGACCCGGTTCGCACCCGGGCGATGGCGCTGGCGCGCGACACCGGCACGGTGAGCCTCTCCGATCAGCTCAATCTCGTCATCGACCCTACGCCGAAGCCGCGGCCGGGCTTCCTCATGTTCGCGCCCGTGTACCGACACGATGTCGAGCCGAAAACCGCGGCGGATCGGCTCAGCGCCCTCGAGGGCTACGTCTCTATCGCCTTCCATCTCGACGAAGTGGTCACCGACGTTCTGCGCGATCGCACGCTGCCACTCGGCATTTCCATCTGGAAAGCCGGACAGAAGCCGCCGCAGGAGCCCATCTGGGCCAACGCCCGCGGTGAAGAAACACGCACCCATCCCGCCACCGCGATGCTGAGGATGCAGATGCCCTTTTCGCTGTCGGGGCAGAACTGGACGTTGCGCTACTCCTTGGGGCATCCCGTGGGCTCGGCGCTGCAGGGCTCGAAGCCGCTGCTCGCACTCGCGGCGGGCATCCCGATCTCGCTGCTGCTATTCGGCATCTTCTGGTCAGAAACGACGATGCGCGCACGCGCGACGCAGCTCGCGCGACGGATGACGGAGGCGGTACAGAAGCAGGCGCAACTGCTCGACCTCACGCACGACACCGTGATTCTTCGCGATCGCGACAACGTGATCCGATATTGGAACCGCGCCGCGAGCGATACTTACGGCTTCACATCCGCGGAAGCGATCGGCCGCACAGCCGACGAACTGCTGAAAACAAGGTATCCGGTTCCATTCGACACGTTGTGGAGTGAGCTGACACACAGCGGCCGATGGAACGGCGAGCTGATCCACACGCGTCGTGACGGCACCGAGATGATCGTCGCGAGCCGCTGGGCCGTGCAGCGTGGGGCGGATGGCCAGATCGAATCGATCCTGGAAACGAACAACGACATCACCGAAAGGCGCCGTGCCGAGGAGGATCGCCGGCGACTCGAAGCAAGCCTCCTGCAGGCACAGAAGCTCGAAGCCATGGGCACACTTGCCGGCGGTGTGGCGCACGACTTCAACAACATTCTCGGCGCCATTCTCGGGTACGGTGAGCTTGCGCAGAACACTGCTCCGGCGGGCAGCGCGCTTCGTCGCTACGTCGACAGCATGATGAGCGCCGGACAGCGGGCGAAGTCCCTGGTCGAGCGCATCCTGGCGTTCAGCCGTAGTGGTGTGGGGCCACGCACGGCCGTGCACGTGCAGTCGGTTGTCAAGGAAGCGCTGGAGATCCTCACCGCATCGCTGCCGGAGAACATTCACCTCGTGCTCGATCTGCACGCCGAAGACGCGGCGGTGACGGGGGACCCGACGCAGATTCACCAAGTTGTGCTCAACCTGTGCACCAACGCGCTTCACGCGATGAAGGATGGCGGCACGCTGACGGTGAAGCTCGATTGCGTGACGCTCGATGTGGCGCGTGCCGTCATGACCGGTACGCTCGCGCCGGGAGAGTATCTGCGTCTCGTGGTGAGCGACACGGGCGCGGGTATCGTCCCTGCCCTGCATGCACGGATTTTCGATCCCTTCTTCACGACCAAGGGCGTTGGCGTGGGCACCGGGCTCGGGCTGTCGCTGGTTCACGGTATCGTGACGGATCTCGGCGGCGGCGTGGACATGGCGAGCGAAGTCGCGCGCGGCACGACGTTTACGACCTACATGCCACGGCATGGCAGCGCCAATCTCGAGCGCGTTGAAGCCGAGCAGGTCGCTTGCGGGGATGGCGAGGCCGTCCTGATCGTGGACGATGAAGAGATGCTCGTGCGGCTCGCGGAGGAAATGGTTGCGGGGCTTGGCTACGAGCCGGTGGGGTTCAGTTCACCAGTCGAGGCGCTACAGGTGTTCCGCAGCGATCCGCAGCGATTCTCCGCGGTGCTCTCGGATGAAACGATGCCCGGCATGACGGGCACGCAGCTCACCGAGCAGATCGCGGCGATTCGGCCGGATATTCCGATCATCCTGATGAGTGGTTACGCAGGCCCCACGCTCGCGGCGCGTGCGCATGCCGCCGGGGCACGCGGCGTGCTCGCCAAACCGTTGCAATCGCATGACATTGGCCGGGCTCTGGCGAGCGCGCTCGGCAAGCAGGTGGCTCGCGCGACGTTCAGCGCGTAGAGCGCGCTCACCTCCCTCTATGCATTCACCACTCACCTCGGCCAATGCGCGCACCTTTCAGCTCGGCCATGCGCGCGCCGCTCTCCTCCGCCAGCGCGTCAATCCCTCATCTCCGCGCGACAACGGCCGGCGCCGCCATCGCGGCTAGCTTCTTCGAGGCCTCGCACGCCTGCGCGAGTTGCTCGTCATCGAGGCGCGCCGTCGCCGCCTGCAGTGCCTGGTTCGCCATCGGCCGCATGCTGGGAGGAATGCCCGCATCAACAGCGGCTCGCACTAGCGCGTAGCCCCGTACATCGTCGCGATCGACACCCCGCGCTTCAATGTACATTCGCCCGAGATTCGCCATCGCCGGCGTGTACCCGCGCTCAGCCGCTCGGCGATACAACCCGAATGCCTGCGCATGATCCTCCGGCACGCCCAATCCGCCGTCGTAGAGCGTTGCGAGCTTGTTCTCAGCGTCCGCATCACCGGCATCCACCGCGAGCTCCAGCACCTTAGCCGCCTGCTCGTAGCTTTGTGGAACCCCCCATCCATAGAAGTACAGCGTCGCGATATTCCCAAGCGCAGCCACAGATCCGTACGCCGCCGCGCGCTCATACCAGGCCAGGGCAGCAACGTAGTCCTGACGCACACCGTCACCCTGCGCATAGCGGACGCCCATGTTGTTCATGGAAGCCGCATCCCGCTGTTGCTCGAGCTCCGCGAACGGACTCAACGTGTCTGCCATCGCCGGCGCGAACGCTGCACCAGCCAGGATGGTCGCTAGCGCCAGCTTGTACCTGAGCCTCATGACGAAACCTGCCATGTCTTCACAACTGCACGGAAGTGTGGGAGGTCCACCTCTCACCAGGATTTCGGGGACTCCGCGCCCCGTTTCAACCGCAATCGGCGGTGGCGCCTCTAGGGCACACGCTGCAATCGGCAATTTACCGCTGCGGTTCAGTGGCGCCTTTGTTCCACCCGGCCGCTGCGACAGGAGCGAGGGCCATGACAGACAAGCGCTCCGCCTCCCGGGCGGTATGATCGTCGGGCCCACGTCACCGGAGGCTTTGCCATGAGCACGACGTTCGACGCCCTCATCATCGGCACGGGCCAGGCGGGCCCCGCACTCGCTGCGCGGCTCGCCGGCAGCGGGATGAAAGTCGGCATCATCGAGCGCCATCTCTTCGGTGGAACGTGCGTGAACAATGGCTGCACGCCAACGAAAGCGATGGTCGCGAGTGCGTATGCCGCGCACATCGCGCGGCGAGCCGCCGAATACGGCGTGACCTCCGTCGGCGCACCGCGCATCGACATGCGGCGCGTGAAAGCACGCAAGGATGAGATCGTCGCCAATTCCCGCGATGGGCTCGAAAGCTGGCTGACGGGTCTCGAGAACGCGCAGGTGTTTCGCGGACACGCCCGCTTCAGCGGGCCCGGCACGGTGGTGGTGAACGGCACCGAGCTCACGGCCGGCAAGATCTTCGTGAACGTGGGCGGGCGTCCGCGAGTTCCTTCCTTTCCGGGTATCGACAACACGCCCTATCTCACGAATGTCTCGATGATGGACCTCGAGGTTCTGCCGGAGCATCTCGTCATCGTCGGAGGCAGCTACGTCGGGCTCGAGTTCGCGCAGATCTTCCGCCGGTTCGGCAGCCGCGTGACGGTGGTGGAAATGGGCCCGCGCGTGCTCGCGCGCGAAGACGAAGATGTTTCCCTCGCGATACAGGATTTTCTGCGCGCCGAGGGCATCACATTGCGCCTCGACGCCACCTGCATGAGCTTGCACAAGAAGCCTGACGGCGTGGATGTCGAAGTGAGCTGTGAGGAAGGCGCGCCGCGCGAGTCCGGCTCGCACGTGCTGCTAGCTGTGGGACGGGACCCAAACACCGACGATCTCGGGCTGGGCCCCGCCGGCATTCGCACGGACAAGCACGGCTACATCGAGGTCGATGAATCCCTGCGCACCTCGAATCCGAACGTCTGGGCACTGGGGGACTGCAATGGCAAGGGTGCGTTCACCCACACCTCGTACAACGACTACGAGATCGTTGCGGACAACCTCCTCTCGCAAGCGGGACGCAAGTACACGGACCGGGTGCCCGTGTACGCGCTGTACACCGATCCGCCGCTGGGCCGCGTCGGCATGAACGAGGCCGAGATCCGCAAGGCCCGCCTGAAGGCCTCGTTCGGCAAACGGCCCATGACGCGCGTCGCGCGCGCCATCGAGAAGGGCGAGACGAACGGCTTCCTCAAGATCTACATCGAGGACGCCTCAGGTCGCATCCTGGGCGCATCGCTGCTCGGGACGGGCGCGGATGAGGCCGTGCACTCGCTGATCGACGCGGTGTACGCGCGCACGCCGCATGGGGAGTTCCAGCGGCGCATGCGCATCCACCCCACCGTGAGCGAGCTGCTGCCCACGACCCTGGAGCAACTGACTCCGCTCGACTGAACTCGCCGGGGGCATCATGCCGGTCCCGAGCCTCGCGGCGAGCCGAGGCGGCGTACGCCGCCTTTTCGAAGCGTTTTCGGGCCTGGAACCGGTCCGTCGCCGGCGCGCAAACCTCGCGTGCCGGAGCGGTCGCAGCACGGACAAATCACACGCGGTTCGTGCGCAGTCAAGACGCTCCCGGCGCACTCCCTATAATGGCCGACCGGCGCAACGCCCCCGCGCAGAGCGGGGGCGCGTATCAGGTGGGGTGTGATGAAGAATCCAGGTTCGATTTCGCTCAGCTCGATGTCCGGGCTGCTGGGTGCCCTGTGCCGCATCCGGCAATTCGAGTTGCAGGTGCAACGGCTCGCGGCAGCCGGCGAAGTCCCGGGATTCCCTCATCTCTCGACGGGCCAGGAAGCGGTGGCGGTCGGTGTGTGCGCGCACCTCGAAGAGCAAGACACACTCTTCACCGGCCACCGCGGTCACGGGCACGTGCTCGCCAAGGGCAGCGATCTCGAAGCCACCTTCGCTGAAATCATTGGTCGTGACACGGGGCTGTGTCGGGGCCGGGGCGGCTCGATGCACCTCGTCGATGCCCCGCGCGGCGTGCTCGGCGCCACCGGTGTTGTCGCCGGCAACCTGCCGCTGGCGGCGGGCGCGGCATGGGCCGCGCAGGCCCAGGGCTCCTCGAACGTGAGTGTCGTCTTCTTTGGCGACGGCGCGACCGGAGCCGGCGTTTTTCACGAAACGCTCAACCTCGCTTCA
The DNA here is from genome assembly GCA_040255575.1 of Pseudomonadota bacterium. Lineage (GTDB taxonomy): Bacteria > Pseudomonadota > Gammaproteobacteria > Steroidobacterales > Steroidobacteraceae > JADGHX01. The sequence continues at coordinate 2,599 of JBDZVF010000287.1, read as the reverse complement.
CTCTGGAAGCTGCCGCTGCTCCTCGTGTGCGAGAACAACGGGGTTGCCGAGTTCACCACGCGCGAGGAGCATTCCAACGTCTCCAGGGTGAGCGCGTTTGCCGCGCCGTATGCCATGCCGACCCAGACGATCGATGGCAACGATGTGCTGGCGGTGCATGCTGCTGCTGGCGAGGCGATCGCAGCCATTCGGCGCGGTGAAGGGCCCTTCCTTCTCGAGTGCATGACGTACCGCATGGCCGGGCACTTCGTGGGCGATGCTCAACAGTATCGCTCGAAGGAAGAGATCGCGGCGATGCGCGAGAAAGACCCGATCGAGCGCCTGAAACGACATCTGCTCGCGCAGGGCGTGGCGCAGAGCGAGCTCGACGCGACGGCCGAACGCGCGAAGCAAGAGGTGCTCGCTGCGGTGGAGCGCGCGCGGGCAGCACCGCGACCGGCGCCGTCCACGGTGGGCGAGTACGTTTACAAGTCCGCCTCGCTCGATGGCATTGCGGGTTGAACGATTCATGAGTCAGACATTCATTGAAATTCTCCGCCGCGCGCTCGACGAAGAGCTGGCTCGCGACAAAGCCGTGCATCTGCTCGGCGAAGACGTCGCGGCGGGCGGCGCGTTCGGCGTGACGCGCGGGCTTGCGCAGAAGCATGGCGAAACGCGTGTGCGCAACACGCCGATCAGCGAAGCGGCCATCACGGGCATGGCCACTGGCGCGGCGCTCTGCGGGCTGCGGCCGGTCCTCGAGATCATGTTCATCGATTTCGCCACGTTGTCGCTCGACTGCCTCGTGAATCAGAGCGCGAAATATCGGTACATGTCGGGCGGTCAGCTGTCCGTGCCGATGGTGGTTCGCACTCAGGCGGGCGCGGCGGGTGGCGCGGCGGCTCAGCATTCACAGAGCCTCGAGGCGTGGTTCATTCACGTGCCGGGGCTCATCGTCGTGGCGCCCTCTTCGCCGGTCGAGGCTTACGGACTGTTGAAGAGCGCCATTCGGATGGAAGATCCCGTGCTCTTCATCGAACACAAGCGGCTCTACACCATGCGTGAGGAGATGCCGGCGACTATCGAATTGCCGCCGATTGGGCGCGCGCGCGTGGCCCGCGCAGGCGATGACCTCACGTTGATTGCGTATTCGGCGATGGTGCCGACGGCGCTGGAGGCGGCGGAGGAGCTGGCGCGCTCTGGCGTATCGGTAGAAGTGCTGGATCTGCGCACGTTGTTGCCGCTCGACATGCAGACTATCGCGGCGTCGGTGTCGAAGACGCATCGCGTGCTCATTGCGCATGAAGCCGTGCTGAATGGCGGTGTGGGCGCCGAGATTGCGGCACGCATCGGCAGCGAGCTGTTCGATGAGCTCGATGCGCCGGTGACGCGCGTGGGCTGCCCGTTCGTGCCGATTCCGTTTGCGCCGGAGCTGGAGCAGGCCCTGCTTCCGGGTCGCGAGAACATCGTGCGCGCCGCGCGCGAGCTGCTGGGGACGCAGGGGTAAGACGAAGTGGCACGCGTCGCATTGGAAATTCCGAAGGTCGGGCTGGTGATGGAGCAGGCTCGCCTCGTGCGCTGGCTGAAGAACGTCGGCGACACCGTGACCCAGGGCGAGCCGATCCTGGAGCTCGAGACCGAAAAGTCGGTGGTCGAAATCGAGTCCACGGAAACGGGCCGCCTGCTCGAGCAGTTGCTCGACGTGGATGCGGAAGTGCACATAGGGGACCAGGCGGCCTGGATCGAAACCAGCAACGACGCCGAAACAACGCGTGAGGCCAATAAGCCCGATCGGCCCGATGAGCGGGACGCGCCCTCTTCGCCGCGCGCCGCGCGCGGCGAGAAGACAGCCGCACGCAGCGGTGGCACGGCGCCCGCACCGGGCAGCACCCGCATCATGTGCTCCCCGGTCGCCCGCCGCCTCGCCGCGCAGAACGGCCTCGACCTCAGCACCGTCAAGGGCACCGGCCCCCGCGGCCGCATCCAGCTTGCCGACGTGCGTCAGGCCATCGAACGCAAGGCGCCGCCCTCGGGTCCGCAACCCCTCTCGAGCATGCGCCGCGCCGTCGCCCGCTCCATGACCCTGAGCGCCACGACGATCCCGCAGTTCATCGTCAGCCAATCCGTCGATTGGACCGCGGTCCAGAGCCAGCGCCCCGGGCTGAATGCCAGACTCCCGCACGGTGCGCCGAAGATCAGCGTCAACGACTTCCTGCTCAGCGCCATCGCCAGAGCCCTGCTCACCTACCCCGCGCTGAACGCAACGTTCCAGGGCGACCCGGGCTCGGCAGACGCGGCCATCATCCCCGCGCAGGGTGCGCACATCGGCCTGGTAGTCGCCATCGACAACGGCCTGCTCGTCCCGATTCTCCACGATGTGCAGCAGCTCGGCCTCGCGGAACTGGCCCGCCGCCGCGCAGACGCCGTGGAGCGCGCGCTGAAGGGCCGCCTCAGGCAGGCGGAACTGGAGGGCGGCACGTTCAGTCTGTCGAATCTCGGCGCCCGCGGTCCCGATCGCTTCACCGCCATCGTGAACCCGGGGCAGTCGGCCATCCTGGCCGTCGGCCGGCAACGCGACTGCGTGGTCGCCATCAACGGCGGCATCCACGTGCGGCCGCTG
>JBDZVF010000286.1:0-8281 GCA_040255575.1 Pseudomonadota bacterium | reverse complement strand
CTGGTCCGGATCGAGGCCGAAATCGGAGGTCTGGTAGTGCACGTCCGTGACCACCGTGGTGGTCTCCACCACCGCCGGCGCATTGCGACGCTTCTCGTATTCGGCGTCGGTGTAGATCGCTTTCATTCCGAGCTCCGCCGGACGCTCGAAGGGCACGTTTGTGTTGTTCGTGTAAACACCCTGTATCAGGGGATCCCCCCACGAAGTGCGCGGAGCGTGGTACGACGATGCCGCGCTCACGGACCCGCTCAGAGCGAACGCGGCGAGCGCGCCCACACCAAGTCCGATTCGTAAAGGTCTGCTGTTGCCCATGGCTACTTATCTTCTGGCTTGCGAAGGTCGCCGTACATCAGCTCTTCCGCAAACTCCACGCAGCGGAAATCCATGAGCCGCGCACCGGGTTCCATGCGCCGGTAGAGCACCATGCGCAAGGTCCAGGGACGGGAAAATACCGCGGGGTCCTCGATCGTCGCCTCGTAGCGGATGTGATTTTCGTCCATCAGCGTGTAGCGCTCGGTGACTCGCCGATTCTCGGTGGCGAAATTGCCGCTGCGATCCAGCCAGTTCGCGTTGAGCCCGGTCACCTCGACTACCAGCGTATCCCCCTCCCAATGCCCATTGGACCAGCCCATCCACGAATCAATCGGCGCTTCCCCGTGGTTGCTCATGGCGATCGTGCGCACCGCGCCCGCGAACTGATACACGATCATGATGTCGGTATCGGACTGCACGATCTGGAAGGGGTAGGGGAGGTAAGTCGCCCGAGGCACGCCTGGCATGAAGCATTTTGCTTCCGGATCCTCGGTGCGCCGGTGCGTGAAGTTCTCTTGGCGCTGTGATAACGCCGCGGGCAGGTAGGGAATCTTGCCGCCCTCTACCACGCCGATGCCCGGAGCCACCGCGCCGATGGCGCCGAGCGTGTCGAGCGCGCCCTGTGTTGCCACGTGCGGCTCGAGGTTCCAGTTGGCTTCGTTCAGGGCCTGCCAAATGCCACTGAGGTCCGGCTTCCCCGCTGCCGTCTTGGGTGAAGCGACCGCCGGGGACATTGCCCAGGAGATGACGATGATCGACAACAAAGTTCCGACCGATGTCCTGAGTGATTTGTGATACAGGGCGCCCGTCCGCAGCACAGTCATGGTCCTCTGGTGAGTTGCCCGACTATACGTCGGGTACGGCGCCAACGTCATCGGTTATGATCCGCGCGTGAGATCACGATGGTTGTCTTTGCTGGTCGCGCTTCTCCCCGCCCTCGTTCTGGCCGAGGGCATCCATCCGGCACCTGCCTTTACGGCAAGCCAACTCACGAGGCCTGCTGAAGAGGGCTGGCTCACGAATGGTGGAACGCTGAGCAACCAGCGCTATTCACCGCTGACGCAAATCGATCGCCAGAACGTGAAGGGTCTCAAGGCCCTCTGGCACGTCTCACTAGGTTCGGGTAACGAGCTACGCCATAACAACCAGGCACAACCGCTGGTCCACGATGGCGTGGTCTACATCGCGACCGGCCAGAACGATGTTTTCGCTATTTCCGTCGACACGGGCAAAGTCCTGTGGGAATACCGCAGCGGCCTGGAGGAGAGCGACGCTTTTGTCTGCTGCCTGTGGGCCAACCGCGGCGTGGGGCTCGGCGATGGCAGGGTATATGTAGGCCGGGTAGACGCGGTATTGCTGGCCTTGGACCAGCGCACTGGCCGAGTGCTGTGGCAGACGAAGATGGGCGAAGCGAAGCAGGGGTACAGCCTGACCGCCGCGCCGCTGTACTTCAACGGCATGGTGATCATCGGCGTGGCAGGGGGTGACCTCGGCATCCGCGGATGGATCGGGGCGTTTGACGCGAAATCGGGCAAGGAGATCTGGCGGTTCAATACCATCCCCGGGCCCGGTGAGTTGGGTCACGATACCTGGCCTGCCGATAGCGATGCCTGGCAGTGGGGAGGCGCGCCGGTGTGGAGCACTCCGGCCATCGACCCTGAGCTGGGATTGCTCTATCTCTCCACGGGCAACCCGGGGCCGAGCCTCGGAGGCGCGGCCCGACCTGGGGACAATCTCTTCACGGCATCCATCATTGCGCTGGATGTTGCGACGGGGCGATACCGATGGCACTTCCAGGAAGTGCACCACGACCTCTGGGATTACGACGCGGCGAATCCGATCATCCTGTTCGAGGCGAAATACGGCGGCACGCTCCGCAAGGGCCTGGCGCAAGCCGGCAAGACAGGCTGGGTCTACATCCTGGATCGGACGAACGGCAAGCCGCTCATCGGCATCGACGAGCGTCCGGTAATGCAGGAGCCGTTGCAGTTCACCTCGCCGACGCAACCGGTGCCCGTGGGCGATCCGTTGGTTGCGCAATCGATCGCCGTGGCGCCGGAGGATCACCCGCTCGTCAATCAGGGGCGCATCTTCACGCCCTTCGGTGAACAGACGCGCATCTTTGCACCTCTTGCCGCGGTCAACTGGCCGCCGAGTGCCTACGACCCGCGCACGAGCCGGATGTACATTTGCGCCAATGAAAGTGCGAATGGCGCGCACATGGATGCCACACAGTTTGCGCCGCCGACATTCACCAAGTCTTTTCGGGGTGGTGACTATGTGGGCGCTGGGGTTCCCGCAAGCGGCATCTATTCCGCGGTCGATCTGCGCACCAACCGGATCGTGTGGCAGCGGCGCTTCAACGATGGTTGTCGCAGTGGATCGCTCGTGACGGCTGGCGGTGTCGTTTTCCTCGGTCGCAACGATGGGCGCGTTACTGCGCTGGATGCCTCGACTGGCGATCGACTCTGGCAGTTTCAGACCGAGGCCGCGGTGAACTCGGGGGTTTCCACCTTCATGCACAACGGGCAGCAGATGCTCGTTACGTATTCCGGGGGCGGTTTCGTTAGTGCGAAGAAGGGCGATGGCGTCTGGCTGTTCAGCCTCAAAGGAACGCTGGAACAGCTCGCACCGATGAAGTCCGGTCCGGTTCGCAAGGTGGCTGCGTTACCGGGCGCCGGGCGAGCAGCTGACGTTGCGAACGGCGAGCGCCTTTACAAGACCACTTGCGTCTACTGCCATGGCGATCACGGTCAGGGCGGCGAGGGTGGCGGCAAGGCGATCTCACCTGCTCTCGGAATCGACGGGATTCGCGCAGTGGTGACGACGGGTCGCGACAAGATGCCGGGTTTTGGGGCGGTGTTGAAGCCTGAGGAACTGCAGGATTTGGCGAGCTATGTTCACCAGAAGCTGCTGGGTCGGTGAGCCAATACTTCGAGGATGAGACCCATCTGTCGGTGCCGCTAATGGCTATATATCGGGGATTGCTATTTGCCTACGGCGGCTACGAGAGACCTGCGAGGGCCTCTCGATTCACCCAGTGAGCGGCGACTGCGCAACTGTGTGGTCACCGGATCCCTTATTACGCTGGGATAAACCGGCGAGAAGGAGAGATAAAAGAGCTTCGCATCGAAGGGCCAGCGTTCCCCGATGACTCCCCGCTGCTGAGCGTCACTCGCGCGACATGGACAGCCGCCCCGCAAGAAGCGGAGCGTATGCGGCGAGCCTGCGGGATACGAGCTCCGTGAAAAGCCGCACGCGCTTCGTCTTGCGTGTCTCCCCTTGTGTGAGAAGCCAGAGCGTTCCGTACATGTGCAGGTCGGTGCCCGGTACCCTCACCAACAGGGGGTCGGCATCTCCAACGAAGCACGGCAGCGTCGTGATCCCGAGCCCTTGCCGTACAGCAACGATCTGCGCCTCGGCGTCCGTGGTCCTGAATGGAACCGCCGTGGTGCGAACCTCACCTTCGTTGGCCCAATCTGGAACGCCATGAATGCTGATGACGATCCACCGGATGGGATCCGGCGCGCCCGCGCGCCATGCGTCGAGTCGATCGCGGGACATGTAGACGCCACCGAACAGCTCCGGCCCCTTCAGGCCGTGAAGATTGAGCGGCAGGGTCTTGCGGTCGTACACGACGCGGATCGCCACGTCGGCCTCGCGGTTGGTCAGATTTGCCAGCTCGCCGGACGACAGCATGTCCATCTCGATGTCCGGATGCAGACGCGCGAAATCGGCGAAGTCCGGCATGAGCAGGTGTGTCGCAAGCGGCGGTGGCAACGTGACCCGCAGAAGGCCGCGCACGCTCTGGTCGCGGCCGAAGACACGCGTCTCCAGCTGGTGCGACGACGCTTCCATCTGGCTCGCGAGCTCGAGAACTTCCTCGCCCGCAGCCGTCAGGCGGTAGCCCGAGGGCAGCTTTTCGAACATGTGCGCCCCGAGGCGTTCCTCGAGCTGGGCGATCCGTCGCAGCACCGTCGAGTGATACACCCCGAGGCCCTCGGCGGCAGCCCGGACTGAGCCTCCGCGCGCGACGGCAAGAAAGTAGCGAACGTCATCCCATTCGATCATGGTGCAATCCGGCACCGCGCGGTGCGCCTTCCAGAGTCCATATCCAACGCATCGTGCAGCAGTACGGGCGGTCATCCTAGCTTATCCCGACGAGCGTGCCTCAATTCCCAACGGCGAACACCGATTGTCGCGGCTCGCGTCAGCCTTCCCACCGGTCCGATTTTGCACCACCGATATGCGCGCTTCGGGACTCAACACCTGACTCCGGCGGACCTATGTTGAGGGTGTCGGGACGTTCCCGAAACGATCAAAGTCTGGAAGGAGAAAGTCATGGGAAAGCTTGAGGGTAAGGTTGCGGTGATCACGGGTGGATCGAGCGGTATGGCCCTCGCGGGCGCCAGGCGGTTCGTTGAGGAAGGCGCCTACGTTTTCATCATGGGCCGCAGGCAGGACGCGCTCGATGAGGCCGTCAAGCTGATTGGCCGGAACGTGACCGGCGTGCGGGGAGATGCGGCCAATCTCGACGATCTCGACCGCCTGTTCGATACGGTCAAGCGCGTAAAAGGCAGGATCGACATCTTGTACGCAAGCGCGGGTACCGGCAAAGCCGCGCGACTGGGCGAGATTACCGAGCAACACTTCGACGTGACCTTCGGCCTGAATGCGCGCGGCACGCTGTTCACGGTCCAGAAGGCGTTGCCGCTGTTCAACGACGGTGGATCGATCTTCATGACCGGCTCAGTTGCTTCGATCAAAGGTTTTCCTGGTTACAGCGTGTATGCGGCGAGCAAGGCGGCGCTGCACGCATTCGCACGCGGGTGGCTCAACGAACTCAAGGGCAGGAATATCCGTGTGAACGTGCTGCACCCGGGGCCGATCGCCACACCGATGCAGGACCAGGTTATCGACGAGGAGGCGAAGCGGATGTTCGAATCCCTGATCCCACGGGGGAAAATGGGTCGTCCTGAGGAAATCGCGGCGGCCGCGCTGTTTCTTGCTTCAGACGATTCGAACTTCGTGAATGGGGTGGAGTTGTCTGTCGACGGCGGCTTCTCGGCTATCTGATGTCGGAGGTTCCGATGTACGACTCCTCTAAGGCTCTTGAGTTGAGTCGATTCGCACGAGTTCATGCGGGCTCCACTGTGATGGATGTGTGGCCAGGCAGTGGAGACTGGACCCGCCTGTTCTCCGACATCGTCGGACCCAAGGGACGCGTCGACAGTTTCGTGCCGACCGAGCTCGCCCATTTCAAGAGCGATCCGATCGGCCAGATGCGGGGGCTGGCAAAGGAGCCGGGAAGAGAGAATGTGGAGGTCGTCTCCGCGAACCTCGTGGCGCTACCGGAGAGCTCGCAATCCCTCGATATCGTGTGGCTGCACCTGTTCTACCATGATCTGCATACCGCGCTCCTCCAAACGAGAGGCGCAACTCCGGGTGGCTTCAATCGAGCCGTCCATGAGCGGCTCAAGCCGGGTGGGCTCTACGTTATCGTTGACCACGTTGCCGCCACTGGGACGGGCGCAAGTCATGCCGAGTCGCTGCATCGGATCGACCCTGCAGCTGTTCGCAAGGAGGTGGGCACGGCAGGATTTGCGCTGGACGCGGAAAGCACTGTGCTGGCTAACAAGGGCGATCTGCACGCCACCAAGGTATTCGACCCTTCCATCAGGGGCACGACCGATCGCTTCGCTTATCGGTTTGTCAGGCGCTGAGAGTAGGCCATTCGCCGCACAGTGAGATCAGCCCGGAGTCATTCAGTCCGATCACCTCGTCAGAACACAATCACCGCACGTCCTCGCAAACCGCCCGCCATCAGCAACCGCTGGGCATCCGCAACTTGCTCGGGCGCAAATTCGCGCGCGACATGCGGCTTGAGATGGCCGGCTTCCACAAGCTCGCGAAGGAACTCCAGCCAGTCCGTGCGCTCCAGCCTCTCGATCGCCAGTACCGGTTTGATCCGGATGCCACGCTCGCCCGGGCCGCCGTTCCAGCCGCGAACGGGAATGTAGATGCCGCCGTCCTTGATGGCGCCAAATGACTTTTCGCCGAGCAAAGCCGTGTCGAGAAGCGCATCGGCGCCGCCGGGGATCTCGCGCCGAATGGCCGCAGCGAACGCAGGTCCCCGTTCCACGACGGCATCTGCCCCGTAGCCGCGTACCAGGTCGATCTCTGCAGCCTTGGCGTCAGCGATCACTCGAAGCCCCCGGTGCTTCGCGATCACGATCGTCTGATAGGCAAGCCAACCCGCGCCGCCACTCACCGCAAGCGTCTGCCCGGCCGAGAGCGCGGCGTGCTCGAGCGAGTACAGAGCGGTCAGGCCGTTCATCGGGATCGTCGCCGCCTCGATCAGCGTGACACCTTTCGGTTTGTGAACTGCCGAGGCGGCGGGAATGACAATGTGTGCCGCCTGAGCTCCGCCCTCCGGGCGAACTGGCATGACGGCGGCCATTACCTCGTCGCCGACTTTGAGGCGGGTCACGCCTGCGCCTGCTGCTTCCACCGTACCCGCTGCATCCATTCCCGGCGTTAGCGGTGGTGGCATGTTTCCCCGTCCGGGATCGCGCAAAGCGATGTCCGTCGGATTGACCGCCGAGGCTGCCACCCTTATTCGCACTTCGTTTGCCTCGGGCGGCCGAACGGTCCTTTCCGAGACTGCGATGACGTCATAGCCTCCGCGGCCCGAATAGGTGACAGCCTTGCTGACGACGGAAGTTACGGGATTCTTGCCTGGGCTCATTGGATTTCCCTCCGATTGCAGCGTAGCAGGGGACTCACGGCGCAGCAGTGCTTTGACCGCACGGCGTTCGTCCATCGCACGCAAACTCTTTGGCCATCTGCCTGGCCGTCTGCGTCGGCTCCCACCTGGTTCGCCTGCTCGATCACCTGATGGCTCATGCAGGGATATCTGAGCCGGAGCCGCCCGGAATATCGGTATTCTTTGTGACAGCACAAACGGGGGATGGGAAGCCAGGGTGATGTTACGAAACATGAGAACAGCGTCAAAACTCGTCATTGCCACCACAGTCCTCCTGGCGTCCGGCACGTTCGCGGCGGCCGCTGCCGCCCAACCGGACTTCACCGGCCTCTGGAAGGCATATACCGGTGCACCAGGCCAGCGGGCATCCGGCTTCGGCGGTCTGCGACCGGATCTGCCGCTGACCGATGAGGGCAAGCGCCGTATCGAGGAATACCGGAAGCTGCTCGGGCCCGAACAGGCGAACCCGGCAGCTTACTGCGTCGACTACGGCACGCCCACGATGATGGAAATGCCGGGCGGCTACCCGCTGGAGTTCATCCAGAAGCCCGATCAGCTCACGATCATCTACGAAGTCGAAAACGAGACGCGCCGGATCTACACCGGCTCGCGTCAGCTGCCGGTCGAGCGACGGATACCTAGCCGTGGTGGCTATTCTCAAGGACATTGGGAAGGCGACGTTCTCGTGGTCAGGACCACCGACCTGCTCGACGGTCGGGACCAGGGTGCGCACCCGCACAGTGACCAGGCCACGATCGACGAGCGCTTCTGGCTGAGCAAGGACGATGCCGGCAAGAAGGTGCTCAATTACGAGGCCTCGATCACGGACCCGGTCTATTACACGAAGCCGGTCAAGATCCAGCGCAAGTACGAGCCGTTGCAGGATGGGTTCATCCTCCCTTATCGCTGTCCGGATGACTTTTGGTATTCGTTGCTCGATCTGCGCACCGAACAGCTCAAGGCCGGCAAGCCGGCGAACGCGCGCATGAGCGATGTCTACAAAGCCCGCGAGGCGAAGGAATAGCCCCGCGCCAGCGGGTTCAGGTCGAGACACACTCAGGAGACTGGATCAATGTCGACATTCGTCAAGAAAGGGATCGTCGCGGCCACTATCCCGGCGCTCGCGCTCGGCGCGAGCCTGGCCTCGGCGCACCACTCCGCTGCGCAGTTCGACTTCAGCAAACGCGTCACGGTCGAAGGGAC
>JBDZVF010000736.1:0-1641 GCA_040255575.1 Pseudomonadota bacterium | reverse complement strand
GCTTGTCTGTGACGGGATTGACCAGGAGAATTTTCCCGCTGCACGAGGCCTCTTCGAGCCATTTTCCGAAGTCCTCTAGAAGCGGGCGAGTCCCGTCTACGAAGTCCTTTAGATCAGCCATCGAGGCCTCCCGACCACATGCGGCGCTGACTTGCTCATATGCTCTCAGCCCCACCGTCCAAGCATCCGAACCAAGCTTGGACTCGCCCCACCAGCCATGGATCTTGCGTGAGCGCCGTCCCTTCGATCCCTTGCGGAACGACGCCACAGGGTCACAGAATTTGAATAGGTAGGTGTCCATCGGCGTCCCTTGGCGCTCACCCTTGTTAGGTGCCACGCCAGCCGGGCAAGGGAACCCGGTTTTCGCCCTCGGGGATCAGCCTCGGGCTAGGCGCAGCGAGCTTGAACTTTGCCAGGTGGCGGCCTTAGGCGGCCTTGAACGGAATCACGTCCGCACCCTTGCGCAGCGCGTCGATGCGATTCGCCCACCACTGCATCAGCTTGGTCCGTTCATCGAGGTACTGCGCCCGGTTGTACGCGCCGCGCACCTCATCGCGTTCTTCGTGCGCGAGCTGCTTCTCGATGATGTCGCCGTTCCAGCCGCCTTCGTTGGCACAGGTCGAGAACAACGTGCGGAAGCCGTGCGCCGTGGCCGTGCCCTTGTAGCCCATGCGGGCCAGCGCGCTGTTCAGCGTGCCGTCGCTCAGCGGCTTGCCGGGGTAGAAGGGCGACGGGAACACCAGCGCGCCGCCGCCGCTCAGGGGTCGCATGGTGTCGAGCACCGCCAGTGCCTGCGTGGACAGCGGCACCGTGTGTTCGGTCTTCATCTTCATGCGCGCTGCCGGAATGCGCCACAGGGCGCGCTCAGTGTCAATCTCATCCCACCGCGCGCCCCGCAGTTCGCCGGGGCGCACGGCCGTGAGCATCAGCAGCGTGAGGGCCGCGGCGGTCGACGGATCGCCCTCGTAAGCCGCCAGCTTGTGCAGGAAGGCCGGCACGTCGCGTTCGGCCAGCGCGGCCCGGTGCGCCACCTTGCGCGGCTTGAAGATTTCGGCCGGCTTGAGCGGATAGGTCGGGTCGGTGGCCACCAGTTCGTGCGCCACGGCATAGCGAAAGATGGCGCGCAGCCGCTGGAACACCCGGCCAGCGGTTTCGCCTGCGCCGCGTGCCTCGATGCCTTGCACCAGCTTGCGGATGTCGCCGGGCTGGATGTCGGCAATGGGCCGCGTGCCGAGGATCGGGAACACATCGTTCTGAAGCGACGCGAGGATCACCCTGCGCGTGCGTTCTACCCACGCTTCGGCGCGATGGTCGAGCCAAGCCCGCGCAACCGCTTCGAGAGTGTTCAGGGCTTCGGCGCGCTTTGCGGCTTTCTGCTCCTTCCGGGCCGCGCTGGGGTCGATGCCTTCGGCCACCTGCGCGCGTGCCACGTCGCGCCGCTCCCGCGCCTGCTTCAGGCTCGTGTCGGGGAAGGTTCCCATCGACAGCAGCTTCTCTTTGCCGTCGAAGCTGAACTTGAAGCGCCACCACTTGCCGCCAGCCGGGGCGACTTCGAGGTACAGGCCGCGCTCGTCATACATGCGGATGGCCTTTGCGCCGGGCTTGGCCTTGCGGATCGCGGTGTCGGTCAGGGGCATGGGG
>JBDZVF010000285.1:0-8294 GCA_040255575.1 Pseudomonadota bacterium | reverse complement strand
ATGGCGTCGTCAAGCCGACGACGGACAATGCCAGCTTGCTCACGCTTGCTGTCAATGTGGCTTGACCGAATGTGACATGTACGGCGTGATTGCTCGAGATGTTCGTCAGCTGGAAAACGCCGCCGCCAATCTGCACGGTGAATCCGTCGAGCTGCCAGCGGTCCACGGCGTAACCCGCGTCAGGAGTGGCGACGAAGCCTAACGTGGCCCCCTGGTTGACAACCTGATTCGTGCTCGGCGAGATCGAGCCGTGTGCGCCACCGGTCGGCGTAACCGTGTACGTTGGTATGGCGGTGCAGCTTACCGCTACATCCGAGACGTTGGTGATCGCAGTACCCGAGGCGTTGCCGATCGAGCAAGTCTGCCCGGCGGGCTGCGTCTCTATGGTTACGGCGTACCCACTGTTGTAAGCGAGGGGCGTCGGAAAAGTGAACGTGGAGGCATTAGCGGCGGCGGTCAAATCGTCGCCGCCGTTGTTCCGCAGCGTCAGCCCCGACCCAGCCAGGCCCGTAATCGTTCCGCTAATCGTGACGGTACTGGGAGCGCAGGTCACTTGAATGCTGTGGACATCTGACAGGACATTGCTGCCGACTCCATTGCTTACCGTGCACGTCAGGCCCACAGGCTGGGCAAGCGCAGTGACAAGGTAGCTCCCGCCACGGGCAACTGGCGTGGAGAACTCAAAGCTCGTCTCATTGGCTGCGACTGTCAGGTCGCTCCCGCCATTGTTTTGTAGCACCAAGCTGTCGGCGGTCAGGCCAGTGATCGTACCGCCGATGACGTAGGTGGTCGCGCTGCAGGCGACAGCGATATTCGTTACGTTGGCCTCGACGTTTGCCCCAGAACCGCGATTAATGGTGCACGTCAGCCCTTCGGGCTGCTGCAGCACCGTTGCATTGTAGGAAGCACCATTGGCTATGCCGGTTGCGAACTGAAAGGACGGCGCTCCAGTCGCCACCGACAGGTTGTCGCCGTCATTGTTCTGGAGCACCAGGCCGTCAGTGGTCAGGCCGGTGATCGTTCCGCCGATGACGTATGTGGTCGCGCTGCAGGCGACAGCGATATTCGTTACGTTGGCCTGGACGTTCAGCCCGGAACCGCGACTGACGGTGCAGGTCAGCCCTTCGGGCTGCTGCAGCACCGTTACATTGTAGGAAGCACCGCTGGCTATGCCGGTGGCGAACTGAAAGGACGACGCGCCGGTCGCCACCGACAGGTTGTCGCCGCCATTGTTCTGGAGCACCAGACCCGAGGCGCTCAGTCCGGCGATGGTGCCTGCAATAGAGTCCATTTCGCGCGGCGCGGCGGCGCTGTCGTGTTGGCTGCAGCCACTGATAATGACTGCCGCGACACTTATCAGTATTGCCTGTACTCCCCGCATCCTCATCTCCGGTAATCAGCTTCTACGCCGCATCCGCGTAGTGTGTTCCCTATGCCACATTCGGTTATGTGATCTGCGGCCTGTATGTTGGGACGAACAAGATGGGAGTGTGAGGCGCATCAACATTCGTGGGGCTTCGGACGCTGGCGAGCGCAACGATGAGGGGATTCGCCTTGTTCATGAGGCAGTCGCGACGTGTCTGGCCTCACGCGAAGTGCGAGCTAGTCAATTGCGCCGGGCTGAAGGTGGCACACCGCAGTTCGCGTAACGCCTGACGCGGGCGCTCCGCGCCGGCTCGTCAAACGGCTTCGAGGACGTAGATACGTCGTTGCGGAGTTGATCTGAGTAATCGCATCGTAACGAGATGTGTGCGTCACGACTATGCGGCCGGCGCCGTTTGGATCGTCGTACTCCGACATCGGCTCACGGATTTCCGGGTCCACCAGCAAGCGGCGCAGGTTTGGCACGAAGACATCGACTATGAAGCGGCCACCCTCGGCGAGATGCCGGCGCACGCACGACATGCAGGCATCGAAGGAGTCGATATCGAGAAGGTGCCAGATAGAGTTCCCCGCGATGAAGATCAGGGCGAAGCGACGCCGGAGCCGCGTTCGTCGTGCTCGGCGGGCATGCCGTTGCCTTTCATGGGCACCCGCGCGCCACAAAGATCTCGACGTGTGATCGGGGCCGACGCTGACAATGCTGCGCGCGTGTACCGGGCGCTCGCCGCGTTCGGGGCTCCTCTTTCTGCATTTGAGGTGCAGCCGGCGGACTTCGCTGCCTACGACGGTGTCCTCCAGGTTGGGCTACCACCCAGGCGCATCGACATCCTCAACCGCGCAGACGGAATCACTTTCAATGCAGCGATCGCCGAGGGCACAAGCCTTACCCTCGGAACTGGAACGACAGGTACAAGTGGGGCGTGTTGCGCTCGTTCTGAATCGAACCCCACACCGATCTGACTGATCAAGGATGGGGCGCGGAGATTTGCGACGCTCTCTGCGCAGGCGGCTGTTTCAGAGTTTCCGACCCAAGTGCTTTATGCACCAGGCGTCGAATCCGGCGCGATCGGTGTAGCGGGTCTTCAGATCCTTGCACTTGTCGATCACCTTGGCGAGCCTCGCGGAACTGCCGCTCGTAACAGGATTGAACGTGTTGCGGCTGTCATGAAAAACCCGATGGTCCTTGTCCTTGACGCTCCTGCCGCTTTCCAGCTTGCTCACGCCAGGTTGGCCGAGGATGGCCTCCTGCATGTGGCCGTCGCTGCCATTGAATATCGAATAGGAGAACGATTCGCCAACCTCTTCGCGACCCTCGTTATAGGGGCAATCGTGCTTCTGCGTGATGTGTCCGTACTGGACCACGATCTGGTCGACGTTTCCGATGCGCACCGTCCTGGGCGGGTCCCCACAGCTGTCGGCGAAATAAACGGTAAAGGCGTCCCCGTTGATATCACCCGTCCATCCGAGAATGTTCCGTTCGACATAAAAGTCGTCTCTGTAGCCGGCCATGACACCATCTCCATTGCATGGGGACCGGGACTCTAGCGGAAGTGGTAGGGGTGGTGTGCGACCGCGTTGGCAGTCCAGTGACCGCTTCGGGTCGAGGTTGTGTGAAAACGCCAAGGCGCAAGTGGCGCGACGCATTTCGATCTACGTACGCTTCGAATCGTAAGGCTCGAATCGCCCCCGCCGAGTTGCGAAGTCTGCTCGAGGAGGCCGCGCAATTTCGTTGGCGCGCAGAAAAAAATGGCAACGCGGGCCGACCTCGTACATCCCGGCGATCGTGAGCCGGTCATACCGCCTGTGCCGGACTCGGCCATCCAACCGTCACGCCTGAGCGCTTCCCGAGCCTTCGGCCATTCTCGTCGTCGGTGCCGAGAAGCACAGTACGTCCACCGCGCGCGGCAACCTGCGCCTCGAAATCCGAGACGAGCCTGCGACCAATGCCTCCTCGGCGCCAAGCGCGGCGAACGACGAGCGGATGCAGCTCCCAAACATTTCCGTCGTATTGTGGGATGCCGGCGACCCAGCCCAGCGCGTCCCCCGATTCTGCGACCGCGAATCGACTGATTCGACCCGGCTCAAGAGACTCGGTCACCTCCGCCCTCGCCGCTTCACGGGTTCGCCAGGCGTTCGAGCCTGTGTCGCCGAACTCTTCTCGGAGCAATTCCGCGATCTGTTCGACTGCGCGGGCGTTCTCTGCAGTGAGATCGATGATTTGCATTGGAGTCCGCGGGAGTTCCTAACGTTGCCCAGGGTCAGGGATCAGCGGACCGCCAGGAACGATGTTCTCAATGTCCGCTTTGAGTTCCGTCAGATGCGCGACGAACCGATAGTAGACCGCGGATACGCACAAATATTCCAGACGATCTCCTTCCGACAGCCCTGTCGGCAACGCTGCTTCAATCATTTCGAGCGCTTGCTGTCTGAAGGCGCGAGCGCCGTCGCATTCAATAGTCCGCGCGCGACCACTTGTTCGGATCGACTTCGAACTGGTATTTATCGAAGGCTGTGTCTCGGCCGCTCACTTCAACAGGTTCTCTTTCCTTCGCCCGAAAAGAAGCTCAGTTGAGGCCAGGAGGCACACGGCGATAGCATCCGTTGATTTCGGGGCGAGAGGCTGGTTCAGCGCTGATTCCGGCTATGCAGCGGTTGAAACGCTGCTCGCCTTGATGGCTGCCGCAAAATGGAGAAAGGTCACATGACACGCATATTGTTCGTCGGCCAGGAGCCGGAGACCGTGGACTTCTCTGATCCCGCCATACCGCGGGGCTTAGATGCCGGGAAGATCCATGCGGGAATCGCGATCGCCATGAGAACAATGGCGGACCGCGGATGGCAAGCGGACCTTTGCCTGATCCGACCCGACGAAACCGCCCGCTCCGTGCTGGAGAAGCAGCTGGCGACTACGAGCTATGACTGCGTTGTGATCGGGGCGGGGCTGCGACTTCCGCCAAAAAGCCTGTCACTGCTCGAGACCGTAATCAACGCCGTGCATAAAGCCGCGCCGCATGCGTCCATTGCATTCAACACGCGACCGGAGGATACCGCCCAAGCCGCGGCTCGCTGGTTACAAGCCAACTGATCGTCGAGCGCGGATTGAGGCCCGCCGCGCTGACCACGCCAAATTCCGCGAACCGCATCACGGAGCCGCGACCGCAAGGCGCTGCAATCCGCACACTCCGCAGCGTGCGGGGGCCAGAATGCGACCTCTTCCCCCGCACCCTTCGCGAAGCTGCATTAACGTCCCTGCCTTCGATGACGAAGGTAGACCCATGAGCTCGGATAAAAGCAGAAACCCGTCCGGGGACGACGCCAGGAAACATGACCCACTCGCCATGGTCGCGCGCCAGCCGATCTATGATGCCGGGATGGCGGTGTCCGCCTACGAGCTGCTGTATCGCGAATCCGACTCCGCGCTGAAGGCGCTTGTTACCGACTCCCGCCGCGCCACACTTCGCGTGATCGCTACTGCGGCCCTCGAGATCGGCCTCGATCGGCTCGCCGGCGGCTTGCCGGTGCACGTCAATTTTCCGCGCGAGCTGCTCGCGGGCGGCGACACGGTACTGCCGCTCAACCCCGAGCGCGTCGTCATCCAGGTGTTCGACGATCTGCCGGCCACGCCCGACGTGATCGAAGCTCTGCGCGCCATGCGCAGCCGCGGCCACAAGATCGCGATCGGGGATTTCTCCTCGCGCGACAGCGACCGCACGCTACTCACCGTGGCGGACATCGTCAAAGTCTCGCTCTCGCGCGAACAGGGCGCGGGCCTTGCGCGCACGGTGAAGGAGCTGAAGGCGCACAACCTGAAGCTGATCGCCGAGGATGTCGAAACCGTCGAGCAGTTCGAGCGCTGCATGGAACTCGGGTTCGACGGCTTCCAGGGCGGCTTTCTGCATCACCCGGAAACCTTCCGCGCGATGCGCGTGCCGTCGAGCAAGATCGGGGTGCTGCGCCTTCTCACGGAGCTGAGCAAGCCCGACGCCTCCATCGACGAAGTGGAGCAACTCGTGTCGCAGGACATGTCGATGTCCTACCGCGTGCTCCGCTGCATCAATTCGAGCTTCTACAACCTGCCGCGCAAGGTGGAGTCGATTCGCCAGGGCATCGTGATCCTGGGGCTCGAGCCGCTGCGGCAGCTGTGCTCGCTCGTGGCATTGCAAGGCTTCGACGATCGTCCGCCGAATCTCATCGTCGTCGCGATGGCGCGGGCGCGCATGTGCGAGCAGCTCGGGCGGCTGATTGGCGCGCCCGACAGCGGGCCATACTTCATCACCGGGCTCTTCTCCATGCTGAACGTGCTCACCGGGTTGCCGATCAAGCAGCTGGTGGAAGACCTCCCGCTGGCGCCGGAGATCGTCAGTGCGCTCACGGCAGAAGAAGGGCAACTCGGCGCCGCGCTCCATTGCGTGCGGGCGTATGAGCGCGGGCGATGGCGGGAGGTGAGCTTCTGCGGGCTGCCGCAGAACGTGATTCGCGCCGCCTATGTGGATGCGGTGTTCTGGGCGGAAGAGACGCGGGCGCTCATTAAATAGTGAACGGTTGTTCTGACTCGAACGCGGGGTTCGGGACGCCGAGTTGGTAGTAGTCCGGTTTTTGGTACGAGGGCATTTCCTCGCAGAGCGCCTGGTGGAAGGCGCTGTAGGAGCCGGTGACATTCAGGGCGCGTGTGACGGCGGCGGCGAAGTGGCCGGGGAGCCCCGGGCCGTCGGCGTAGCGACCTTGCTGGCATGCGGCCAGCACCAGCACTGAGGATTTCAAGAAGCCCTCAATCGCCGGGCGGCTGGGAGGAAGCTCTCCGTCTCGCGCCTCGCGGTCCGCCATCGCGCACGCAAGGCCGAGAGGGCCCGGCGCAGTCGTCCGCCGCGCGGCGATAAAACCCTCCGAGCCTTCAGAGTTGTCCGAGTTGTGCGGCGATTGAAGGCTTCGTGCCGGCAGCCCGCCGCCGCAATTGTCCGACACCACGAGCACTCGCACACCCGCCCGGAATCCCGCGAGATCGGCCTTCAACTGCTCGTCGTTGAACGTTCCGTCGTAAAGCTGCCACGTCCCCACTTCCCCGGACCGCAAGCGGGTCCGCCCGCCATGCCCGGAGAACGTCAGCAGGAACAGATCGCCCGGCTCGCTGGCCGCGGCGATCTCGACGATCTTCGCTCGCACGGCCGCGCACGTCGCGCGCTCATCGAGCAGCAACGTGCGCTCGGCGAAGCCGCGCTCGGCGGCCAGGTCGAAAAAAGAGCGGGCATCCATGCCGGCATCGTGTCCGATACACAACGCCCGCCCAAACGGGGAACGGGTGCGCTCAGCGCGGCGGTCCACTGCCTGCGCCGTTCTGGCGGATCTGGTAGCCGCTGTAGTACGAGAACACGATGAGCACGAGATTGGGGTTTTCCCCCTCCACCGCGTCCACGAGGTACACCATGCGCACGCGGTCGATGGTGGCCTCGCGCTTGCTCTGCTCGCTCTGGTCGAGGAAGAGCGGCAGATAGGTCTCGAGGCGCTCGAGCTTGGTGTCATCCCGATACAGCTCGGCGATGAGCTGATCGAGGCCCGCGGCGTATTCGGGCTCCTTGTCCGGGCTCCATTTCGGCAGCTTCTGCTTCAAGGGCGGCACGGGCGCGCTGCCGAGCGGCGTAAAGAGCAGCTCCGCCCAGTTGTGACACATGCAGCCGGACGGGTAATGCGCCCGAAACTGCACTACCTGATCCTCCCCATTGGGGTTGCGCAACTTCTTGGGCTCGAGCCAGAACTGTGGGCGGCGGCCGTTTGGTGCGTGCAGCAGCTTCTTGCCGTAGTTCTCCCTGAAGTCGATGTCTACACAGGGCGTCTTCAGCCAGTTGGACAGATCCATCGTTGTGATCCTTTTTTAATCGTTAGCGACGTACACAGCGAACGGCCCCCACAGGGCAGGGTCGAGAGCGGGTGTGCGAACCAGCGTGGAGCGGATTGCAGAGCTCAACGCTATCTCGACCGGTTGCCCGTTTGCCGTGATGTTTCGATACATATCGGTCATGACATCCGCGGCAATCGCATCCGACACGGGCCAGAGTGTGGCGACCACCGAGCGTGCGCCGCGGGCGAGCGCCGCGTAGCGCAGGCCGATGAGGCCCTCGCCCGCGAATTCCCGCCCGAGCGCAGTGTCGCACGCGCTCAGCACCACCACCTCGGCATCGAACGTCAACCCCATGAGGTCACCTGCCCGTATGTACTGGTCCGCGACGCGTCCGTTGCGACCCCAGGCGCCAAGAATCAGGGAAGACAGCTGCGGGATCTCCGAATCGATGATTCCATGCGAGGCGATATGAATAAACCGATAGCCCGACAGATCACGCGACAAGACGTTCGCACGCGTGGCATCGAAGCCTTCGAGCACATCGACGGGCTCCAGATCGCGCAGCGATCGGATGCGCTCCGACTCACGCGCGCTGGAGATGAGGCGGTCGAGCCGGCTGGGATCCACGCTGCCGGCACGCGTGCGCAGAATGTCCTCGATGCGGCCGGTCTGGCCGGAACGCGTGCGGGCCGCGCGTTGCAGGCGAGGATCGTCCGCCGTGTAGACCGGATCGGCCACGATCAGCATGCGTGAGTCGGCCCAGGAGGCTGGCCGCGTTGCGGATCGTGAGGAAATCAATCGCAGCGCCGGTGCCAGCGCGACGCCGTAGTTCTGCACGAGATAGGGTTTTTGCGGCGACTGCGGGTCGCGCAGTGTCAGAAATGGCACATAGTGCAGCGGGCCGTCGGGAACAATCGTGAGTTCGGTTGCACCGGCGACGGCCTGCCTCAGCGGCGCGAGGGTCAGGCGGTAGAGTTCCGCCGCAAGGTCCAACCGGGTGCGCGCTGGTGTAGTGGCGTACGAGCGCATGGCCTCATGGAAGCCGCGCGCCACGCGCTCCACCTGATCGCTCGTCGCA
>JBDZVF010000284.1:0-8297 GCA_040255575.1 Pseudomonadota bacterium | reverse complement strand
CACGGCGACCACGCTGCTGGACGTCGGTATATCCAAGCAGCAATTGCTCGGCGAACTGCAGGACATTCTTCGTCACAAGCCAGACTCGTCCCATCTGTTCGACCCGGCGCGATCTCACGACATCATCGGCTACACGCAGGTGATTGCGCATTGGTATACCGATCCGGATTTCCGGGACCGCCGCGCTGTTCGGCGCCCGGCGGCGCTGCCTTTGAATGGGAGACAGCGCAGTGTCGCCGCCTTGATCCGACGCGTCTTCCCGCGGCAGCGAGTGGCAGCAATCGCAGCGACACTGATTGCGCTGGGCGCCATTCGCCGGCACGGACGACGCTACGTTCCGAACGCGCACTTCGTCTCGTTCTCGACGGATCCAGCAGTGGCCCACGTGCATGCCTTCATGACGTTGCTCGGCCATATGCGGACGATCGCGCACAATTTGGCATGCCACGATGAAACGCGTCGCCTATTTGAGCGGGCTGCCACGAACGCGCGCGTGCCGGTGCGCGCATTGCCTACGATTCATCGTCATATCGGTCGCGTGATGGGCGATGCCATTTTGCGACTCGATGCTTACTTCAGCCGCTGGGAGGCCCGCTCGGTCGCGGAGCCCACGACGCTTATTGGCGCGGCGGCCTTCGCATTCGACGACGCCACGATTCCCGGCCACACGACGCTCTCGCGTGGCCGCCGAAGAACGCGCGCCAAACGCGGCTCGCGTCACCGACGAGCGGAACGGACACCGTGAATGCAGAACCGAAGCTTCCATCGCCGAATCGCCGAGTAGTCCCGCGAGGGCGCTCTCTGGACGAGCAGGGCCGCAAAGTCATCGAGCAGTTCGTCAACGTTCTGCGCCGGTTCGGCTACGCGTCCGCAGCCATCGTGGAGGCCGTGCAGTCTTCGAGCCAGGCAGCAATGGCTGACACCTCAGGCGCGGGCTCGCCGGGCGTGTCTGAGTTTCGCGAGGCGCCTCACGTCATGGCGGTCTGGCACACAGACCCGGCCTATACCGACGCACGGGGACGGCCCCTCGCGCTGAAGCTGCGCGGCCAAGCACCCTCCTTGGAGTCACTCGTGCATCGCGTGAACCGGTCACGACGTACACTGGAGATGCTTCGGTATTTGCTTCGCGCGGGTGCCGTAGAAAAGGCAGCCGGACGCTACATCGCGCGAACACGCTGGGTCTCGCTTCGCGGAATGCCGCAAGCAACAAACGCCCGCCGCCTGCGTACCTTGCGCGGAATGCTCAGCAACTGTGAGCAAAACTCCCTGCCGCGTGAACAGGCTGAGAGCTGGTTTGAGTACGCCGCGGAGAACGATCACTTTCCTCGAAGTCGGGTGCGTGAGCTTGCCGAGTTCTATCAGCGAGATTGCATGGCCAGCCTGCGGCGTGTCGATGCGTTCATGCTCCGCTGTGAACACGAACGCGAGCCCGGCGAACCCACGATGCACGTCGGGTTCGGCATGTATCGATTTCATGAGGCCGATGCAGATCGGAATGCGCAGAACGCGCGTTCTCCGAGTCTGCATCGACAGCGCCGCAGCTGGCGTGGAATGCGCGTCATGAAGGGAGGATCTCGTGATCGCAGCGCCTGAGCGACACGACCTCGAGATCTCGGACTCGAAGAGTTGGTTCGGGCCAGATTCGATGGCGCCGGTCTACGCGCTCAACGAATTACTACTAAGTCTGCTCGATGCTGAGCGTCTTCGGCCCGCATCGGAGAACCGTGTGCAATTGGCGCTGGAGCTGAGCGACGGAATGCAACGACTGGACGCGGAAGGTCATCGTCGCCTTGCGAATTGCCCGATCGCGCTCGTGGATGCGGGGTTCCTCGATGAAGGGCGATGGCGTGCCGCCGTCGACAGCAGCGCGACGCCAACGCAAACCGAAGCTTTGAAAGGACGGTTTCCGTATCAGGCCGCGAGTCGACTCGCGCTGATGGCATTGACCCTCGCGTCGACAACCTCCCAGGTCAGCCTCGAGCGCGCTTGTCTCGTCTTCGGTATGTCCCCTGGCTGCGCACGGCTCTTCGCGAGGCTGAGCCTCCCAGTCCTGGAAAGCCTTGCAGAACGTCACGCGGACTGGGTCCGGCCCCGCTGGGAACACCGGACTCGCGTGTGGCAAACGATGCTGGAACTGGCCGAGCGGCCGTTGCCGAGTGGTGTGCCGCCGATTGGGTTCCGGGCCATGCAGTTGCAACTGGGCGAACTGGCGCTTGCAACACCTATTTGTGCGGCAACTCGACAGATTCGCAGGTAGAGCACAGCCGCGATGTCGTTGCAGGGTAAGCGGGCGGTCCTTCGCGTTACTCAACGAGCCGATGGATTGATAGCGATGCGCGCAGGTGGTCGAGTTTCACGGATCCACGGTGCTTCCCGCTCGGGAAGTCCAGGTTCGTTGCGACCGTCTCAGACGCCTCAACAGAAGTCTTCGAAGCTGACACGCGGGATCCGAGCACGCGGCCCGCGGCAAACTGGGAGCGGCACTCCGCTGCAGCTCCCTCTTCTGTTCGGACCGCCCATTCAACTGAGACGTGAGGTCGAAACGGAGCCTGCCCCTCGCGCGCATGCGGCAGCAGAAACTCTGGATCAGTGCATGTCGACGCGCGAGGTGCTGCGAATCGTGGGCGTGAATCGATCGACAGTGTTCCGGTGGATCAGAAAGGGGCTCTTCCCGCAGAAGCACGTCGCCGGCGGATGGCTGAGGTCGGACGTCGAACGGTGGCTGTCCGCCCGGACCAGACCGCCGGAATGATCCGACCGGTGCCTCGCGGCGGTGACCGCCGGCCTCAATCCCACCCAGCGTTGTGCCTGCGCCTCCCGAACGATGCCGAGCTGCGAGACGTCAGGCGCTCCCGGACCCGAACGCCCGGGCGGAGGTGCCACCTTACGTCGAAACAGTCGCGCCCGAGCCTACTCACTACACAAAATACGAAATTTACGTATAATTCGGATCTCCGTCCTGCCTTGGAGATTACCGTGGCCCGAGTCCCTGCGAGCGAGTTTCAGCGCGAGTTCGGCCGCCTCCGCGGTGTCGCCCATCGAGAGGCCGTCATCGTGACCAGCCATGGCCGCGATGATGTCGTGCTCCTCTCGGCCGAGGAATATCAGCGCCTGCGAAGCCTGGACCGCCGAGCGATGCACGTGTCCGAGCTGACTGACGAAGAACTCGCCGCACTCGATGCGGTAGAGATTCCCGCCGAGGCCGCGCGCTACAACCACGAAATGACCTGACCCACAGCGGATGGTGCTTCCACTTCCGCAACCCGGCCAGGTCATTCGCTACGCCTATCTCTGGTGGAATGAAGCGCGAACCGGACGCGAGGACGGCGCCAAGGATCGTCCGTGCGGCATCGTGCTGACACGGATCACGACGAGCGGCCGTACGCTCGCCTACGTCCTGCCCATCACGCACACGCCTCCACTCAAGCAAGAAGACGGAATAGAAATTCCGCAAGCGACCAAGCGGCGTCTCGGGTTAGATACAGAGCGCTCCTGGATCATCACAACGGAACTCAACCAATTCACTTGGCCGGGCCCGGACCTCAGACCCACCGCATCGGGCGACTACGTGTACGGGTACCTGCCCGAGAATCTGATGCGTCTCGTGCTCGAGGAGGTCAAGAAGAATGCGCGCGACAAGCGACTCAAGAACGTTCCGAGGACGGAGTAGCGACGTCGTGTTCGCAGCAATTGTTACGGGCGGCGCGAGCTGAGGTACACGGCGAAACAGATGGCGCTCAACGCGTCGGCCGCCGCCATGCACCTTCTGAGTCGCGGCGGCGGCGCTCCCTCCGCAGAAATGCACGTCGCTCTCGAAGCACTCGATTTCGATTCTCGGGTGACGCTTGCTTGTATTCGCCACGTGCCCGAATGACATCGTTGATCGTAGCTGTCGACACACCCAACTCCCTCGCCACCTGTCGAATCGTCTTGATCGAAGAGCGCTTGGCCTTCAACTCCAAGATGGTCGCGCGCCATGCAAAGATTTGCTCGATCTGTGCATCGGTCACCCTCCTCGGACGCCCGACTGTGCTCCTGCCGGTCCGGCTTCCTTTCTCGTCGGCCGGACCGACAGTTGCGTCAACTTCATTCCCGACAGTCACCTTACGCACCGGCGCGCAGAACCGGGCATCTCCTTCTCACCTCAACTCGCGGCATATGAAACTCAGCTTGCCGCGCTCTTCGTCGGCTTGCGTTTGCGGCGGCCTGCTGGGAGTGACTCATCGCTCTGGTCCGCGCCGAATCGATCCTTCGTCTTGCGCTCCTGCTCCGTGATCATGCCGATGAGCTGGAGCCTTGCCTCGATGGCTCGAAGCGTGCGCCCATGCTTCTCAGCAATGTCATCGAGGCTATCTCTGTTCTTGAAAGCCTGGACCAAGCGCTCCTGTTCCTCAGGCGTCCAGGCTCGACCGATATTCCGAGGCAGCGCTGCCCGGCGACCTGCCCGAACAACTCGTTCCTTCACCGCGTTCAAGCCCGTCAACAACGCTCGGATGACGTCCCCATTTTGCAGCACCGTTCCACCTTGCAGTTCTGTGCCGGTAAACGGATCCGCTCCCTGCACCAGTGAGTGCAAAATCTGCAGTGCCCGTTGATCATTCATTTCTCAGTACCTCCTGTCTCACCGATCTCCGTAGGAGATTGCGGTGTACTGCTCTCGCCGAAGATGAGCCAATCGACTCGCGTGCCGGTCAGCTCGCAAATCGCGCGTAGATCTGATGCATTGGGTTCGGAGTCGCCTCGGATCCATTTGCGTAGCGCACCCTCCGATCGGTTTATCGCTGACGCGGTGGCTGAGACGGTTCCGTAGGACGCGATCGTCAACCGCAGTCGCTCGGGCAGCCCCTCGATCCGTTGCACGATTCGCTTAGCTCGCTTGGCTCGTCTGGCGCGCTTCGCCTGCATCGTTCGCCCCACTTACATCCCGCGGCGAATCTGTCACACAGCTCTGACGATAGCTATCTTTAAGGCGCCTCCTTAAAGGTTCCTATGTGATGGGGTTCGGCAAGAGGGAATGGCCACTTTCGCTGCAATATTTCGCTAACCGGACAGCGCTACGCGGATCGGCACGGGGAGCCGACCGAGTTGAACTCCTCTCGGAACAGAGGGACATTACCGCTCAATCGCCAACGTGCGACGCCTGCGTGCACTCGAGCAAGTGCACGTTGCGAACCGTTGCACACGGGTGCGGAGTGGTGCATTTCAGCGCATTTCGGTGCAAGCAAGGGCCGCACCCCCGCAGCATGCATCGTGAATTTGTTGGCTAACTCGACAGATTTTCGGCTGAATGAAAACGCCCGTTCCACGCGACTCTGTTTGCGTGGGAATGGGCGGCGATCAGCGGCAAGTCACTTCATGTGAACTCGGTTCAAAGCAGACAGGACGCGACGAAGATGGAAACGCTCAAGAGCGAACGCCATGCGGAGAGTGAACAGGTTGCGAATCGCGCGAGCGGTGTTGAGCCAGCGGCCAACGCAGGCATCAGCCTGAAGGCAGCAGGCTCTCCATCCTGGGCCCCGCGCCTCATGCGCATTCGCTCCGCGTGCGTGTACCTGGGCATGAACAAGAACACGTTCAACACCCTCGTGCGTCCGTCGATCAAGACGATCCCTCTCGGCAAGCGTGCCATCGCCTTCGATCGACTTGAACTCGATGCGTGGGCAGAGTCATATTGTCGTTGCAACGGCCGTCCCGCCCCTGAAAAGGAGGGACTGCTATGTCGAAGCGAGGAACGCCAGGGCTCTTCAAGCGATTCCGGACGAATGGTGCGTATGAGTGGCATATCGACAAACGCATCAAGCGATACGGACGCCTTTGCGAGGGCACTGGAACGAGTGATCAGGACGAAGCCGAGCGGTATCTCGCGCGGCGCATCGAAGAGATCCGTCAGGCCACGGTCTATGGAACGCGACCCCGACGGAGATTCAGAGAGGCCGCGACCCGCTACCTGACCGACTTCTCCTGGAAGCGAAGCATCGAACGCGATGCGCGGGCCTTGAAGGATATGGACCCGTTTATAGGAGACGTGTGGCTCGATTGCGTACACGACGATTCCTTCAAGGCGTACATCGATGCGCGTCGGCGTCCTTCGGAGGGACGAAAGCCGCTCGCTCCGGGAACGCTGAATCGAAACATCGCTGTCGCGAGAAGGATCCTGAATCTGGCGGCGCGCCTCTGGCGCGACGACGGATCAACCCTCACGTGGCTCGTGCAGGCGCCACTCATCCAGTTGGAGCGGAACGGCAATGCTCGGAAGCCGTACCCCATCGACTGGTCCGAGCAGCGCCTGCTGTTTGCCGAGCTGACTCCGCACTTACAGCGAATGGCATTGTTCGCTGTGAACACGGGGCTGCGGGTTCAGGAGCTGTGCGGCTTGAAATGGGAGTGGGAACAACGGATCCCGGAGCTCGATACTCCCGAAATCAAGCGGAGCGTGTTCGTGTTGCCGGAAACGGTGACGAAGAACAAGGAGGCTCGTGTCGTGGTCCTGAACGACATTGCGCAGTCGATCGTCGAGGGAGTGCGCGGGCAGCACTCGGCGTACGTGTTCACCTGGGTCAATCAAAAGGGGCGCCGTCAGCGCCTCGAGCGTCTGACCAACTCAGGCTGGAGAGCTGCGCGACGGCGTGCCGCCGCGCGGTACGAGAAGGAGCTGAAGCGGCCCATGCCTCCTGCTTTCAGGCGGGTGCGGGTTCACGATTTGCGTCACACGTTCGGGCGGCGCCTGCGAGCCGTCGGCGTGGGGCTCGAGGATCGGCAGGATCTTCTCGGTCACAAGAGCGGACGTATGACCACGCACTACAGCGCGGCGGAAATCGGGAACTTGCTGGCGGCGGTGAACCGCATTGCAAACTCCCGCGAATCTCCCGCGGGCACAGTGCTGCGGTTGGTCGGATGAGCTGTAAGTGGCTGAAAGTACGTGGTGGAAAGGGAGGGACTCGAACCCTCGACCCCGGCATTATGAGTGCCGTGCTCTAACCAGCTGAGCTACCTTTCCGACCCGCCCCGGTGAAACCGGCCAGCCAGCCGCACGGGCCCCTCGGTTTTCGAGGGGCGGCGATTGTCGCGACCCCCGCCGCAGGGTGTCAAGCCACGTCTCCTCCCACGGAATTGAGTGTGACGGCCGTGAACCGCGGCCATCCGTGACGCGACCGGCGGCGGCGCGCCTGTCGCCGCGCTGGGGTTGAAGTCGCCGTGGAGAGTTCCGCGTTGCTGCGGTCGGCCGGGCGACCTTCGCGCCATTCACCTGACCTGAAGCGGCGGGACTCCGCGCCAGCAGTTCTCGCCCATGGCACCCCGGAGCGGCCCTCGCCCCGGCGGAGACCTCGGCCTCGCTAGCGATCTCAACCCCGTGGCGGCAGCCTCCACCCCACCGCGACAACCTCAACCCTGTCGCGGCAGCCTCAACCCGTCGCAGCAACCTCAACCCCACCGCAGCAACCTCAACCCCACCGCATCAATCCCAACCCACCCGCAGCAACCCCACCCCACTCATCCCGTACCTACGTGCGTGCGTACCTCCCCGCGCCGACCCACAGGCCCCCCGCTTGCTCGTTCGTTCACCGCACTGCACTCCCCGTTCTCCGCGCAATCCGCGTGCCCGACTGTGTCATGCGCAACACTTCCTGACACGACCGCGATACGCCCGCATGTACCGTTGTCGATCTTGCATACAACTCTGGAGGAAGCCGAGGCAACTTCGTAGACTCAAAATCGATCCGCGAACCCGCAGCACCTGCCTCAAAAGTGGCATACCATTGTGAAAGATGCGTATGCGCTCACTCTCCAGCTCACGCATAGTTCGATCCCCCCTTTTTCCTCACCACGCGAATCCACCGCCATGAGAAGACGTCGTAGCGTTTTGTCGAGCACAGCGGATGCGGGCATCACCCGCTACCTTCAGCTCTACAGCATCCTGTCTCAGTCATTGGCCGATGGTGAATACAAGTCCTCGCGCGCCCTGCCCAGCGAGCCGGATCTCGTTGCGCGGTATCGTGTGTCGCGCACGACGGTGCGCCGCGCGCTGCACTTGCTGGAACAGGAAGGCCGCATCCTTCGGCGCCGCGGCAGCGGCACGTACGCCAAGACGAACCGGGTCCACAGCTCGCTGCCGTTCAATGCTGAAGCGCTGTATGGCGATGCCCCCACGGCCGCGAAAGGTCCCGGCACGGAGATTCTCCATCGCGCGCCACTCGAGGTGCCGCCTTCCCTTCAGGCCGCGCATCCCGAGCTCGGCGAGCAGGCGTTCGGCGTGCAACGTGCGCGCTCCGAGGGCGGCGAGCCCATCCAGCTCGCGG
>JBDZVF010000283.1:0-8335 GCA_040255575.1 Pseudomonadota bacterium | reverse complement strand
GACCACGTGTCCCACGAGGTCGCGCGTAGCGATGTGTTCACCATCGAGCGTCACGAGCACTGCATCCGGCGCCGTGGAGCCTACGTGCAGATCGTTCGCGTATGCACGGGAACTGGCGAGTGAGCCCCACGCAACCAGCGCGGCCGCGCCGCTCCCTATAAACGAGCGGCGCGAGAACGAGACGCCACGTGATGGCTGGTTAGAACGCATAGCTCGCACCGAGGCTGGCCGTCCAACGCGGAAAGAGCTGATAGCCGTACAAGTTGCTGTAGACCGGCACCTGCACGAAGCCAAACACATGCAGCTGCGGGAGCACCTTCGCCGTCAGCCCGGGGCTGATGTAAGCCACGTTGCCCGCCGTGCTCTCCACGTCGGCGAGCGCGCCCTGGTCTCGCGACTTGTGCAGCATGTTCAGCTGCAACTGAGGCGACCACTGCGAACTGCCCTCGTAACGAATGCCCAGGCTCACGGTAGTGGAATTGCCGGGCCGGTAGTCGTTGCCCGGCTCATCCATGCGCTGCTTCACGGCGGCCTGGAATTGCCCATTCGCGAAGAAGTCGAAGTCCTGACTGATCGCCCTGTAGTAGTAGGCGCCCACGATCACATCCGTGCTGCCAGTGCCCGGCTGCAGACTCGCGTCCAGAGGCTCGCCCGCCTCGGGTCCGCCGTTGAACTTCACCGAGTCGCCATATCGCCCAGTCGGCAGCTTCACGCCGAGCTGCACGCCCAGATTATGGGTCGGCAGGAAACCCTGATAGTTGCCGATGAGCTTCACGTCGCCCAGGCTCGAGCTGCGCGACGTGCTCAGCGGCGGCAATGAAACTGCCGCGGAGTCGTACTCGCCATACGTCGAATGGGTGCGCACGACGTACGGCACCAAAAGGCTCACCACCCACGACGAATCGGGGCTGTAGGTAATACCGGTGGTGATGTAGCGATTGAGCGTCTCACGTTCAAGCTCGGTGCCATCGGGCACGCCCGACACTGAACGAGTGCCGCTGCGGAGTTGATCCTGATGCAGATAGTCGTTCTCGATGTTGATGCGCCAGCCAGCTTGCGACGAATATCCCATGGCAGCATCCGAACTCAACGTGCATCCGCACGTGGCACATGCAAGAGCAGCATGGGGAGCGAGAGTGATCAGAGGAACCGCCAGAAACAGCGGCGCGGCGTGACCGCGTGGAAGCGAAGTGAATTTCATATCTCACCTGATGATGCGAAACGTCTCTGAAGAACGCGCAACACGCAGCCCAGATTGGCCGCGGGAGTCGCGAAAGTCGTCGGTTTCGAAATCAGGCGAGCTGTGGAGGTCCGCGTGAGGTCTGCAGGCGCACGGGCCCGCATCGCGGGCACGTCTGTGCGGCCGGCAACGGCCGTGGCGACTCGATGCCTGCGATAGCAGTGACACCGGAGAAGATGAATGCCGGCAGTGGCGCAGGCCCAGAGTTCTGGGCGTACGGACAAAGGGGATCAGCACCTGAATCTCCCGCGCCTCCGCCGTCGTTGTGATGATGGTGGCGATGAACGGTGCTGGAGTCGCACAACACGATCTCCAACCGCCCCTCCATCGACGCGAGCATGAAGCCCGCAGGCACCAGCGCACGCAGACACAGCAGCGCGAGAACGAACGGCGCAGCCCGATACAGGGTGGCGGACCGCAATCGTGGGGATCTGCCGCGCATGACGGAATCACGATGCACCAGAGCCTGCGCGGGATCAAGGCGGAAGCCGGGCAGAAAGCCGCGCGACAGGGTTCCGCGCAAATCGAACGTCACGGGGGAGCTACAGGCCACGCTCCCTCGGGCTACAGTGTTCACCCCACACCGGGTGTCGCGGCCAATCAGGCGCGTGAAGGCAGGAGCCGGCCGAAGCCGCGATCGAGCAACGTGATCGCGAGCACCGATGCGCCGAGCATCGGCAGCACTACGCACAAGAGCGCCCCGGTCGCGAGCACTACCGCCGGAAAGCGGACTGCCCGCCGAGGCGGCGCGGCGAGTCCACCGCCGGGCCGCCGCTTGTACCAGCCGATGAAGCCGGTCACAGACAGCCACACGAGCGAGAGCGCGACGATCGTGTTGAACACCTGGTTCGCGCGCCCGAAGAACGTGCCCTCATGAAGGTTCACGCCCAGCGCGACGACTCGGGGAAGCGTCGGAAAGTCCTTCCAGGTCACGCGTGCAAGGACGGCGCCCGACGCGCCATCCAGCTGCAACCACACTTCGTGCGGAGCACGAGCGCGCTGACCGCGTACATTCACAGGGCCGCCCTGTGCAGCCGGGTGAATCTCGATCGTGCCGGTCGCGCCCTCCGCGCGAGCGCGTGAGAGCAGCGCATCGAGCCCGATGGCTCGTGGCACGGACGATTCGGACGCCGAGGTGGCGTGATGATGGCCAGCACCGGACGCAAAGAAGAATCCGTTCGGCGACTCCTGGCCGGTCGCGCTTTCGACACGTCCGAGAACCTGCGTGCCCCAGAACGTCGTCCAGGGCATCGCGGTGAACAGGAATGCCAGGAACACCAGCGCAAAATAGACGCCCACGGTGGCATGCAGATCGCGCCAGAAGACACGCGATCCGGATCGCAGTCGCGGGTACATCACGCCCGCCAGCCCGCTCGCATTCCGCGGCCACCACAGATACAGGCCCGTGAGCGTCATGACGATCGCCCAGCTCGCGCCCAGCTCGAGCAGATAGCTGCCGTAGGGCTGAATGGGCCATCCGCCGTGCAGCCCGCGACTCAAACCGCGCAGCCAATGAGTCGAGGGCACGCTTCCGAGGTAGTTGCCGGAGTGCGGATCGATGAAAGCGGGGAAAGGCAGCCCATTGCTGTCGTTGAAGAAGAACGCGGTCGAGCGCGACGGATCGGCGCTGATCTCGATCGATGCGAGCGACTCGCGCGAATGGTGCTGCAGAACACTGGCGAGCTGCCGATCGAGGCTGACGGCCCGCGCGGCGGGGGCAACCCGCATCAGCTGAGGATGCGCGAGCGCATCGAGATCTTCGTGCCAGAGGTAGATGACGCCCGTGACCGCCTGCCAGAGCACAAAGGGAATCACCACGAGCGCGGCAAAGAAATGCCAGCGCCAGAGCCGCGCGTAGAGACCCTGCCCGGGAACGCCTTGCGTGCTCACTCGGCGTGCCCCGCCGTTTCGTGCTGATCCATCCGCACGACGCCTCTGAACGAAGCCATGCGCGCGAGTCGCTCCGTCGACACGGCTTTCTCCGCTTGCGCCAGCTTCGACGCCAGCTCGCGCGCTAGCGCCGCGGGGACGCCCGAGCTCTCCAGTTGCTGCGCATCCTTCAGCGCGTCGCCCGCGCACAGCACGACGTGCCACTGGTTCTCGTGCCGGTACAGGAGCGCGCGGCCGCCCACCGTCGGCTGCGTCCAGTCCGCAACGGCGTGATCGCCAGCAACGACGATCGGGTCGATGGTCAGTGGAGCCTCGGCAGAGCTCCACGTCGACATCAGTTGCTTGCGGATCGAGACATCCTCATTGGGTGGCGCTCCCGGCGAGCAGGCACTGGCCAGAGCCAAGGCCAGCATGAGGCAGGAGCTTTCTACGATTCGATTTCGCATCACCGCACTGTACCCCAGGCACGCTGCCGGAAGGCCCGCTGCGACAATTTGCCGCACCTGACAGATACGTCCCTACCCCTAGACTCTCCGGGACAATCGGGGAGAAATCATGATACGAATCATCTTGGGCGCTTCGCCGCGCACGCTTGCGACGGCCGGTCTTCTTTCGGCGTGCATCGCGACGCCCGCATTCGCCGACCAGGCACCGCCTTCCTCTACGCTGGAGACCGTCCGTGTTACGGCCCAGCGCGTGCAGGAAAAGCTCGAAAGCGAGCGGGCGGCAACGCCCGGCGCGGTCACCGTCGTCGACAGCGCGGAGCTCTACCAGCGAAATGTCACCGGCCTTGCCGACATGTTGAGGTACGTGCCCGGCATGTGGGCCGAAAGCGCCGCCGGCCAGGACGATCTCTTCATTTCCAGCCGCGGCTCGAACCTCGATTCGACCGACTACGACAAGAACGGCGTGAAGATGTTTCAGGACGGCCTGCCCGTCACGACCGCCGACGGCAACAATCACAACCGCGTGATCGATCCGCTCAGCGCGCAGTACGCCGTCATCGCGCACGGCGCGAACGCGCTGACGTACGGCGCGAGCACGCTCGGTGGCGCCATCGACTTCACCTCCCCCACCGGCCGCACCAGCCCACCGCTCGATGTATTCGTGAACGGCGGCAGCTTCGGACAAATGAACGCGCGGGCATCAATAGGACTTGCCGGTGACACGCTCGACGGGCTCGTCACGCTCGAAAGCAAGAACTGGGACGGCTACCGCGATCACAGCTCGCAGCATCGCAAGGGTGCCTATGTGAATGCGGGCTGGCAGATCTCCGACTCCGTCACGACGCGGCTGTACGGCACTTATCTCGATAATCACGTGCAACTGCCCGGCACATTGACCCGCGCACAGATGGACGCGGACCCGGACCAGGCCAGCGCGCCGGCCCTCGGCGGTGACTACGGCAAGAAAGTCGAGGCACGACGCATTGCCAGCAAGACGACGTGGCAGCTCAACGCGAGCTCTTCTCTGGACTTCGGGCTCTCTTACGAAACGCAGTCGCTCTATCACCCGATCGTCGATCGCATTCTCGTCGACTTCGACGGCCCCGGCCCCATGCCCCCCGTGGAAGTGTTCAGTCTCATCATCGATACGGATCATCGCGACTTCGGCGCCATGGCCCGCTACAACCTGAAGGCGGGCGACCACAACATCGTCACGGGCGTGAATTTCGGCGACGGCTCGGTGAATGGCGGCAACTACCGTAACAACAGCGGCAAGCTGAACGGCATCACCGATTACGTGCACAACGACTCTACCAACCTCGAAGCGTTTGCGGTGGACCGCTGGCGCATCACGCCGGAGTGGACGCTCGTGTACGGCGGCCAATACGTCGACGCCGATCGCAATGTGAAGACAACGAATGCTGCGTCAGGCGACGTGCGCAATCCGAAGGCCAGCTACTCTTCGTTCAACCCGAGGTTGGGCGTCATCTACTCGCTCGACAACGAGAGCGAACTCTTCGGCAGCGTGAGCCGCACGTACGAGCCGCCGACGACCTTCGAGCTGGAAGACGACGTTCGGGCCAACAATTCGACGCTCGATGCGATGCATGGCACGGTAATCGAAGCCGGCATCCGCGGGAGAAAATCTCTGGACAGCGGCGACCGCTGGCACTGGGACATTGCCGCCTATTACGGCCGCATCCGTGATGAGATTCTCTCCGTCGATGATCCTGCCGCGCCCGGAAACACGCTCACCACCAATATCGGCAAGACGATCCATGCGGGAGTCGAGGCTCTCGTCGGTGCAAGCTTCGCGCTGGGTGAAGCGAGCGCTCATCGCATCGAGCCGCTCGTGAGCCTCACGGTCAACGAGTTCAAGTTCGACTCCGATCCGTGGTACGGCGACAACCGGCTGCCGGCGGCGCCGCGATATGCGCTGAGAGGCGAAGTGCTTTACCGGAACACCCGCGGGTTCTTCCTGGGGCCTACTTTTGACCTCATCGGCAAGCGCTACGCCGACTTCAGCAACACGTACGGCGTGAGCTCCTATGGGCTTCTGGGGCTTCGCGGGGGCGTCAACGGCAGCAAGTGGGAGGTGTTCGGCGAGCTTCGGAACATCACGGACAGGCAGTACGTCGCGACGTTGTCGGTGCAGAACCAGGCCAATGCGGATGCGGCGATCCTCAATCCCGGCGCGCCGCGAGCTGCGTATGTGGGGGTGCGGGTTCAGCTGTGAACGCCGCGCCCGTCAGCGCTGTTGAGCTGCGCACAGCCTGGAGCGGGGCTGCCGCCAGTACCCCAATCCAGACGAGCTAATCGAGCGCGTCGGTCGCCTTGCGTTCGGGTCCGGGGCGCTTCGCAAGCTTGCGCTGAAGCGAGCGGCGATGCATGCCGAGCAGGCGCGCGGCGGCCGAGATATTGCCCTGAGTTTCGTTCAGCGCCTGCTGGATGTGTTCCCATTCCAGGCGGCTGAGCGGCGTCATCGTGGGCTCGGATTCATCGAGCGGCAAAGGTTCGTCCGCGAAAGCGCGCAGGATCGCGTCGACGGTCACGGGCTTGAGCAGGTAATTGTCTGCGCCCCGCTTGATCGCCTCGACGGCCGTCGCGACGCTGGCATAGCCGGTCACGAGCAGAATGAACGTATCCGCACGAATCGCGCGCAGCGGCCCGATCAACTCGAGCCCCGACCGATCGCCAAGGCGCAGGTCGATCAGCGCGAAATCCGGCGGGCGGACGCGCGCGCACGCCACCGCTTCGTCGCTCGTCGTTGCGATGTCCAGTTCGAAGCCGCGCCGCTCGAGCGAGCGCTTCAGTGTGCGCAGATACAGCGCGTCGTCGTCAACGAGCAGGCCCGTGGAAAAATTCGGCTTGCTCACGCGCGCACCGCCGCCGCGATCGGCACGCTGAACGCGACCTGCACACCGCGCCCTTCGGGGGTGGACTCCATCGACAGCTCGCCGCCCAGACGCTCGATCGTCGCGTGAGACAATGCGAGGCCGATACCCATGCCACCCGGTTTGCTCGTGCGAAACAGACGGCCGGGGAGCAACGGTTGCGCCTTTTCGAACCCCACCCCGTAGTCGCGGATCTCGCCGCGCAAGCGGCCCCCCTCAGCCTGCAATTTCAGATCGACACGTGGCAACCCGGCCTGTTCGCCCGCATCAGCGGCGTTGTTGAGCAGAACCTGGAGAAGGTGACCGACGGCGGGATCGACCTTGTCGCATCCCGCCATCGAGCCGGATCGATGCAGATCGATCGTCGGACGCACCAGCTGCCAACGCTCGATCACGCGCTCCAGATCGACATCGCACGCGGGTCGGCCATCTGCAAGCGAATCGGCGGGCGCCGCGAGCTCACGCACCCGATCCCGGCAGAGCTGCAGCAGCGCTTTCATATTCTCGTAGTGTTCACGCTGGCGCGCGTCGCCGCCATCTTCGATGAGGTCATCGACCATCAGCGTGAGCGTGCCGAGCGGCGTGTTCAGCTCGTGGGCAACGGAGGCCGCATGCGTTGCGAGCGAGACGATGCCTTCGTTGCGCGCAAATTGCTCCTGCAGGCGCGCCAGCGCGCGCTGATTCTCGCGGATCGCGGCAGCCATGCGGGCAAAGAACACGAGAATCACGATCGCTGAGATCAGAAAGTTCACGAGCATGCCGAACTTGTGCAGGCTGAATGTGTCGCCCATCAGGCCGTGCACGTGAGGCAACTCGAGGCCCAATGCCGCCGAGAGACAGTAGCCTCCGACACTCGCCGCTGCCGTAGCCCACACCCACCGCGCCGGTAACGTGAGCACAGAGAGCGCGAGGGGTAGCAGGAACAGGCTCGAGAACGGATTCTCGATTCCGCCGCTCCAGGCAATCATCCAGGTAAGGGCGGCTATATCCGCGAGGACATGCGCGAAGAGCTCGCGCGAACGTGGATCGGGTGCGCGCCTCGATCTCCATGTGGCGTAGACGTTGAATGCTGCCAGCGCAGCGATACCCGACCACAAGGGCGCAAGTGGTATGGCCACTTGCAACGGACCCGTCACCACGGCAACTGTCACGGCCTGACCGGCAACCGCTACCCAACGTAGCGTAACCAGCAAGCGCATGAAGGAGAGCGGGCGTTTGGACAAATCGGCGGGTGTCATGGCGTCACGCAGAATCGCGAGCATAGGGGCTCGATTTCCGACGGTCGTGATGAGGTCGCTATTGCCAGCGTATTGAACACTTTTGGGGACCGAGGGGGGACTGCAGGGGATGCGGACACCAAGCAGCCACCAGGAAAGACAATCAGCTTATTAGTAAGCAATTGTTCTAATTATGAAGTTTGGCTGGGGTGGCAGGATTCGAACCTACGTATGGCGGGATCAAAACCCGCTGCCTTACCGCTTGGCGACACCCCAACGCATCAACTGTTTCATCGCCCCTGCGCGGACGCCCCGAGCGCCGGCGAGGTATTCAAACCCCGGGCGACGAAGCTCGTCCAGCGATCCGGCACGCGTGCGGCCACGCGCTCCGCATCGGCCGCCCGCGCAAAGTCCGCAAAGACGCATGCGCCGGTCCCGGTGAGGCGCGCGGGGCCGAACCGGGCAAGCCAGTCGAGCGCGTCGGCGACCTCGGGGAAGCGTGCCCGCACGAGATTCTCGCAATCGTTGCGGCCGCCCGTCTCAAAGAGGGCGCGCATTGTGATCTTCGGGGAATTTCGTGTCAATTCAGGGGCCTGGAAGATAGCCGCGGTCGGCACGTGCACCCGGGGGTGGATCACCACGAACCAG
>JBDZVF010000735.1:0-1651 GCA_040255575.1 Pseudomonadota bacterium | reverse complement strand
CGCGCAGGCTCGACAGGAACGTCGCGCGTTTGGCGAAGGGATCGCCCTCGAGCGCGCTCGGATCCACGACGCGCAGGTCGTCGAGCCCACGAGGGCCGCGTGATGAGTCTGGCTCTTCGGTCACGCGGCCTAGACTACTTCATAGGCGCAGGGTGCGCCTACGAGGCAGCCCGTCAGCCGCAGCGTTAGCGCGCGAACTCGGCCTTGCGGGGCGGGGACTGCGGCGACTCGTCGACGTTGCCGTTCACCTCCCCACCAGCCAGCTCGCGCTTGATGCGCTCGTAGATCTCTTCGCGGTGGACCGGAACGTTCTTCGGGGCGTTGATGCCGATGCGCACCTGGTTGCCCTTGACGCCCAACACAGTCAGCGTCACCTCGTTGCCGATCATCACCGTCTCGCCCGTGCGTCGGGTCAGAATGAGCATCTATCGTATCCTCCGTACTCGTGTGGCGCATGGAAGGCCACAACTTGTCTTGTGTTCTCGAATCGCTCGCCTCAATAAACGCTCGAGCTCGACGGAGCGCAAACAGGTGGCGCACTCCATCAGATGCAGCTCGAACGCCTTCTGCGTGTCGGACGCCAGGCATTCCCACACATAAGAATCGATCAGATGCGCGCAGTCGCAGCGCCTAGGCGCTGGCAGGTTGATGACGACTTCCCCGCCCCCGCTTAGAGAAATGAGCATGGGGTCAATTCCGTTCCGTGGCGGGGGAGCGCAGATCCAGCGTGTAGAGCCCGTCGCCCTCATGGACCTCGATATTAGGTGCGGCCATCTGCAGTTTCTGCAACGCGCTCTTCACGTTGCGGGTATTGAACGCGCCACCGACCTTGATGTTGGCGATGCGCGGATCGCGAATCAGGATGCGCTTGTCCGTATATCGAGTCAGCTCGCCGAGCACCGACGTGATCGTGGCACCTTCTTCCGGTAGCTGCAGCACGCCGGAACGCCACGTCACCGCGCGGAGCGCGTCCGTCGGGTGAGGCTCGGTGACGAGGCCAATGGGGCGATATTCGATCTGCTGATTCGCCTTCACCCGCCGAACCCATTCGGGCCGCGACGGACCTTGCGCGAAGCCGCGCACTTCCACCGTGCCCTCGAGCACGGTCACGACGACGTCGCCGCTATCCTTGCGATAGACGTTGAATCGCGTGCCGAGCACGCGAATCTCGCTTCCATCCAATATCACCGAGAACGGGCGCGCCTCGTCGTGCACCACGTCGAACAGCGCTTCACCCGAGATGAGCTCGACGCGACGAACGTTGCCGCTACCGAGCCAGCGAATGCGCGTGCGGGTATTGAGATAGGCGACGCTGCCTTCGCTGAACTTTACGGTGCTCGTCTCACCGGTGGCCGTGGTGTGCGTCTCGCCGAAGATGCCGCGATTCTCGAGATAGACGCCGCCGACCACGAGCCCGACGGCCACGGAGGCGGCAAGGCCTGCGAACTTGAGGATGTTGCGACGACCGGCGATCTGGTCGCTTTCCGAGCGGCCCTCTCCCGCGGCGGCGATCAGTGCGCTCTGCGACGGGGCCGGCAGGCTCGATGCAAGCTGGAGCACGCCGACGGCCTGGCGAAACTTCCTCTGGTTCTCTTCACTGGCGAGGATCCAGGTCGTGAACCGACTGTGCTCGGCGGCCGTGAGCGTGTCC
>JBDZVF010000282.1:0-8338 GCA_040255575.1 Pseudomonadota bacterium | reverse complement strand
CGGCCGCTTTGGAGCGCGGTCCTGCAGTCGCGAACTGCCGCTGGTATAGCTCCGCATACACACCGTCTTTCGCCAGCAGCTGTCCGTGAGTGCCGGCCTCTACGATTCGACCGCCCTGTAGAACGAGAATCTGATCAGCCCTGACAACGGTGCTCAGCCGGTGGGCGATCACGATCGAGGTTCGGCCGCGCAGTGCCTGATCCAGCGCTCGCTGAACCGCCCGCTCGGACGCGGTATCGAGATGAGCGGTGGCTTCATCGAGAATGACCAGATCCGGCGCCTTCAGAAGCACCCGTGCGATGGCCAGGCGCTGCTTTTCGCCACCCGAGAAGCGGTAGCCGCGCTCGCCGACCATCGTGTCCAGGCCATCCGGCAGCGCTTCCACCATGTGCAGGATCTGGGCGTGCTCGAGGGCCGTGCGGATTTCTTCGTCGCTTGCGCCCGGTCGTGCATACAGGAGATTGGCGCGAAGCGTGTCGTGAAAGAGGTGTGCGTCCTGCGTCACCACGCCGATCCGGGCCCGTACGGACTCGAGCGCGGCATCCCGGATGTCGACACCGTTCAGGCGCACGGCTCCGGTTCGCGGGTCGTACAGTCGTGGAATGAGGTGGGTAATGGTGGTCTTTCCGGCTCCTGAAGGGCCAACGAGCGCAACCAGCTGGCCAGGCTCAACGTGGAAAGTTATGTCGTGAAGTACCATCCGCTGCACCTGGGATTCAGGAATGGCGACCGACTCCAGCGAGGCGACGGAAATCTCGGCTGCCGCAGGGTAGTGGAACGACACGCGATCGAAGCTCACACGCATGGCACCAGGCGGGATCGTCACCGGATCCGACCGATCCCGAATCGTCGGCTGCAGATCCAGAATCTCGAAGACCTTCTCGAAAGAGACCAGCGCGGTCATCGCGTTGACCTGTACGTTCGAGAGTCCCCTGAGTGGCACATACAAGCGAGTGAGCAGCGCGACGATCGCCACCACGGTACCCAGGTCGAGCACATGCTGAATGACGAGCATGCCTCCCCAGCCATAAGCGAGCGCGGTTGCGAACGTGGCGGTGAGACTCAGTGCCGTGGCATTCATGCGTCCGTAGAACGCCAGGGCGAATCCGGTTCGGGCCAACGTCTGTGCCTTGACCTCGAAAGCGCGAACGTCCTCCGCGGGACGCCCGAACAGCTTGCTGAGCCGGGCTCCCTCCACATTGAAGCGCTCCACCATCGTGCTCGAGATTTCAGCGCTTGCCGCAGAGATCTCTTGCGCGCCCTCGCGGATTCGCCGGCCCCAATAGCGCGAAGTCAGCAGGAAGAGCGGCACGAGCATGAGGGTGAGGAGCGCGATGGGCCACGACAGGGCAAACAGGGCGCCAAAAGTCAGGAATACCGTGACCGAATTACCGGCCAGGTCGCCCAGGAAATCCGTGTAGGCACTGCGGATGCCGCTCGCATCGGTGACGAGTCGCGATACCAGTGCGCCAGTGTGAGTGCAGGAGAAGAAAGCCAGAGGCATCCGTTGGACGTGATCGAATAGCCGGGTGCGAAGCGACGTCACGATCTTCGCCCCGATCTGTGTCGCCAGTCGCGTTTGCCAGAGGCCGAGCGCAGCTTCGAATACGCCCAGCGCGGCGATGGACAGCGCGAGCCCGATGACGAGCGTCGCGTTCTGTTTCAGGACGCCTTCATTGACGATCTCGCGAAAGATCAGCGCATAGACGATGGTGATGGACGCGTTGACGACCACCACCATCAGGAACACGGCGAACGCGACCGAATGCGGCCTCGCAAACTCCAGGATGCGACGGAGCATGGCCCACTTGAGATTCTTCACGCGGGCAGTTTCCACAGAAGCGGTGCGGGTTGTCATCCGTCCGCCGCGGAACAATCCGTTAGAACCAATGCAATCAGAATGTTAATCCCTTGCAACGTGCAAACCCCAGGCGAAGCCGCGTGCACGCGGCCCGCGCAGTCGCGGATACTCGGGCGAGCAGCGGAAGCGGGGTGGATCGCATGAAGTACCAGAAGATCGGCGTCGTGGGTGCCGGAGTGATGGGCATCGGCGTCGCGGAGAACCTGGCGACGACCGGTCATCAGGTCATCGTGGTGGACGTCGCGGAAGAAGCCCTGAAGGCGGCACGGATTCAAATAGATCGAAGCCTGAGGTGCGCGGTGCTGTGGAACTCCGGTGCGCCTCGGGAGGATCATTCGGCAATACTCGACCGCATCGCGTTCACCACGGAATATGAAGCGTTGTCAGCGGTGGACTTCCTCGTCGAAAACAGCACCGAGCGCTGGTCGATCAAGAAGGAGATCTATCCCCGCCTCGACCGGATCTGCCCGCCGGCGTGCGTCTTTGCAGCGAACACCTCGGCGATCGCCATCTCGCGCCTGGCGGACACGACGACTCGTCCCGACAAAGTGGTCGGGATGCATTTCATGAATCCTGTCCCGAAAAAGAAGTTCGTGGAGGTCATCCGAACGCGGCTCAACAGCGAGGCGACGCTGCTGGCGGTGAAGGAGTTTCTGGGGCAGATGAAGAAGGAGGCGATCCTCGTCAACGACATGCCGGGGTTCGTCTCGAACCGCGTGCTGATGCTGATGATCAACGAAGCCATCGGCGTGGTGCAGGACGAGGTGGCCAGTGCGCATGACGTCGACCGTGTCTTCGTCCAGTGCGCGGGCCACAAGATGGGGCCACTGGCTACCGCGGACCTCATCGGGCTCGACACCATCCTGCTGACGCTGGACGTGCTCCATGAGAGCTACGGAAACAGCAAGTACGTACCGTGTGACTTGCTCAGGCAGATGGTCGGCGCTGGGCGGCTCGGTCGCAAATCCGGCCGCGGATTCTTCGAATATTCCAAGTGAACGGGATGCACAATGCGTGCGAAAGAACGGATCAGGGACTATTTCAGCCGCACCGTCCAGGCCTCGATCGACGATGACGCGGACATATTCGACCTCGGCCTCGTGGACTCGCTCTTCGCGGTTCAGCTCGTCGCGTTCGTGGAGGACGAGTTCTCGATCGTGGCGGAGAGCGAGGATCTGCACATCCGCAACTTCTGCTCCATCGCGGCGCTGACGCGGTTCGTCGAAACGAAACTGGCCAATGGACTTGCAGCTGAGCGATAGCCAACGGGAGGCTCGCCAGGCGGCACGCCGGTTCGCCACCGAGCGGATTGCGCCATGGGCCGAGCACATCGATCGGCATCAGACGACTCCGAATGAAGTGCTGCTCGCGATGAGACAGAGCGGCTACCTTGGTGCGGCGTTACCCGCACGGTGGGGCGGCGGCGGCGCAGACCCGATCAGTTACGGGCTCATCACCGAGGAGATCGGCAGAGTCTGCTCCTCCACTCGCAGCCTGATGACCGTGCACAACATGACGGCGCAGGCGATCGCGAAGCTGGGCACCAGGGAGCAACGCGAGCAATGGTTACCGGACCTGTGCTCGGGCCGGAAGATCGCCGGCTTCGCGCTCAGTGAGCCCAACGCCGGCAGCGCCACCTCGGCGATCGAAACCGAGGCGGTGGAGCAGGAGAGCACCTACGTATTGCACGGGACGAAAAAGTGGATCACGTACGGCCAGGTGGCCGAGGTCTTCCTGGTGTTCGCCCTTTGCAAGGGCCAGGCGATTGCGCTGCTCGTGGAACGGGACAGCGACGGGCTTGCCGTCGAGCCGCTGAAGGACATCGAGGGCA
This sequence comes from Pseudomonadota bacterium, assembly GCA_040255575.1. Classification (GTDB taxonomy): domain Bacteria; phylum Pseudomonadota; class Gammaproteobacteria; order Steroidobacterales; family Steroidobacteraceae; genus JADGHX01. The sequence continues at coordinate 4,646 of JBDZVF010000282.1, read as the reverse complement.
CGCGGGGCTCGATGCTCGCGATAGTTCACTTCCGGCAGGTCATCGTGCCCAAGGCGAATCAGCTTGGGGCGACGGGAGCCGGCCTGAGCCTCGTCTCGAACATCGCGCTCGACCATGGCAGGTTTTCAGTCGCCTGGGGCAGCACCGGAATCGTCCACGCGTGCCTCGATGCCTGCGTCGCGTATGTGGACAAACGAGAGCAGGGCGGCAAGAAGTTGAAGGAGCACCAGCTCATTCGTCGGCATGTGACCGAGATTCTCGTGAGCGCGACGGCTTCTCGTGCGCTCTGCTATCGGAGCGCGCACCTGCGTGAACGGGGAGATCCCCGTGCAGTAATGGAAACGTGTCTGGCCAAGTATCACGCCGCCAGTGCGGCCGTTCGAGCGGCGACGACGGCGGTGCACTTGCACGGAGCGAATGGCTGCAGCGGCGAGTATCCCGTCAGTCGCTATCTGCGCGACTCGATGGTGATGAGCATCATCGAGGGCTCTGACGAGATTCATCAGGTGACGCTGGCAAATTACGCTCTGCAGCGTCCGTACCTCGATTAATGGAGAGATTCGCGATGGAACGCCCGAGCGTCAAGTGCGTGATCTGGGATCTCGACAACACGCTGTGGAGCGGCACGTTGCTGGAGGGCGATGAGCTTGCCCTGAGGCCGGGCATCCGGGACATCATCGTCGAGCTCGATCGCCGCGGCGTGCTGCAATCCATCGCCAGCAAGAACGATTTCGATCTGGCGTGGCAGAAGCTCGGGGCGTTCGGACTGCAGGAATATTTTCTTTACCCGCAGATCGGCTGGGGCAGCAAGGCCGATTCGATCAAGGCCATCTCTGAAAGCCTCGGAATTGCGCTGAATGCCTGCGCGTTCGTGGACGACCAGGCCCAGGAGCGCGCCGAAGTCGAATACTTCCACCCGACGACCTTGACGATCGATGCCACCGAGGCGGCGCAGATCCTGCACCGACCCGAGATGCAGCCGCGCTTCGTCACCGCCGAATCGAAGCTGAGACGTGCGATGTATCAGGCCGATATCGGGCGCAGGAAGTTCGAAACGGAGTTCTCCGGGAGCCGTCACGAGTTCCTCGCTACGCTCGATCTGCGGCTCACCATCCGCCGCGCGACCGAGGAGTATCTGCGCAGGGCCGAGGAACTCACGATCAGGACTCATCAGCTCAATGCAACCGGCCGGATCTACTCGTACGAGGAGCTGCAACGGCTCATGAGAGCGCCCGATCAGATCCTGCTCGTTGCCGGGCTGGAAGACCGCTTCGGAAGCAGCGGAACGATCGGGCTCGCACTGATCGACAAGGGGCGCGAGGCCTGGTGCGTGAAGCTGCTGATCGCCTCATGCCGCGTGATGAGCTGCGGCGTGGGCGGCATTCTCCTCACCTACATCCTGGAGCTCGCGAAGCGACAGGGTGCGAGGCTGCAGGCGGAGTTCGTGGAGACCGACCGCAATCGCATGATGTACATGACGTACAAATTTCACGGCTTCCACGAAGTCGGGAAACAGGGGAACGTGGACATTCTCGAGCACGACCTCGGGCAGATCAGGCCGTTTCCGCAATGGGTCGAGATCCGGTTCCCGAACGTGGATGAGACTAGCGAGGCACAGGCTGTAGCGTCGTGATGCGGATCGCCTTCGCGCCGTATCCGAGTTTCGCCAGCAGCTTTGCCCGGACACCGGGCCATTCGGCCTTGATGATACTGAACAGCACGGAGTCGCGGATGCGACCGTCCTTGTAGATCATGTGATTCCGGATGACGCCTTCCTCGACCGCGCCGAGCAGCTTCATGGCCGCGCGCGAGCTGAGATTCAGCGGGTCCGTGATCATCTCCAGGCGATTCACCCGCAGCTGTTCAAACGCATACGTCAGTTGCAGCAGGCGAACTTCCGGATTGATCCGCGTGCCCTGAATGTCCTTGGCATACCACGTTGACCCTATGGACAGCCGCAGGTGATCGGGAACCATGTCATAGAAGCGCGTGGTCCCGACGATGCGATCGTTCGAGCGCAGGCGCACGGCGAAAGGGTAGTGCTCGTCGTGCTCGTATCGCTCGAGCGTGTAGTCGAACCAGCGGTCGAAGTCGGCACCAGCGCCGTTGTAGTTGATGGGGAAATAAATCCAGATACTCTCGTCATTCGACGCGACGGCACGCAGCGCTTCTCGATGGTCCGAAGACAACGGCTCCAGCACTACCACCGGGCCGGTGAGCGGGCCGGGCCTGTCGAATCTCATGGCTTCATCCTGCGCGCTTGCGCACGAGCTGCTCTCCGATGCGGGTGAGCAGATCGTCGATGTCAGTGAACTCGATGTCCGGGTACACGTAAAAGAAGGGCTGCTGTGCGAGCTCCAGCTCCGAGTCGGCTTCGCGGATGCACACTGGCGTTGCTCCCCGGCCTTCGAGCGCGATGACGGGCAGCGTGCTGAGCTTTATCTTGCCGTTCCGGGTGAGCTTGAAGACTGCCGCGCCGGCCCAGGACTGCACCGCCAGGCCGAGCGCCGTGGTGCTCGATAACGCGAGCTGCGCGGACTTGGCATGAATGGTCCAGCGGATGAAGTGGGGCAGGCAGTCGAGAATCGGATCGTCCGACAGCTCGCGGTCGCTCTTGATTTCGGCCATGTACTCGATGGCCGCCCGCCAGGCCTCGGTCAGCATGGACTGGCGCAGCTTTTCCTTTGCGGCATCGGGGAGCGGCTCGAAGAGGTGTCCGCTCAGTTCCCGGTAGATCGCGGGTCGCGTCGGTGCGGGGAAGTCGTCGAGAGACCTGTATCGGATCGTATAGACGAGGGATTTGAGGAGCGAAACGAAACGGCCCTCGTCATTCGAGGCTTCCGGATCCGGATCGGCGCGCACCGCCGCCTCGAGCGTCGTGAACATGTCCGCGGGGTCGAAGAGCGGCCACAAGGCATCCGTGTACTCCGTGCGAAATCTTTCCCGCAGCGAGGATTTCACCGCCCACGTCGTCGCGGGAAGCTGGTAACGCATCAGCTCGCGGTAGTCGAGAATCTCGATGTGATCCTGCAGCCCGAGGCGGATCACCCAGCGGCGCAGGTGAGCCTGATAGCGACTCACCATGCCGTCCGATTCGCCGACCAGGCGATTGAAGCGGGTGCCATCCGAGACGACCGTGAAGCGCGCCAGAACGCCCGGCAATTCCGGGCGCGCCTCCCGATACAGCAGCTCGACCGTCGCGACGATCTCGTGCAGGCCGAGGATGAAATTGACGTCCGCGAGGTCGGGCAACTGGCCGCGCGTCTTGAGGGGGCTGGAGAATTTGAACGGCAAGGCCGGAATGACCATGTCGATCGGCAAGCCGTTCCGGATCCGCTCGCGTATCCGGTCCCGGATGGCCGACCGAGCGCTCGTTTCCCTGCGCCCGCGACGAAAATGCGGGTCGAACATGACTTCGGTGAGGTGCTCTTCGCACCCCACCGCGGCGGCGGACTTGAGACCGTACGCCTGGTGGTTCTCGCGTGTGCGCTGTTTGGCCGCGGCAGCCCGTGTCCGCGAGAAGGTTGCAGACGCGCTCAAGAGGCTGGGTAGCAGCCGTTCGTGTACTGCGCGCGTTTCGATGGTGAGCGCCCTGCGTGCGAATGTTTCCTCGTCGTAGAGATCGAGGCGCGAGTCCGTGCAGAGCTGATGCATGAAGTGTGAGCTGATGACCTGCTCACGGATCTTGTCGAGCCCGACGCGATAGACGAAGTCGTGTTGCTCGGCATCCTGCTCGGACACTGTGCTCTCCATGAAGGTGCATCGCCTTGTGCGATCAAGAAACGCGTCGGTATCTTGCCGCCGATGATCACGGTGCACATTCTCACAAATCGGTATGTCCCTCAAACCGGCGGTCTGGAGCGATGGACTCATGATCTCGCCGGGGTCCTGGCGGCAAACGGCGTGAGACCGATCGTCTATGTCTGCGAGCATCGAGTGGCTGCCGCAGCGGACAGTACGCCGACGATCGAGACCGTAGAGATCGGAAAGTTGCGCGCACCCTGGGAGGCCCCACTCGAGGCGGCCGCCGGGTCGAAGGAACGGATCGAGCAGGAGCGTGCGCGACTCATCTTTCACTGCGTAAGGGCGGAAGTGGCCCGACGCGTGACGGCCGGCACGAATATCGTGCTATCGAACTTCCTGACGACGCCGGGATTCACGGCCCATCAGGTAGCCGAGTCCCTCGGTCTGCCTCATATCCCGGTCATCGCGGGGACCGATCTCAACCGCGGATTTCGCAATGCCAGTGAGCGGGCGATGATCCTGGAGGTCTGTCACGGCGCCGATGTCGTCATCGGAAAAAGCCAGGAGCAGGTCCGGGTTCTGCGCAGTCGCCTCCCCGGTATTCGCTGCGAGGTGATCGAGACGTCGGTCGAGTTGCCGGATGTACGTTGGCGAAAGCCTGCCGGCGCGCAGATCGTCGTCTTCTCGGATAGCGGATTCAGCTTCAAGAAGGGTACAGGCGTGCTGATGGATGCGTTCCTCGCCCTGCGTGACCACGAGATACCGGTCCGGCTCGAAATCTGCGGTGGCGATCAGGCCGGGCAGGAGAGCTATTGGAGAAACCGCCGGCTGCGGCTCGAAGCGGACGCTCCGCGCGCGGTGAGTTTTCCCGGGTATCTCAGCGAGAAAGAGATCGTCGAGCG
>JBDZVF010000002.1:0-41227 GCA_040255575.1 Pseudomonadota bacterium | reverse complement strand
ATCATCCTCGTCGCCTTCGTTGCCCTCGTTGTTCTCGTCGCCCTCGTTGTCCTCGTCGCCCTCGTCGTCCTCGTCACCCTCGTCGGCTTCGTTGTCCTCGTCGCCTTCGTCGGCCTCGTCGCCCTCATCGTCTTCGTCGCCCTCGTCGTCCTCGTTGCCTTCGTCGCCCTCGTTGCCTTCGTCGCCCTCGTCGTTCTCATCGCCTTCGTCGGCTTCGTTGCCTTCGTCGTTCTCGTCGTTCTCGTCGCCCTCGTCGGCCTCATCGCCCTCGTTGTCCTCGTCGCCTTCGTCGCCCTCGTCGCCCTCGTCGTCTTCATCACCTTCGTCGCCTTCGTCGCCCTCGTCGTCTTCGTCGCCCTCATCACCTTCAGCGAAGCTGATCGGTGCGAACAAGTCGTGAGGTGCGAAGGCGTCCAGGATCGACTTGGTCGGATCCAGGCCAGTCTCTAGGGCAGTTCGAAGCATCGAAATGCTTTCGACCGCGGTACCGTTCGACATTTTTTTACTCCCATATAGGCACTCGACCGTTGGCGACATTGCCAACGGACGGCATGTTAATGCTTCCTCGAGTATTGTCGGCCTACGCTGGGCAGACTTGGACGGTCTATGATCAGGGATCAATCTACTAGGATTGAACCACTGTTACGATGCGGGCGCACGCACGCGCGGCTCGACACCCTGGGGGTCGCGGCGCTTGGGCGGACGTACTAACCAGCATCGGCCAGCCATCGTCCACATCCTCCCGGAACGGACTGGTGTTCCGGGATTCGGGGGAGTCCCTAAACTCCCTCATCTTGCAGTCTATTCTTGTTAACCCTACTTTGCAAGCAAGCGTCACTGGAAAGACTCGCCGACTCCTCTTTCGGCCCGACGCCGCGGCGTACACGCATTCGCGGGGTGTCCCCAGCGGACAGAGGCTACCCTTCGCAGACACAGCCCTAGGTTGCTCCGTGTATTCGCGCAGCTAAACATTCACGTACTTCTTGCATATTACGGGCCCGGACCTGTATTAATTTGGCGCTCAGCCCCCTGCCATCGACCGGGGTCGGGCTCGAACACGAAAGGGAGGAAGTCGTGGGGCACACCGGGAGGCGTCTGCTATTTGCTGTCATTGCTGCAGTCGCTAGCGGTGGCGCGGTAGTAGCACAAGAGATGAACGTAGCGCTCACCTTGGCCACGAAGGCGCGAACGGTGGCCCAGTACGCGAGGGTACACTCCGCACTTATGAAACTCGATCCGGTCGAACAGCATGATACGTTCCTGCGCCTCAAGGACGTGAATGAAAATGCTTATCTTTTCGTCGTGCAAACAGTCCTTGCCGCTGAAGGGTTCGCCGGTCCTATCGATGGGCAACTGACGCGCGGGAGTATTTCGGCTCTCAATTCCTATTGTGCTGCTGCTGCGATGCAGACCGTCTGCACTCGGGGACCAATGGACCCGCGGAGCGCTCAAGTCCTGGCCGGCGCCTTCTTCTCGACGAGAACAAAGCCCGTCCAGCCCCCTGCTCCCGCGTCGTTGCCGGCCAATCCCATCGCGCCCGCCCCCGCGACGGTTGCTGCTTCAAAACCCCAACCAGCAATGAAACTGGCCTTGCCGCACGACAACTCGCTGGTACGCCGTGCACTCGCCGCCCACGGCGAACTCATCGGCACCGAGACAGGATCTGGCGTACAAGTCACCTTCGAGGGGAAACGCACCCTCTACCGCGTTTCGTTCAAGGATGTGCAGCCAGGCGTGGCCTACGCACTCAATTTTCGCGGTCGCATAGTCGAACAATCAGTGCGTAGTCAAAAGCTGGTCATGGATATCGGCGATTCCCAAGAGACGCTGGATATCCATACACAGCTCCGGCCACGGCAATGGAGCAGTGTCACTGTTCACCTGAGCACTGATCAGGATGCTGAGCCCTGGATCGATCTGCAACTGCGAAGTCCCGGTTCGCTCGTCCTTGATCTGGCTGATTTTGCGCTTTCGCCGCTCGAGTGAGGGTGCCCCCTCGCGTCAATGGACGTAGCCAGGCACCAGCGGGCGCTGCGGGCCCTCCATGACCCGACCGCGACGGCGTCTGCGCAACCCACCGGAAAGCAGTGGCAACGCGAACAAGTAGAATGGCCATAGGGTGGAACTCAGCGAGTCCGACAACAGCATGGCAAATAGGCCGGCCAGGAGGCCCACGCACAGCGGTCGTATCTGCCGGCATCCAGTTCCGCAGCGAAGCCAGACACGGACCAACAAGGTGGGCAGGTACAGGGCTGTGGCAAGGCCCGGCAAACCGAACGCAAGGGCATACTGGAGCAGGAAGTTGTGAGCGTGAGGAAAGCCCGCGAGCAAAGCCGGGACCGCTTCTGGACCGACGCCTAATGGCAGGTTCCTGCCGGCAGCCTCGTATGCCAACGCCCAAATGACCGCGCGGTCTCGAACCGTGTCCGACGCCTCGGGGTTGAGCACAAACACTCGGAGGTTCTGTGCCTGGTTCGGTGCGAGCCAAGAGAGCACGTCCACTGCTGCCGACGCCAATTCACTCTGGAACCAGAACACAATCAGAAATGCGATCAATGACAACGGGAGATATATTATGGGAGATCGGCCATAGATCCGTACGAGCCAAAAACCAAGCATGACGGTTGAGACCGTCAGGTTGAATTTGCTCAGGGAAAGCGCACAGATGATCAAGCCAGCTGTCGCCAGAAAGCACGAATAAAGCGTTATGCGGTTGCTGGCAGCAACATATCCGCACACTATCGTGGCCAGGATTCCGACCTGGTTTGGATGCTCGAGGAGGGCCCGATAGCGCCCGGTGTTGGCATAATATATGAGACCGGGTTGGGAGACGATCACAAGGCACAATGGCGCGGCCAGGCCAACGGCGATACCCGTCACGTACGCATTTATCGCCATTTCCATTGCAAGAGTGTGGTCTTTCGCGCGTCGCATGAGCAGCAGGCAGCCAGTGCCGATGACGGTGGTTATTACGGTAAGGAAGAACGCACCGTTCGGCCCCCTGAAACCCGCCGCCAAAGCGTGATAGAGAGGCGTGACGGCGAGGAGGATGAGGAGCGCCGACACGCTTGCCGGTATCCGGCTGAAGCCGACGCGTTGCGAACCGGCAGAGCGCGCGACAAACAACAACAGAAGCCCCGCAGCCAGCAGGTTTGCCAGGTCTGGGCCGGTAACCGGAACATGACTTCCCGGTACCCGTTTCAGCGTCTGCAGGCAGCCGAAGGTGGCAAAGGCGAAAGAAATGTACCTGGTGGGCAGGAGCCGCCCCGCTTCGAGCGCCCCGAAAGAGGAAGAGCCGGGCCTCATGCCCTTGAGCCCTTCTGGCTGCGGGCCGGCCTTGGCCGAGCGGGAACGCCGACTACCGTCTCTCCAGCAGCAACATCGCGATTAACGAATGCGTTGGCCCCAATCGTCGCCCCATCTCCTATGCTCACCGCCCCGGCAATTACGGCACCAGCATAGATCACGACCGCATCCCCGACGCGGGGCACAGCGATCACTTCCGCGCCGCTTCGTCCGATGGTGACGTTCTGATAGATGGTGACCCTGTCCCCAAGTCGAACGCCGTCGCCAACCACCACCCCCGTGGGGTGGGGCATATTCACCATGCCATCCAAATGAGCCAGGGGTGATAGGTGGCAGGCGAAGTTGCGCCGGATCCGACCCCGTATGAGCCTGCCAAGCAGGCGCCGGATCATTCCTCCCTGGAACGCCCAGATTGACGCGCGCCAAAGCCGGTAGACCGTTTCGCTGTCATAGCCGGAGAAGAACTTCGACGCGCTCATTGTCCGGAGGCTCTCTTGCCGACGAACCGCTTCGCCAGCAAAGACCGTACGCCGAGTGCGTTAAGAGCCACCAGCATGGCAGCGTAAATGCAAAGGCCGAGTATTGCTAATAGTACCGTCTGCCCGGGTGCTCCATGATCGCGCATGCTCCATAGAACCGCCGCCATGACCAGAGCGGAGATCACTACGGCCATCGAGTCCTTGTCGAAGAGATTGCGATCGAACGTTCGACGAGCCAGGACCACGCTGGATAGCCAGCCGAAGACACTAGCGACAAATGCGGCAACAGCGATACCCTCCAGCCCCGCCACCTGCGTTCCCCACCATCCCACTCCCCCAAGCAACAAGGCCGATAGCAGCGGTGCGATCAGCGTGAGGGACGGGCGGTTTGCAAGTTGCAGGGCTGGTCCCGTATGAAAAGCAGTAAGTGCCCGTACCAAGGCTGCGCCTGCGATCCATGGCAGTACGGCCTTTGCCGCATCCTGGTACTCGGCACCTAGTGCCAACCGTGCGAAACCCGGGGCCAGCGCGGCGATGGTCAGTGCAATTGGCAACCCCAGACCAAGTTGCAGATGAAAGTTCCGTCTGAGCCCCTGTCGGCCGGCGGCGCCCCCCCGCTCGGCAATCGTCCGTACTATCGCCGGATACCCCACAAGATTAATCATCAGGAGTGAGAAGTTGATGATGCGCTGGACCACATCGGCTGACGCTCCATACAATCCGACCGCGCTCGTGCCCATTGTCAGCTGAATAATATACCGGTCGCCAGCCCCGACGACGAAATTCAGGGACACCGTGAACATCAGCGGCAGCCCGAACGAAAGCAGAAGTTTGACGTCAGCCCACCTTGCACGGCGTGAGGCTGCGGCCAGCCACAGGCTATCCGAGTATGCAAGCAGCAGGAATCCGAGCTGGACGAGAGTAACACCCCCGATCAACCAGGATACCTGTCGCCCTCCAACCACGAATAAGGCGCCTCCTGCGATCAGCGCCGCAAGAGCGCGACCAAGCACTTGCACGACGTATCGCCCCGGCAGGTCACGATAGCGCAGTGTTACGACACCAAGAGCGATGCCGCCCTCTCCTACGGCGTACAGGGTTATCGCGACCCACCACATCGGATCGGCCCGAGCTGATGTCAGTCCCGCGATCCAAGCTAGCAAGCAGGTGATCAGGACGATAAGGCTTATGCCCACCCAGAGGCGGATTAGCGCCGCTGCCCTGCTGACGCTGACCTCATGCCCTTGGCGAGGCTCGATCAGATTTCGCGCCCACGACTGCCGCAGCCACTCGAACGCGACGGCATGCAGTACCAACCCTGTCGTCACGAACAGCGAGTAATGGCCATAATCGGCAGGGGCAAGGACCCGGGTCCAGATAATTATGGCTGCAAAGTTTACAGCGCTTGCCGCTACCGATGCCGATGCATATGCGGCTATTGTGCGGCCGCCGCCGTTGGACGCGTCCATAATACGTTATGGTCCCGCGCCAGGAGGATGGCCACACAAAAGTCGGTACATTCGCGATTCGTACGTGACCACTACCCTGTCCGGAAGAAACGCTTCCGCTTGTGCCCATGCGGACACGCTGAGCCTTCGGTAGTCGTCTCCAGTCAATTTCAACATCGCGATCATCGCAGATCTCAGTGCCTGGACATCGCCTGCGTCATACAACACGCCATTGACGTTCGTGCGAACGATCTCCGGAATACCTCCCGCATTGGCGGCAATAACCGGTATTCCGTGACCGAAGGCCTCGTAGATTACACGGGGCAGGGGTTCCTGGTAGGTGGACGGGCAGATGACGACGTCCACCTTCGAATAGAAGTCCTCCGCGTCTTGCCACCCGATGAACCTGATACGGTGATTGCCTGCAAAACGGGCCTTGAGCAGCTCCTCCCATCGTTCATCTCCGGTACCGGCGATCAGCAATTCCCACGCGCCTTCCTGATCCAGAGTGTTCGCTGCCTCGAGCATGCTCTCCACCCCTTTGGAGGGAGCCAGACGTCCGATGAAACCGAAGGTCCGTGGTTGCCCAGTCTCATGCCGCTTTGGGGGCAGCTCCTGCCTTGGATTGATGTTCCATTGCCTCAAGCAGACTGCTCCTTCTGGGAACACCGCGTGCTTCCGGTGGACTTCCGTCACAAAGTCGCTGTTGGAGAGGAACAGGTCGACCCACCGCGTTGTTCTCTTCCTCACGGTGAGGAAGGGTCTGCATTGCCAGCATGTGCTGGTACAGTTGTGGCCGGCCCTGTGCATGCTCGAGCGGCCGCACAGCAGGTAATAGTCCCGGAGCGTGTGTACTACCTTCGCACCGGAGCCCTTTGCTGCCTTGAAGATGGCAGTAGAGAACCCCGCGATGATACTGGTGTTCACGATGTGCGGTCGCACCGCCCGCACGAGGCGGGCGATGTCTCTTGCGGCCGCCACGTTGTAGAGATCGACGATGTGCCAGAGAGTCCGCTGCCAAGCGCGCCTCCGCTGCCAATCGAACGGCCAATAGAGATTTCGGAGTGGCAGAACGTGGACGATTACCCCCGTCCTTCGGGTCTCCTCCTCTGCGGCTGCTCGGAAGCGGTCTAGCTCCGCCTTCGGTGCCAACCTGACGACGTGGATTTCATGCCCGCGGCTCACAAGTGCTTGTGCCAGTTCGCTTACCGATCGGGCGCCCCCACCGGCGATGTCTGGCGGATATGCGCGGATGACGAACATGATCGTCATCCTCGGCATTGGGTCAGCCAGCGACATGATGGCCGCACGCCGCGTTGTATATTCGGGTCACCGATGCATGGAGTCGCTGCATGCTGAACTCCTGCGCAACCCTGGCCCTCGCCGCATCGACGATCCGACTGACCAAGGTCGTATCGGCCAAATCCTCGAGACAGGCGACAAATTGATGTTCGTCTGCAACCAGCCAGCCCGTCTGTCTGTGTTCAATCATTTCCGGAATCCCGCCGAGCGGATATCCGGCCACCGGGATGCCGAACGACATGGCTTCCATAACAGAGCGCGGTAGCGGATCGGGGATGCGAGAAGGTACGACCACCAGGTTCAGCCCCTCGTAAATGGCTGAGCCTGCCCTCACCCCATCGAAATGTACGTCGTTCCCCAGCCCACGCGCTTGGGCGAGCCTGTGCAATTGCCGCAGAAAGGCTGCGCCCTCGGCGTCCGCCTGTCCGCGGACCGACAGGCGCAGTCGATATCCCCGCGCCTTGGCCGCAGCCATCCATTCAAAGAGAAGATCATGCCCCTTGGCGGGATGGATGCGCCCGCATAGGCCCAAGGTGATGGTCTGCGACTCCGGGAGTGCGAGGACCTTTGACGGGGCGACAGTGCCATTGTGAACAATCGAGACATGCGGCGGCAACGATCCCCGAAACGGCCAGCATGCCCGACTGACCAAAACTACCTGATCAGCCATGCCGGCCAATACCTTGAACGCAGCCACCTCCAGACGGGTGTTTGCAATGTCTCGGATGTGCACGACGATGGGCGGCGAGCCCAGCCTTCGTGAGAGAATGCCGATAAAGTGCGCTTTGAGGCCGTTCGTGTGGACGACGTCAATCTTGCGAACGCGCGCAATGTGCTTGAGTGAACGGGCAGCGAGATACAGATCGCCTAGCACAGGGAACGCGTGACGCAGCCGCAGTGGGCGCCGAATGCGGCTGACCGCCCCCAGCGCAATGACCTCAACGCCGTAACCCAATGACCGGGCTCGCGCGGCAACAGGCCCCTCCTCTGGGACGGCGACCACAAAATCCGCATCTGGATTCGCTAGCAGGTCGAAGAGGGAGTGCTCCGCACCGCCCTTGAAGCTGCTCACGGGTGAGAAACACAGAACGCGCATCAGACGTGCTTCACACCCGCGACGTCAGGCATAGATCAGCTTCTTCATTTCCAACCGAAATCGTTCGTCGGAAAACTTCTCGGCGTGCAGGATACAGGCTTGCGGATCGAAGCTTGCCTCGACCGCTTCGAAGCGTTCCAGAGCCTCGAGGATGTCCTCCACGGACTGCCGATGAAAAAGGATACCGGTTACCCCGTCGATGACCGTTTCCGATGTGCCGCCGGCCCCCAAGGCGATGACTGGCAGACCTGCTGCCTGCGCCTCGACGGGGGCAATTCCGAAATCCTCCATCGCTGCGAAGACGAATGCTCTCGCGTCTGCGTAGAGCGTCCTGAGCTCGCCCGCCGACACGTGTCCTACGAAGTCGATGTTCGGCGTCGAAATTCGCTTCAGGCCAGGCAGCTCCGGCCCCTCTCCGACCACGACCAGCCTGAGGTCCGGTCGTTGTCCAAACGCCTTCACAAGCAGGTCCACTCGCTTGTATTCGACCAGACGCGATGCGACGATGAAGTGCTTTCCCTCGTGCCGCTCCACTCTGAATTTGTCGGTACTCACAGGTGGGTAGACGACCAGAGAGTCGCGACGATATATTTTCCAGATGCGTCGTCGAACAAATTCCGAGTTTGCAACCAGGACATCCACGCCATTGGTTGTGCGGGCGTCCCAGTTCCTAAACTGATGCATTATTTCGCGCGCCACCATTCCGCGCCAGCCTCGCGTCAGACCGTGGTTGGCCATGTATTCATGTGTCAAATCCCATGCGTAGCGTGCCGGCGAATGGATATAGGCGATGTGCCGCTGATCGGGATTTGTAATCACGCCTTTACTGATAGCCGCGGAAGAGGAGACGACGACGTCAAAATCGGACAGGTCGAACCTTTCGACCTCTCGCAGCGCCAGGAGCAACAATGTTCTGTAATAGTGCGCGACGAAGGGAAGGCTGTTGAGAGAGCTGACGTGTACGGGCCGATCACCGATGATCTCGCTCAGGCCGTCCTTCGCCTGATTGAAAACGGTGAATACCTCGGACTGAGGGCAGAGTCGCACCAGCTCCGACACGACCTTTTCCGCGCCACCGGGTAATGTGAACCAGTCGTGCACCAGCGCGACCGTCGGTGTTATCACTCCTGCGGATACGCTATGTTCGGTACTGGCCGACATATTCATCGTACCATTCCACGAATTTTTGAACACCTTCGGAGAGTGGAGTGGCCGGCCTGAAGCCCGTCAGCGCCTCCAGCAGGAGGGCGCTCGCATGGGTCGCGGTGACGTCTCCTTGCTGCATGGGTCGCATGATTTTTCTTGCCCGCACGCCAAGGGAGCGCTCAATCGCTTCTATGAATGCGAGTAGCCCGACTGGCCGGCCACCACCCACGTTGACCGAGCGCCAGGGAGCGACCGGCGACAGAGAGTCCACTACCCCCTCGGCGACGACGGGCTTACCCTCTTCGGGAGCGAAGGCCACCAGGCGTAGAATGCCTTCGACGAGATCGTCGACATAGGTGAAGTCACGAAGCATCTGACCGTCGCCAAATACTTCGATCGGTCGATCATTCCTGATTGCCTCCACAAACTTGAACAAGGCCATGTCCGGTCGCCCCCACGGGCCGTAGACAGTGAAAAACCGGAAGCACGTGGTAGGGATCTTGTACAAATGTGCGTAGGCGTGGCTCATGGCCTCGCAGGCCTTCTTGGTCGCGGCGTAGAGCGAAACCGGAAAATCGGTTCTGTCATCCTCGCGAAACGGCACCTGCTGATTGCCGCCATAGACGGTCGAGGTGGAGGCCATCATCAGATGCTGCGGTTTGAGTGCGCGCGCGGCTTCCAGGACGTTGAACGTACCGACTACATTCGCGCTAACGTAGGCCTCGGGATGATCGATGCTGTAACGAACACCAGCTTGCGCTGCGAGGTGGACGACCACATCGGGGTCGAAGTGTCCGATCGCCTCGTTCAGCGCTGCGCTGTCCTCGAGCAGGGCCTCGCAACTCGTGAAGGCAGCTGACTGTGTCAGGATAGCTACCCGACGCCGCTTCAACTCGGAGCTGTAGTATTCCGTCATCCCGTCGTAGCCCAACACCTCATGGCCATCGCCAAGCAGGCGACGGCAAAGGTGAAAGCCGACAAATCCAGCCGACCCGGTGACGAACACCTTCATTCAAGCGTCCGCCTTCTGGAGTTGCGGCGACGGTCGCATGGGCCTCCAGCCGACGCCGTTGTAACTCAGGCCAGCGGTCTCGACGTCGCTTCTACGGTAGACATTATGCAGGTCGACGAGGACCGGGGTCCTCATGAGTGATCTGATACGGCCAAGGTCCAAGGACCGAAACGCATTCCATTCGGTGACCAGCACAAGGCAATCGGCGCCTTCGGCGACCTCATACGCGTCATGAACGAATGCAATATCGCCCACCAGCATCCTGGCCGTTTCCATGCCTTGGGGATCGTAGGCGCGTATATGAGCGCCGGACTCGTGCAGACACTGAATGATGGCCAGAGACGGCGCCTCTCGCATATCGTCCGTGTCGGGCTTGAACGTCAGTCCCAGGAGGCCGACGACCTTGCCACGCACGTCTCCTCCGGCAGCCGCGATGATCCGTAGACCCATCGCACGTTTGCGCTGCTCATTCACCAGAACGGTCGCCTCAACGAGCCCCAAGGGGCTATCATAATCCTTCGCCGTCTTCAGGAGAGCTACCGTATCCTTTGGAAAGCACGAGCCTCCGTAACCCGGACCGGGATTGAGAAATCGCATTCCGATGCGACCGTCGAGGCCGACACCCCGCTTAACATCCTGCACGTTCGCGCCAGTTCGCTCACACAAGTCTGCAATTTCGTTGATGAACGTGACCTTCATGGCGAGAAAGGCGTTGGCGGCATACTTGATGAGTTCAGCACTTCTCCGGTCGACCATGACGATAGGTGTCTGTCCCAGGCACAGCGGACGGTACAGGTCCACCATGGCACGCCGAGCTCGCTCATCGTGGGCGCCCACAATGATCCTGTCAGGATGTTTGAAATCCTCGATTGCCGAGCCTTCCCTGAGGAACTCGGGATTGGAGACCACCGCCACGTCAGCTCTTGGATTGACCGTGCGAACGATCTGCTCGACCTCGTCGCCCGTCCCGACCGGCACCGTGGACTTCGTCACGATTACGGTGAACCCATCGACAGCGGCGGCGATGGAGGCGGCCGCCTCTCGCACGTAGGAGGTATCAGCATGGCCGTCGCCGCGGCGGGACGGCGTGCCCACCGCAATAAATACCACGTCCGACTGGGCCACGACCGGCGCCAGATCATCCGCAAACCTGAGACGGCCCGCTTCAAGGTTGTCGGATACCAACAGGTCCAGGCCCGGCTCGAAAATCGGGATTTCGCCCCTCCGGAGATGCGCGATCTTTTCTCTATCCACGTCGACGCACGTTACCTCGTGACCGAAGTCAGCCAGGCAGGCGCCACTCACAAGACCAACGTAGCCAGTACCGATGACCGATACGCGCATCATTCCCGTCCCCCGATAGCGCCGCAGCACTCCATTTATGGAATACAACCCCGCGACTTGTCAGATGGGGTGGTTGAGCAGTCGAGCGTTCACCACGGACTTGAGGGTCGTACCACACTCCTACGGATATTTCCGCACTATTACAGCACTTGCCGGCCGCAACTCATAGTTGGGTTAAAATCCCCGGGTGTACGACCTCCCGCGTAGCCGAGAGACTCCGCAGCAGAATTGGTACGCCGCGGCGAGACCTCACCGCACGGTCAGCCCTTCGGCGTGACGACTTTTCTCACGAGACCGCCGCGCACGGCGATCAAGACTAACCGGCGGGCGCCACGGGCATCGATCCGCCCGCCGATGTCTCCTTGATGTGTCCGGTGACGCCTTCGCGCTCATAGCCCGGTACCGCTGAAGAACTCCGACTTAATCGTCATCCAGATTATTGTCAGATCAAGCCAGATAGAGAAGTTTTGAACGTAGGCGATGTCGTGATCTATGCGCGCCCTGGCTGCCGACTCGTCCGTAGTGGGGCCGCGAAAGCCATTCGCTTGCGCCCAGCCTGATATTCCGGGCCGCATCTGAAACCTTTCCGTATAGTACGGAACGAGATCCTCATACACAACGCCGGCGGCAAGAGTGCCAGAGGCGTGTGGCCGAGGCCCGATCAACGACATGTCACCGACCAAGACGTTGAATAGCTGAGGCAGCTCGTCGATGCTTGTTTTTCGTAGTACCCGCCCTAGAGGAGTTACGCGCCGGTCATCACGTCGTACCTGGATCGTACCGGACGCATCACAAGACTTCCAATACATGGTACGGAACTTCAGAATAGCAAACGGACGACCGTTCAGACCAACTCGCGTCTGTACGTACAAGGTTGGCCCGGGCGTGGACATCTTGATTGCCGCGCTCACAAGTACGAGAAGGGGCGCAAAGGCAACAATCGCCAGAAGTGACAGCAGTATATCAAGCGCGCGTTTCGCGCCTAGATGTATAGTGCGCCGTATTGAGCTCTGCGGCGGGATCGGCCAGCGCGCGACCATGGTCAACCCCAGTCCACTTTGAGGTATGACGCAATGTGCCTCCGCCGTAGATGGCACGCTCCACGGGACTACGTCGGTCTTGGCCACTTCAGATGCATACATCTCTTACATCCAAGACGTACTCGCACCGCCGCGGTGCACAGAGAGCTGTGGCCTCCGATCGCTGGCACATTGCCTTAATCGATACCGGTTGGTCAACAAAAAGATTCAAGTTGAATTGGGCTGGGCAAAGTACCCAAGTGCGGATAACGTGGATGCGAGCGTTATCCGGGTCTCGTCTGCTCGCGGTTGTCGTAGGTATCGGGGAGGTCGATTACCGCTTCTCTTCTTGCGGCGCCTCGAGACCCGCAAACAGACGGCGCCCCACCCCTGCCCCACACCTTCTTTTGAAGATCCACCAACTTCCAAAAAAGGGGGCTTTTTTCTCCCTAGAGGGAGGCTTTTGCACTGGTGTAGCCACCAAGGGAAATGTCGTTAGCTGGCGGACCCGTCGTAGTAGCTCCCGTAGCGACTATAGTACCGGTGGCGAGCGTGTTCGTTCTGATTGAGAACAGCCACGATCTCCGTATCCGGGCGCTTGGCCTGGTCCAGACCAGTCACCGCCTCCCGGCCATCGCGCTGAGACGTACTGCTCCACCGCACAACGAAGACTATCACGTCCGCAAGCGGCGCAAGGTAGAGACCGTCCACTACCGGTCCAACAGGGGGGGTATCGAGGATCACTATGTCGAAACTCTTGCTCGCCGCATCGATAAGGCTAGAAAATGCCTTTCCGGTAATGAGCTGATCCGTCGACACGTCGCTGCGACGCGATCCGGTGATCACCTGCACTCCGCTGTCCGGGTCTACAGTCATGAAGGGATCGAGACTGTGAATGCCGGCGCCATCACCGGCCAGGTAGTCCAGCAGGGCGTTCGAGGGGGCTACGTTGAGATAGCGATGCAGCCGCGGCTTCCGCAAGTCGCAGTCGATAAGCAGCGTCGATCTGCCCGCCAGAGCGTAGGCGCGGGCGAGGGCGAGCGAAATAGTCGTCTTGCCTTCATTGGGCGCCGCAGATGTTATCATGATGATCGACCCACTCGCCGCTTCACGGGGAGGGTGGCGGCGTACGGCCTGATCGACACCTATTCGAACCCGGCGTAATGCCTCGGCAAAAGCGGAAAGTGGAGACTGGGTGATCAAGTCGGCGACCGTCCGTCCTTCTTCACCCGGCTTCACCCGTGCCGCGCGTTCGCGGGGAACTGTTGCCGCGACCCTGGTCCGGAGGACAGCTTCGATTTGGCCCTCGGAAGTGAGCCCGCCTACGTAGTTCTCGAGCAAGAATGCCAGGACAACCCCCAGACCAAGGCCGAACAAACCGGAAAGAGTCAGGATCAACGGAGGATTCGGGAACGAAGGTTGGGCCGGCGGCAGTGCCTGCGAGACAACACGACTATCCGCGACCTGCAGATAGGCTTGCGTGTCCAGGTTGCGCAGGCGCGACAGCATGGTCTGGTATTGCGTCCGCGCGAGCTCCGCGTTCTGCTGCAGCTCATAGATGTTCGTCAGCACTTCTGCGGGCAGATTGCTGGCCAAGACGTCCGACCGAAGCTGGGCACGCAAGTCCGACGCGAGCGCTCCCGCGGCGGTGACCTCCGCTTGCAGAGAAGCGAGGCCGCTTTGGGCGGCGCTGGTCAGCTGCGCGTCGAGCCTTGCGAGTTCCGCCCGAAGGTCAACCGCCTGGGGCGAGCCCTGGGCCACCCCGGCGATCATCCTTTCAAGCGCCTCGCGATCGGCCTCGAGCTTGGCAACCGCTTCATTTTTCAGCGCGTCCGCAACCGCTCCCCAGTCTTGGGTGGCCAGGCTCGTCTGAATGAGTTGAACCACCCGCGCGGCGTCCGTGCGCTTGGCAATGGCCGCTTCAAGATCCTTCCTTATTTGAAGCAGGTCCGTGCGCCCCGTCTCCGCGCTGATCCGTTCAATATTGTCCGAGATGAAGGAATCGAAGGCATCTTCGGACTTCGCCACGGTGGCACTAGCATCTCTGATCCGCGCCTGGAGAATGTCGCGGGACGCAAGTGTGGCGTTAATCTTGGCCTCAACCTGGTCCTTTATGTAGGCGTCAGCCATTGCATTGGCCAACCTCGCGGCTGTCGCAGGCTGGGTCGATTTGGCGTCGATGGTGATCAGGTAGGTCAAGCCGCGCCGCTGCACGTTGATCGCGTCGCGCAGCTTGCGGACGACGATTTGCAACGCCTCGTCCCCAGTCGGCAGTTGCGGACTCGCCACACGCAGGAACGCAAGGATCTTGTCCTTGAGACCCAAGCTCACTCCCAATTCGGGATCGGTGACGAGGTTGTTCTCCTTGATTACCCGCAGGAGCGTCGTCTCTGATTTTACCAACTCGACTTCGCTATCGACACGCGCGCTGTCGGCGCTCGCATTCTGGGCGACGTCTTCGGGGTTGAGCAGATCCTTGTGGCTCGGATCGACCATCACGAGAGTGGAAGCGGTGTAAACGGGCTTGAGCGTGAAGAGCGCGACACAGGCCAGTGCAAGTACGATCCCGAGCACGGACAGTATTAGACGCACGTGTCGCCTCAGCACCCCCAGGAGAGCACGTATATCGAGTTCGCCGCCCGTTTCGACAGGCAGGTCGCCGTTGGAGGAGGGCGCGGGCGGGACGACTGTGAACATGCGAACAGGAGTGTCGCGAGACGGAGTTCGTTGCAACGAGATTCCTCCGTAGTGGTTTCGCGCGGCCGCGGTTCAGGACACGGAATTCATGGGCCGATACTGGTATCGTCTTGCGCCACCAGCAAAACCGGGGCTTCACCGGAGCAAAGCCGCACTGCAGTCAATCGACCCGTCAAGTAGGCTGCGGTATCGATGGCGATGCGATTTGGGCCGATCAGAGGCGTCGCGAGCGGGATATGTCCATGTACCACGATCTTGCCGAATTCGCGGTACAATTCAGCAATTGGGTGCCGCGCCCATAACAAATCATCCAGGGTCTGCTGCGCAAGTGTTATGCCTGCCCTAACTCCGGCGTGTACGAACACGTAGTCGGGTGTCTCGATCAGTGCCGGCAAATCTGTCAGGAACTGAACATGCTCCTGCGGAATGTGACTATCGAGAAGCTGCCGCATGCGGCGGCTACCGGGCGATACGGAACGGGAGAGCGAGGGAGGGATGCCGTAGGACGCAAGCGTATCCACGCCACCGAGATCAAGCCACTGCGCGTTTCGAGCAGGATCCGCGAGAAAGGCGAGCATGGCAGCTTCGTGGTTGCCCGCAATACTCCACCTCCGGAAGCCGGGCCGCCTCAGGTCGGCCATCAGGTAGTCGAGCACCCCCGCCGACTGCGGGCCGCGATCGACGTAGTCACCCAGCATTACGATCCACGTGTCTGTGGAACGCGCAGCTGCGTCGGTCAATATCATTTCCTCCAGGCGCCGCAGCAGCCGCAAGCAACCGTGAACATCGCCAACCGCATAAATCATGTCCGGAGCTGAAGCGTGGAACATCGTCCCGAGAGGCGCGGAACCCGTCCTCGGTCGGGAACGGAACAAGCCCATGCGGGGAACAATCACCCTGTCCTCATGATCGCAACCCGCGCGACGTGCTGGCGGGAAGGTGAGTGCATGTCCGCCGGTGCTGAAACGCCACTCGCCAACGCGAGAAGCGCGGTCAGGAGATAGGCGTTCGCCGGTATTTCCAGGCTGAAGTCGACCGTCGAGTGTACAGCGGCTACCACGAACGCTCCGACCGCCGCGAGCCCCACCACCCAACCGCTCCTGCTGGCGAAAAATACGCGCAGGGACACAACCGCAAGCAGGGCGACAACGAGAAGGGGTATCGAGCCGAAGATCAGGCCAAGTTCCACCCATAGTGCCAAGTAGGTGGAATGCGCCTTGTTCCAGATGGCGTCGGTCAGCACGGGAGGTCGGTGAAAGAGCGGATAGGAAAGCTCGAAGCTGTCTCCTCCCCACCCAAGCAGAGGGCGGGCCCGGATCATCTCCCCAACCTGGGCATAAAGGTCTCCCCG
Source organism: Pseudomonadota bacterium (assembly GCA_040255575.1). Taxonomy (GTDB): domain Bacteria; phylum Pseudomonadota; class Gammaproteobacteria; order Steroidobacterales; family Steroidobacteraceae; genus JADGHX01. Next base: position 25,027 of record JBDZVF010000002.1, on the reverse strand, counting down.
AATGTCAGCGGCACCCTCGATCGAAATCATCCGCTCGAGGACGCCGCTGCCGAAGACCGTGAGGGCAGCGAGCGTGGCGATGGCCAGGATAAGGCCGATCACGGTCCAGCGAGCCCAGGACAATTTCAGTTTCCTGCTGGCGAGGGCGAGAACGACCACGCTCCCGCAGGCGGCAGCTACGGCTCCCATGCGCGACTCGGTTGTGAGAAGCGCGCCTGTCGTCACAAGCAGTCCAGCAACAAGGGCCGCCAGATCAGTGAGCTTCTTCTGAAGCGGAGCGGCGACTACCGACACTTCCGCCAGAAGGGCCACACCGATCGCAAGGCCCATTGCGAGAAACGTGGCAAAAGAGTTGCGGTTAACGAACGGGCCGGTGGCGGAGCCATGGTAGGCCCACTTTCTCAGCCCCAGTAGGGTGTCCCCCATCGCCAGGAGAAGCAGCCCAAGCATCCCGTAGGCGGTTATGACGTAAAACAGCACCACGAGAATTCGACGGGCACGTGCTCTGTTTACCGAGACCTGGGCCATCAACACAAATAACGCGCCATAGCTCAGGATGCGGACCATCATGAGGAATGTCGAACCGGGGGTCAGGCTTAGGGCGCCGGCCGCAAACGCCTCGCCCTTCCAGTTGGTAAAGGTAATGCTCCACAAGTGGCCGAGCGGAAGACTCTGGATGAGGAGGTAAGCGGCCAAGACGAACTGCAGGGTTGCCACTGGCCAGAGCCGAACAAGCGAAAACCGGAGCTCGGAGCCATTCCGGTATAGGTTCCAGGTGTAGGCCGTCCCGATGATCGCCAACAGGGTGGCCACGGCGCCCCAAAACTGGGGGCGATTGCCACCGAGCGGAAGCGGGGCCAGGCAAACCAGGGTCGTGAGCGCGATTGCCAGCCACCGGTTGGCCCACCCGGCGGATAAAGAGATGGGCCTCGATGCCGCGGCAAGGACGTTCACCGTCCCTGTGGTCCCTGTGGTCTCCGCACTCACGTTCCCGCAGCCCTTCTCACTGCGGCGGTGAGGCGCGACACGAACCCTTGCTGATCTTCCGCAGACAGCTGCTCAACAATCTCGACGACCCGCTCCCGGAACGCGCGGTCGGTAGCGTAGCGCCGGGCCATCAACTGAACGCCCCGTTGGCTAGTTGCAAGTAACGCCAGGTCGGCATTGTAGGCAGCCTCCGCCTCCGGCGTTAGCTCGACCTCATACAAGCTCATGAGCTCGGTCCGCATATAGGCGAGCCATAGCTCGTTGGGCGCTGCCCTGTGACTTTCGACCAGATCGGCCAGGACCTCGGCAACGTTCCTGCGCTGCGCCGCCACGTCTGCCGCTACCACCCAAGCCAGTGCGTGCACGGGTACTTCCGCAATGGTTGCGTGAGCAATCTGGCCGCAGGTGTCGAGAAGCGTTGCCAGACGATCGGTAGGTTGGACCAGAGAGTACAGCGAGCCGACCGTGTCCACGCACGCATCCAGAACCGTGCGCTTCGAATATTCAGAAAGGGCGGGGCGAAGGCCGCGATCGACCAGGTACTCAAATTTGGCGGAAGGAGGCGCACCCGGCGGGACGATTGCCGCCACCTCGCCGACAGTCGCAAGACCCGCGGCTATGCCCAAGAACAGAAAGGCCGCGGCAAGGGAACCAGTCTCAAAGGTTCTCCGCGACACGGTTTCCCCCGCCTCATCCGCAGCAATACCAGGCGGGACCCGGATCGGTACACCTCGCCAGCCGGCACGCGTAAGCGTCCGTGGTCAACCGGGGCTTTGTGTGTCTTGTGGGCCGCCGGCGATGGTCGCCGTCTCGGTTACCTCGCACCGCTCCACGGCGTCGGCAATATTGAGCAACCGCGCAGCCTGTTCGTCGTCGGCGAAAGTAGCTATTCGTCGGATCGCCGCGGCAACCTCGCGGTCAACCGCGTTGCAGGCGGGGTCTTGCTGGGCCTGTGCAACCAGAGCCACGGTCAAATTGACAATGGCGTCGGGGCGGCCCGCGACTGCTATGTCGCTCACGTAGGTCTCGGCAGTGTCGGCACACCCTGGTGAGCCGGCTCCGCATTGATCGACCACGTCCTGCTCCACAGCGGCGAGCGATAACGTCGACGAGATGGCGAAAATCACGGATGCTACCGTCACACTGCGTATCATCACAGCCTCACTTGATGGAAAACTGCGCCGCGTGATGCCATCATTAGCCCACTCCTACTAAGTCGTCAACTAAACGATAACGTCTTTTTAGTGGGTCTGGGCAGTGTCGCGTCGTGTATTGCCGCACGAACATCTGCCGATGGGAGACGGTTTTTCCCGCTTCGTCGCCCCTAACTCCAGCGCTCCGGGTTAGCTCCCGAGACGGAGATCAACCGATAGCCAGTTTGACTTAATGGACGAATGGCTGCGGTCAAATTGTCCAGTACCAAGTCGCCCCGACTTGTCTTGACCATCAGAATTGCGTGGCCCTCGCCACGCCTCGTTTTCACAAAGGCGATGCGAAGGGCGCTTGCGGGAATGCCGGCCCGGATGAGCTGACGCCGTTTTGCGAGGACATAATCTTCGCAATCTCCTGCACTGGCCCCCACGGTCCAGATGTCGACACTGCCGTCGTGACGAGGACGGATCGCCCGATTGACTGCAGTGTTCACGCGCTTGAGCAGTGCGATCTCGGCAGCGGTGCCACTAATGGATGACTTGCCGCCTCCTTTGCATTCGCTGGGATTTTGGAGGCACATCAATTGAAATCCGAGTGGTGCCCGAGAGTCCGCAGCTGCGGGTGTGACACCAGCTACCACAGCTCCCCAGCAGACGGCTGCGAACACAAAGGCAGACAAGGACGCCTTCATTTGCTTCTCCTCAGCTTCCCGGACGGACGGGTTGTTGAGGAGGCTGCTACAGAGACTTTGACCCTTTGCCGCACAAAATGATACAATTTGATGAGATCGACGCCAGCGGTGCCTCTCGGTCCGAGGGTGAACACCGTGAGACCAGGACGGTCCAGATCACCGCGTTACCGCACACACACTACCGGCAACGACGTTGGGAACCAGGTTACCAGACACACGCTCTCATCGAGCGTCCGATTTAGTTGTTCCCGACCAGGATACGGCCCGGACTTTGTCTGCGACCAATTTGCCGTCGGGGTGGAGTCACAACTCCAGCAGGCGCACCGCGGAAGGTCGGAGGCAGAGTCAAGTGGATTAACTAGCGGTAAAAAATGAGTTGACGACATCATGCTTACTTCGTTAGATACTTGTGCGGTGTTCAAATCCGACCTGCGTACGCAGTTGGACCCTGAATAGGAAGATGGCGATGGCCGACTCCAATATCACGCGCACCAACTACTTCCCAACCATGATTTTTCAGTATGATGTCCCGAACTGCGAGGACCTGAACAAGACATTGCTCGACTTGATATATGCTGAGCGAGATCGAGACAGGGTCGGAGTCAACAAGTCGAATACCGCCGAGCTGGGCAGCTGGCATAGTGCAACAGGGTTGCACAAGAACGCGAGCTATCGGGCGATTCTGGACCACGTGGACACTGCCCTCAGCACAATATCCGCGGAGCTCGGATACGCTACGGACCACGTTCTTAAGGTAACGACGATGTGGTCCATCATCAATCCGCCGGGGAACGGAAACCGTGCGCACGTACATCCCAATAGCCTCTGGAGCGGGGTCTACTACATTCAGGCGCCACACAACGCAGGCAACATCGAGTTCGTGGATCCGCGGACGGTGATCATAATGAACCAGCCAAAATACGTGGCGAAGAAGAAACGGCCGCGGGATTGCTGGACAAAGGTCAACTACACGCCGGTTCCTGGGAGAATGATACTCTTTCCGGCGTGGTTGTATCATGGCGTAGACACGAACATGTCGAAAGAGAACGGGCGGGCGGGGGATCGCGTCATCATCTCGTTCAACATTAACCAGAGCCGTAAGTAATGGTCGGCGCCGACGTCGCCGATAGCGGCGCGGCGGTTCGAAGTGCGGTTTGTTGGTGAGATAATATTGGGCAGGAGTGCAAATGATAATGTGCTGAGGGCAACGCTACACGGCCTTCGGCACATTTTGTACTTTTCGGTGATCTTCACCTTCGTTTACAGCGCGCTGAGGTTGGCCGGCCCGTTGTTTATGATTCTGACCTTTGATCGCGTGCTGCCTTCGAGATCGGCCCCGACTTTGGTTGCCCTTCTGATACTCCTTGTCATTGTTCTGCTTGTGATGACGCTGCTCGATTACTCTCGGCGGCGCATCCTCGCGCGGTTTGGTGCGCAGTTTCAGGAGCGGATTGAGGATCATATCTTCAGTTCCACATCGCGTGATACCTATTTTCGCAGAACACAGGCCAAGCCTGCGCCCGGGTTGAACCAGGCCGACGAACTCCGCGGGTTCTTTCATTCCAGCTCCTTGATGAGCGTCCTCGACATCCTGTGGTGCCCGCTCTTCGTCGCTGTAGTCTTCTTTGTCAGCCCAGCGATCGGGTGGGTCCTGGTGGCCGGCTTCGGCGTTCTGGTCCTCATCATGATCGCAAAGGCGCTCTTCACCAGGGGCCGCGATGAACACTTCAGTGAGGCGAGTCACCGGATAAGCGACCTCAAGGATCAACTGCAGGCGTCTCGGGATGTCATCGAGACGCAGCAGATGATGGCTGCGCACAATGAGCGCTGGGTACAGGCGCGGCGTCAGGCCCGGGATCGGGCGATTGAACTGAATGACTGGACGGCCTGGTTTTCCAGCCTCTCCTATCATGCTGCGACGCTCGTTCAGTACGTCGCGCTCGCCGCCGGAGCCTATCTGGCCATCAGCGGTCAGTTGACGATCGGGGGGATGATCGCATGCATGTACCTGTCCCGTCAGGTCCTGCATCCGTTCCAACGCTTCCTGCAGAAGATACCGAGCATCCTTCAGGCCCGCGCCAACTGGGTGGCCCTCGACAAAATTCTGAAGGAGTCGGGCCAAACCGGCGACGTAGTCGAGGGAGCGATGACCTTATCCCTGTCACAAGTGACGGTTCGCTCTCCGGTCGCCAGACGGAAGCTGTTGCGAAACATTCACTTCAAGGTGTCCCCGGGGTCGGCCATCGAAATCGTGGGCAATAGCGGTTCGGGTAAAACCGTGTTGGCCGAAGCGCTCATCGGACGGTGCCCGCGGCGGATCCCTTTCGGCGCCTCCGATGTCGCGGAGCAGACGGGGTGCCGAAGGACTGGCGATGTCCTGCTGGGCGCTGTGGACGTCGAGCGCCTGTCCATCGTCGATGCGGCAAATATCTTCGGCTATGTCCCACAATTGGTGGGGTTCGTAAGCGGCACGATTGAAGAAAACATTGCGGGCCTGCGAGCTGAACCCGACAGAAAGAGACTCGAGCACGTGGCGCGCCTGGCGCAATTGCATGAGAGAATCCTCGCCCTACCCGAGGGGTATCGCACGCCGATCGATACAGCAGGCAGCATCTTCTCCAAGAGCGAACGGCACCAACTTGCCTTGGCTCGGGCGCTCTATCCCAATCCGAAAGTCTTGATCGTCGATGAACCGGATCAGACCTTCAGGGAGGGGCTGTCCAAAGGCCTCAAGAGCGAGATCGCAGCGTTCCTGAACGCAGGTGGGATCCTGGTGATCTTCAGCCGCTTGGCGCTGAGGTCATTCCGGCCCACCCGACGCTTCGCCCTCGAGAATGGAGAGCTTACCGAGGTCAAGTTCGACCGAAACGTCGAGAGGAAAGTCGTCCGGATAAAGGATGATGGCGAGTCTCCCGATTTACCCGGCGAAGCCTCACCCCCGGTAGCCGTGTCCAGAGGTGAAAAGGAGGCGCTGCCGCGGGCGACACTCAGGGCGCTTCCAGACCTGCAGCTGGGCGAAGCCTCGCCATCCTCCGAACTGCGGGATCCGTCTTCCCGTTTGGGAATGAGACAGCCATGGGAAAAAATGAGGGAGTAGGAGTCAATGGCCGAAGGTAACAAACCCGACTTCGACGTGTTCGCGATACGCGAGCGTGAGGGAGGCAAGGGCAAGGATGTCTTTACCAAGATCGGGGTGGCATTCAAGCGGCGCGATGCCGAAGGCGTGTCGATCCTTCTCGACGCCTTGCCGCTGAGCCGCCGCCTCGCCGTACTGCCGCCGCTGCCCGACGAGGAGAAGCATTAGGAGCCCTGGCCTCCTGCTGCCGCGGGTCTCCCCAATGGCGGCAGCCCCATGGCTCACGTGCCCCGGCGACGACAAACGGGAGGGCCAGGCCAGCATCAGCGGCCCCGCAGGAATTCACTGTGGACAGTCCTGATCGACTGCGCTCGGAAGTTTCGAACACCGGGGTGGAAAGCGGAATAATGTAAGAGGGTCGATTGGCTTTGATCCACGGCAGCAGACTGATGGACCGCGACGTGGGCCTCAGCACTCCTACACGCCCGGCGGCGCCCAGGCGACGGTCCTGGACGATCCGCAGGCCATTGGGAATTGGGCTGGTGGCGTTTGTCGGTTTGTTCGGACTGACCTCTGCGTGGGCTGTCACCTTTGACCTCTCGGGGGCGGTAATTGGAAAGGGGCAGGTCCAGGCCTCTCCGAACCGCATCGCGGTCCAACATCCAGTCGGTGGCGTCGTCGCCGAAATACTGGCCGACAACGGCGACAAGGTCAAAGAGGGCGATATCCTCCTACGGCTCGACGACTCGCAATTGCGTTCGGATCTAGCCCAGGTTGAAGGCGAGCTGTTCCAGGTACTCGCCACCGAAACCGAGCTCCAGTCAGAGGTAGACGACCGCAAGGATTTGGTTCCGCATCCGATCCTGCTGCAGGCCATCGACGAGTATCCTGATCTTCGGTCTCTTCTTGACCAACAGCAGGTTCAACTGGACGCCCACTACGAATCCATTGAAACTCAAATCTCGCTTCTAAAGCAGGAGACGAGTCAGGTTCAGGATCAAGCCGCTGGCGTACAGGCCTCTCTGGACGCCAAACGTGAAGAGCTTGCTCTGCTGGAGAGCGAACTGGCAAGCGCGACGAAGAACCTGAACAACGGGACTATCACCAAGACAGTCGTGACCACGCTGCAGCAGCAGGTCATTGCCGCCCGCGGCGAGATCGGCGCTCTGGTTGCGAAAGTCGCCGAACTCAAGGGGAAAGTCGCCGAACAGCAGCTCAAGATGTACGCAATTCCCCTGGATGCAAAGAAACTGAGCGCTGAGAAACTGAACCTGTTGAGTCAGCAGTCGAGCAAGCTCATCGAAACCCGGAAGGGCTTACTCTATAATCTGAGTCAGCTTGACGTGCGGGCGCCGGTGACGGGGGTCGTATTCGATTCAAAGGTGCTGGGGCCGCGATCGGTCATTTCTGCCGCTCAGCCCATCATGTTCATCGTACCGGATAATCAGCCCACGCTGGTTGTTGTGCGCGTCGAAGCTTCCGATATCGATCAAGTGCAAGTCGGTCAGGAAGCCGCGCTCAGGTTCACGACATTCAATCGCAGATCCACGCCCATGATCGAGGGCGTGGTAACAGCCATTTCTGCAGACTCGTTTGTCGACGAGCGGACCCAAGGATATTACTATTTCGTCGATGTCTCGCTGCAGGAAGACCAACTGCGTCGTCTGGGCAATTTGTCCGTAATCTCGGGAATGCCGGTCGACGCGTACCTCGCAACGCAACCGCGGACCGCAGCCAGCTACGTCGTCAAGCCCCTGACCGACTACTTTGCAAAGGCCTTCAGGGACTGAAGCGTCTGGGTGTTCCGCTGGGAGCCGGGCGATGCTGTGATGCATAGTTTCCGCATCCCTCGGCGAATAGCGCGGACCGGTTCCCGCTGCGATGAGGCGATTGACGCTGCCGTGAGCGACGCTCGAAGGCTTCGATGACGCGATCGACCGACAAGCACATGCTTTCGGACTGGCTCGCCTTGCACGGGCTCACCACGGATATCTGTGCGAGGGTCCTTGGTGCGGCACCCTCCGACGTTTGCGCCCCGTTTCATGCGAATAGCTTTGCCGACTCCGCCCCGCCTGCTCATGATCCCGGGACGAGCTGGAAGCAGGCCGTCGCTGCGGTGCGAACTTGCTTTCCTGCCCAACGCGACATGATCGACGACACCTTTGAGAACACTGTCAGAATCCGGGTGCCCCACCGCAAGGGAGCGCCCCGGGCTCTAACGCTTGACAATGGCCCCGCCAGATCCCCGATGATTCTATACACCTTTCTCGAGGACCCCTCGGACACGCTCGTCCTTGCCCATGAGTTTGGCCACGCACTGCAATTACGTGCCACCGGCGGAAGGTTCGTTGCACCCATCCTGAGGGAAGTGTGCGCATTCCTCTCCGAGATTGCGCAGCTGACGTATGCGTCGAACGCTCAGCCGGAGAAATATGCGCTTCTTTCTCGCGCGTGGCAGCGCGACAACGACAGGTATTTCGGCGCGGCCAAGGACCGGCTGGGCCTAGCGCTTACGAGACCGGAAGCGCCATACACCTACGCGTGGAACTACCCGATCGCTCGCTACCTTGCGATCGAAGTTTCGTGCCGATGGCCGGCGGATCGGAACTGGGGATTCTTCCGGGGCGAAATCTCGATACCGACTGCCCTCCGCGAATTGGGCTTCGATCAAGCTGTCGGCTGAGAGCGGTAGGTCGTCTGCCTCGTGCAGCGGCAGTCGATCAGTTTGCCGGAGCCAGGGAGAGCAGGTGGCCCCGGTCGAAGGGGGCCCCGGCGAGTGCTCGCTTCCCCTTGGTGGCAGATACCGCCTCTGGGCGGGACAATGTTCCTCGACGCCCCGGCAAATGCCGCGCCAATGCCCAACTCGACTCTCGCTTGTTCGATTTCGACAGCCAGTCAGCGGGAACATTAGTCAGCTCGCCCCAAGTGCATCGCAGCCGATCCCTTCGGGCATTTACCCTTTGGTAATCAATTCCTTCCCCCACAGCGTCTTGGGCTGTAGGCCTCATCTTTGTTGGCTTGCCAGAAGATGAGCCGAGGACGCGAGGAACACATCATGAAGCTGCTGCGTTTTCTTGGTCCCGTCTTACTCACCGCATGGGCCATCCCGGCGCTTTCAGCGGATCTGGGCCCCTCCCCTCCGGCAGCCACGGCCGTGTCGCAGGAGGAGCTGCGGAGCTACATTGCGCGGCAGGCGCTCCTGTTGCAGCTGCGCGCTGCATTTGATGTGGAGCCTCTGGACAGGATCGCCGCCGACCTCAACAGCCAGGTTCGTTGGGTACTTCGGCATGGGATCACTGCACGTGATCGCGCGGCCCTGAACGACGATTTGCTGGCGGAGGGAAGCTATTATCTGGTCTCGTTGCGCTACCTGATCGAAGCGGGCGGCGCGGTGTGGCCGACGGACCGCTCGGAGCCTTCCTACGTCAATGACGCAAGGGTGCTTCTGGACGCCCTTCAGCAAAGGTTGTTCGAGGCCACCGCTAGTGACACGGACCCACTGGCGATTTTCCAGCAGTTGGACACGATCAACGCGTGGACAGAAGGATACTCTCAGGTCCCGGCCAACCTGGACCATTTCGCTTCCCGGGACGCGTTGGTCGAGGTTGCGATCTCCTCTAACTCGGCGCGTGTCGACTTGTGATCTCGGTCCGAATGGCGGCTCGTGTTTAACACATCGTTAACACTTGCAGCTCCAGCATGCTGCTCATGTCCGAATCCTACCATGCCGGCAGAGACCAGCAGTCCCGCACATTCGCGGGAGGGCTCCTCGGGCATGTTCCACGCTTCGTTGTGCTCCTGGTCCTCGCAGGTCTCTCTTGGGGACTGGTGGCCGCGCTTGCCGCTCTCGTGGTCACGCTCGCGGGGCCGTTCCACTGACAGTCCAGCCGACCGGGCGGCTTGCCACGTGACCTTGCCCGCCGGTCTTCTGGTCAGGCCGCCGGCTTCAATGACGGAAAAGGCGCCCCGGCGGCAGCTGGCCAGCGATCCCGCACGTGCGACTGCCTAACCGTAGCCGAAATGACAAGCCCGGCCTTCATAGGAAGGCCGGGCCGGGCGTAGAGTGAGGCAACAAAGTCGTAGAGAACAAAGAAAATATAGCGCGAAAACCCAACCGTGACAAGTGAGTCCATCAAACGCAAAAAGATCAATGGAGTCCCGATGAAGACATCCGGCCACTAAGATCTGTCTGCAGGTAACCGACTGGGTTGGGACACAACCTGTACAACAGGCCACTCGTCGGTGTGCGGTCGAGCATATTCGAGGGAGCCACTGACATCATCGGCGTCCCATTTGTCGCAATTGGTGGAACCTCCGCCATGGGATCGAAGCATCTCGAGCAGGCGAGCCGCCGCTTCTCTCGCGCGATCCTGAGTGACCTGGTTCAGCCGTGGCGCAACCTGGGGCCGCTCATCGACAACGTGCAATGCTTCTGACGGCCCTCGTCCCAGCTTCATCCGAACAACGCCAGCCAGGCCCGCAACCAACATGATTGTCCCGGCAAGCCAAAGCGTCCAGATCATGGCGTTCAGAGAGGCCATCGGTCTTTCTCCTTGTGCCAGTCCTCGACATTTTTGGCGCCAACTGGCGTGTCGCCGGAAACGTCTCTGCACAGTATCGTCTGACAACGCCTGATAACGCGGGGCGGACTGTTTTGGCGACGCTAGTGATCTTCGCGCAAGTGACGTGCAGATGGTATTAGACTGGCCACCATCGGTGAAGACTTCGTTGAAACTGGGGGTTGATCGACTGTCCGAAACGCGCTGGCGCTCGGCGGCAGGCGCTGTGCTTTGGGCCAGGATGCGGGTGCTGAACCGAGAGCGACGAGGACGCGCCCGAAGCCTACCGGCACCTCAGGGGCGTGGATCGAAACATCATCGGGTCGATCTTTGGCTGGAAGCGGCCAGCGTCGCCCCTCGCGCAGGGGCGTGGATCGAAACGCCGGGGTCGCGGGGAGGGTGGAGTGAGCACCGAAGTCGCTGCTGTAATTCTATGGGACATCGTCCCTTCCGTGACCGACCTAATATCCTTAGGGATATTCCAATTCTATGGGATATTCCTTTTAGTATATGTTTTTCTTTTTCCCTTCCCCGTGGCGCGTTAGGAGAAAAAACGTTTACTAACTCCAGAGATTTCCAATTTTTGAGGAAAAAATTGCAGTTAGGCTAAAGCCAACTCTCCTGTGACGGCTTTTTTTTTCGAATCCCATAGATTCATAAAAAATCTCCCAATGGCAAATTCTCCACCCGCTAACTGCAATTCTTTCCTGCCATGTTGAAACCTACCGCTAAGCGGTGATGCAGGAGGTCACCCGCCGCACGCCCCCCTTCTGGTCTCTCCCGCCCCGCTGCGGTCCTCGCTCGCTTAGCGGAGCGCCGCGTCACCGAGAGCCCGGATACCTCTGGCACGTGATGGCCGACAAGGTCCGGACCGATACCGTCAAGCCGTCGCCGGGGCCGGAGAATCGGCCACCGCACCTCTGGAGGTAATGCCTATACCTCCCCTGGCAAACTTGGTGGTCTGAGCATCGAGGCGGTGGCCAAGACTCCCGTGTTCAGGGTTCGCACCTCCCGCAATTGAAGGGGGGTAGCGGGTGCGCGCCCTCCTGCGGCGGGCAGTCGCGACCTTCCTCAAGTCCCAAATGCCCTCCTTGACTCACAGTGACTCCAGGAGAGCCCTCAGCGGTTTGGCAGGTACCTCCCTACGTCAGCCCCCTTCTTGGCCCGCCTGAGCCACTTATGAGTCAAGAGCGGGCACATGCTAAGCCTCGGGGACGGCAAGAGCAGGTGCACCGAGAACCTCGAGGCATGCGAGTAGGAAGGCCGCGGAGAATGTGCCGCGATTGACCTTGTTCACCAGGTTTCGCCTGTTCTCGACCAGCCCGATCGCCGTCAACCGGACGGCGAGCTCTGAGTAACCGACGCTCCGCCTCTGCATCTCTGCCTTTAGAAGGTCCCTGGCCTTGTTTGACCACTCTCGCGCTGCCGAAACCCTTCTCCGCACCATTTACTGCCCCCAAAAAAGCGCGTGCGGCCCCTTGCGTGGCCGACAAGTCGACCTATCTACCCGGCCCGTTGACATCAATATTGATGTCATCTCCCTGCTCGGACGAAGAACCTATAGGAGAGTCGAATGGACCCCGTCATCGCTACGCTTATGAGCCAGCTGATCGGGCATCTCTGCGTCGAGCTGGACATGTTCTATGAAGACGATGAGATGATGGCCCAGAATGGGCCGGCCATCCAGACGATGCGCCGGTGCATCGCCCTCATGTACACCGAGAGCGACGAGGACGCGCCCGAAGCCTACCGGCACCTCATGGGTCGTATTGCGGCCTACGAGATGGCCCAGGAAGGCGGGGACGAATCGTGACCCGCCAAATGGCATGGTCGGGTAGATGACGCAACCACGACAAGGCCGCTCGGCTGTTGGTGGCGCCGGCCATGTTTCACCCGGCCGCCCTCTCCCGGCCCACGTCGGAGCTGGGACCCAGAAAAATGTCGACGCCCCATAGACATCACTTCGACCGGCTCTAGCGCCCGAGCGGCATTCACCTCACCTTCGGTGACATGACCCAGCCTAGCCAAGTGACATTAGAGATCCCCGGAGGCAGCTCGCCGGCAGCAACCGACGCGTTGCCGGCACTCTACACGATGGAGGAGGTGGCGACCGCCATGCGTGTCAGTCGCCGCTTCCTCCAAGACCTTATCAGGTCCTATCCGTTCTACCGGCTGGCCGGGCGGAGGAAACTGTTCACGCGTGACGACGTCGACCGTTTGTTAGCAGCCTTAGCATGCCCATCAAGCTCATCGCCCCGCGCAAGGGGAGGACATCGAACTATTCGATCCGGGGTACCCACCTCGGACAGTACGTGGACCGAACTGCAGGAACTCCTGACCGCAGGAAAGCGCAAAGGCTCCTGAACCGCATCAAGACCGAGATCGAAGAGGGCGTTTGCGCACCTCGCAAAGCGACGACCTTCGAGCCGGTGCCTAGCAGGTCATCGATAAACTCGGATGCCGGCGAGGTCGCGGTGATGACGAGCCGGTCACGGGCACGCGTCACCGCAACGTAGAGCATTTGGCGTTCGGTCGTCAGCACCTCGTCCAGTTCGAACTCGTCGGCAACCTGCTCGATCCGTTCCTCCAGCGGCAGCACGTCCTGTTCGCAGGCCATCAGCAGAACCATGGGGAACTCGAGGCCCTTGGCCAGATGCATGGTACCCACGAGGACCGTGTTCTCCTCTTCGCGTGCCCGTTCCACCAGACTTCGAGCCTGCATGCCGGCTGCCCGTACGGCAGCACGGGCCCGGGCGAGTTGTGCCTCGGAGCGGACGAAGACACCGATCTCGGACGGCGTGAAACCGGCGCCGAGCGCGTCTGTCAGCACCTGTGCCGCCCGGTTCCGTTCCTCGTCCTGGCTGGCACACACGTGGACCTCGGGCTCGGGTCCATCGAATACCGAAATGGTCCCGGCGCGATCGTCGGAGATGCCATCCAGATCGCGCACGCTGCGCGGGAGCAGACGGTCGGCCGCCCGGCGAATCTGGTGTGAGGTGCGGTAATTGACCTTTAGCGTTACCGAACGCCCGCGCACGTCAACGCCCAGTCCCTTCCAGGAGAAGGGCTGGCGGAAGATGCGCTGGCCGAGGTCGCCGGCAAAGAACAGCGCATCGGGGCGATCTGCCGCAATGGCCGAGAGGAACCGCAGTTCGGCTACACCGAGATCCTGTGCCTCATCGACCACGATGTGAGTGAACGGCTTGGGATCCTTGTCCCGGTACAGCGCCGCCGTCTCGGCAAACAGGCTCGAAGGCGTGAATGCCCGCCGCGCCGCGAGATGATTGCGCACGGCGGCAAAGACCCGCCAGAGCCGCTCGCGCTGCCTGGGTCCGAGCCTGTTCTTGCGGCCGACCCGAGGTACCTCCGCATAAGCCTGCAGGCTGTCGAGCTGCCAGGGATCGATGACGTTGTCCCACTCCGAGTGCAGGAACTGCGAACTCACTTCGGTCACGTCCGCTTCGTCGGCCGCCTTGCGCAGCTGGGTACGGATGAACTGGGCCGGCGCCATCGAAGGCTTCTGCCCGGTGGCGAGGGTGTAGAGCTGGGCCGCCACACGATCGAAGGATACGACCGTCACCCGCTCAAGCAGCGCTGGCCGGTCACCCACGAGGACCCGGAGCTTTGTCTCCAGTGCCCGCGACAGCGGATCGCTGAAGGTCGTGAGCAGCACGCGGGCGTCCGGATCGGATTGCAGAATGCGCTGCACCCGATGCAGGGCCACCACGGTCTTGCCGGTGCCAGCAGACCCCATGACCCGCGCGGGGCCGGAAAAGGCGCGTTCCACCGTCGTGCGTTGACTGGGATGGAGGAACACCGCCCATTTCTCGAACGGGGCGTCGAGGGCCGCCTTGATCTCCTCGATCCCCTCCATGATGCGGAAGCGCCGCTGCGTATCGGGGTGCTCCAGCGGATTGTCCGCCGGCGGCGCGGCGCGCGTCAGCCGGCCGGTGGTGGCATATTCGAGCAGGGCCTCCCGCGCCTCTTCCGGCAGGTGTTCGGCCAGGTCGAAGAACCCATCCTCCGTCACTGCCTGGACGTCGGCGATCCAGTCCACCGGCACACCGACCGAGAGCAGGTCCTCCTCGCTCAGACCGGCGAACAGTGCCGGCTCCGCAACGGGGGATTGCTCCGCCGCCGGGACAGGAGCCGCCACCTGTTCGACGAGTTCGCGCACCTCCACGACCTGCAGCGCCCCGGTGGTCGGATGCGCCTCTATGCGCCGCCGCTCCGCCCAGGCATAGGCGTCGTCGTGATGGGCGACGTAAGCGAGGATCAAGTCCGCGCCCGACCTCTGCAGAATGATCCGGATGTCGCGCCCCACCCGCACCGACCAGATGTCTGCGCTGCGCGTCTTGTCCATGCGGTGCATGCTGAGGCCGGGCTGCGTCGGATCGTCCTGCAGGTCGTAGACCGTCTGTTTGACCAGCTTCTGCTCGTCATTCGTGAGACGCGTCAGCGCGGCGCGGAACGTGTCGGCGAGAACGCTGGGCATGGCTACCTCGAGCCCTGGCCATGCCGGCCGTCTTCCGCCAGGGCCGCCGCGCGCCGGACGATACGCAGGATGAGGCCCGACTCGAAAGCGTCGAAAAGTGCGCCCTCGCTAAAGCGATCGGCCCGGATGCAAACCGTCAGAATTCGGCAGAGCTGCTCGAACGTCGCCTTGCTGAGGGCGACCTCGTCGTCTCTCAACAAGCGAGCCTCGGCCGACTGGGCCCAACTCGACCAATCGAAATCACTCAACACCCAGCCGTTCCCGTAGGCAGTCTCGACAAACGACTGCACCAGATGGGAGTAGGATGCATAAGGCATCGTAAGCACCCCAGGCTCGGTCTCTTCGCCGCCCTGCATGCTGCCCGCTCTGAAATCCGGTCGCTCGAGCTCCGGCAGAAAGCGAGCCAGTTCGTTCACCGCCTTCATCCCCTCACACCCCAAAAACCTTCAATACTTCATCCCCGAAGTGGTTGATCACCTTCACCGCAATCCGCCCCGTCTTCGGCCGCGCGAACGGGCGTGACACGTCCGAGTAGAGCGTTGCCCAGGCGGCCTCATCAATTTCGGCCCTGAGCGCGGTCTTGAGCGACTTGTAGGGGTCGTTGGCGCCGAGGAAATAGGCGTGGCGGACGAAGAAGCTCTCCTCGTTGTAGTCGGTGTCGACGAACCAGCAGGCGATGCCTTCCTTGCCGTCGGAGCGGATGGCGCCGGTGGCAGGGTCGAACACGTCTACGCCGTGCACGCGCACCTGCAGCTGGCCGTCGTCGGTGCTCACGATGTCGATGTCGGGCTCGCCGAACACCACGAACAGGTTGCCCTTGCCGGTGTTCTTGAGCTCGTCCGCCATGTGCAGGTCGGGGTTCATCCGCGCCTTGAGGATAGGCAGCGGCCCGAGCCGGTCGAGTTCGCCCGAGATGGCGTCGAAGTTGAAGGCGCAGGCGATCAGCGCATCGAAACGCGCCGCCGCTGCCTCGCGCGCCGCCGCCGTGATCTGCGAATGCGTCAGCGTGCCAAACTCGGGGCCGATCAGGATGCCGGCGCGGCGCTCGCGCCCTTCGCCATCGGTATAGCGGCCTTCGGCGCCCAGCCACTTGCCCGGCCAGGGCTCGATGGCGTTGAACTGGATGGTGTCGGCCTTGTCCTTCTGGTGCACGCCGGCGCGCTTCAGGTTCTCCAGCACCATGGCCGCGAAATCGGCCTCGGGCACGTTGTCGGGGTCGCGCTGCAGCTGGCCCTCGGCGGCGGTAACCGCGTCACCAAGACTGTCGTCGCGCGAGGTGACGACGCGATGCGGGCTCAGGCTCTCGACGGTGAAAGGACCCGCCACGCGGACTCTTGACTTGTCCTCATAGGGGCGGTCGTAGAGCAGTTCGACATCGGCGGCGCGGGCGATCGAGGCGTCGATCTCTTTCTGCCGGGCGATGCGCGCCTCCCACCATTGCGCATGCAGCTCGCGCACCCTGGCCGAGACCAGCCCGGCGTAGGATTTCCCGTCCTTGCTGTCGAGCCAGGCATCGAGATCGCGCGGGATCTGCCACTCTTCCCAGGCGATGCCGCCGGCGGCCAGAGCCTCGTTCAGCTCGGCCCGCAGCGGCTCCAGCGTCGCCTGCCACTTCTCCCAGATGATGTCGATCTCGGCATTGTTGGCGATGGATTTGAGCGTGATGTGCGGCGCGCGCTCATAGACAAAACCCTGGCGGATATCGCCGCTGGTCTGCGTGTCCGGCTGGATGCGGCCGGTGAGTTCACCTTCCTTGGCGCGGCCCTCGGGGCTGTCGGCGAGAAGGTAATAGGGGTAGCGCGCGCTCATCAGCCGCGTACGCGCCAGCGCCAGCGCCACGCGCGAGGTGTCGATGGTGATCCACCGCCGGCCCCACTGTTCCGCGACATAGGCGGTGGTGCCGGAACCGCAGGTGGGATCGAGCACGAGGTCGCCGGGGTCGGTGGCCATGAGGAGACAGCGCTCGACGATCTTGGGATTAGTTTCGACAACGTACTGTCGATCCGAAGCCCCCCCGAACTCTGTCCAAACATTGTTTATTGAGTATGCGGGGAAGTCACTGAGCTTCCGCACATAGCGGAGTGCATTTTTTTGAGGTGCCAGACGCGAAGCCGCATGTAGTCTATTCATGCCCTGTTGACTGGTTTTCCAGATGCTCTTGCTCGTAGGGAGAAAGCGTCTGCCCTCGATGTCCACTGGGAACCAAGAAGACGCCCCCTCGAACTTTAGACTTCCGTGGCTTCCAGTCGATTGTAGTTGATCCGCAGTAAAAAGCTCGGCGCCAGGGGGAAGGGCACCCGCGCGCTCTGCCTGTGTAGCCGACCGACGACTCCCGTCCTCTAAGACAATCTGATTGTAGTGACCGGAGCCATCACCGCCTGCCACCTTCAACTTGTAGAGTGACCTGTACTTTGCTAGCGCGCGATCCCTCACATACCAAACAACGTAGTCCGCCACTCCACCAAGGAGGTCGGCGGTAGCCGAACTGGTTTTGGTGACCGTGATAACCGCAGCGAAATTCTCGGCGCCGAAGACTTCGTCCATCAGGCCCCGTACACGATGCAGGTTTTCATCTCCGATCTGCACAAAGACGGAGCCGCTCTGGCTCAGCAACTCGCGAGCAACGGTCAATCGGTCGCGCAGGTACGTCAGGTAAGAGTGGATGCCGTCCTTCCAGGTGTCGCGAAAAGCCTTCACCTGCTCGGGCTCACGAGTGATATCGGTAGCCTTGCCATCAACGACGGAGGTTGTCAGCGTCGAGACCTGCCAGTTCGAGTTGAACTTGATGCCGTAGGGCGGGTCGAAATAGATCGCCTGCACCTTGCCCTTCAGCCCCTCGCGCTGGGCAAGCGAGGCCATTACCTGCAGGCTGTCGCCAAGGATGAAACGGTTCTGCCAGTGCATGGAATGGCGGTAGAACTCGTAGCGGTCCTCGGGGTCGGTCAGCCCGTTGAAGTCGGCGAAGAGGTCCGGCATGTCGGCCTCGGCAGCGCGTGATTGCTCGGTGCGGCGCTTGAGGTCGTCGATGATGGCTTTCGGGTGCACCTTCTCCTGGATGTAGAGCGGCGGCGCATTGACGATCAGGTCCGACCAGTCCTGCGTGTCCTTGCCGCGCCAGACCAGCTGCGCATCGCCGATCTCGACCTCGCCGGTCTCCCACAGCTGCTGACGCTGCTCCTTCGTGACCGTGATGCGGATGCCGTTCCAGACGATCTGCGGATCGAGGTCGGTGTCACGCGCCCGTGTCTCCCCCTCGGCGAGCGGAAAGGCGCGCCGCAGCTTCATCGCCTTCCACCTCACCCCCATGAGCTCTTCGTTCTGCTCATAGATCGGCGCCATCTCGGCCGTCGGGTTATTCACCCGCCGGTCCTGATGCCGCAGCGCTTCGATGTCCTTGGGGGTGGGTGTGCGGGCCATCAGGCGGGTTCCTGGGTATACTGAACTTCGGCCATAGTCAGGTTGGCTTCGATTTCGTCGTCGTCGGCGCCAATGTCCTCGCCTTCCTCGAAGGCACCTCTGTAGACCTGCTTGCCGGTTGCCTTCTCGATAAGGGCAAGCAGCTTGCTTCGGCGGTCGGTCATGAAGCTATCGAAGTCGTCGGCCCGCAGCAGCTCCGGTTCGATCAGGTGCGAGCGGAGGTAGGCATCGAGGCGGGCGCGCTCGATTGGCGGCGAGCCGGGCGTGCCTTTTTCAAGGGCCGCGAGGTACTGAGACGGTGCGCTGCCGCCAACGATACGGTTGGTGCGATAGGTGAGCGGCGTCTTGTTGATGATGGAATCAAACCTGCTGGGCGGAATGCCCTGCTTCTTGCACCAATCTTGCGGGAAGATGTGGTGGATATCGACATTCTCGCCGAAGAAGACCGTATCGCTGAACTTCTCGCCCGAGCGGAAGTCCTGTGCGCCTTCGTTCATCAGCAGTGCATTCACACCCTTGTAGGCAGCCGACAGCCGCATGCGCATGGTGTCGAGACGCTCGGCCCGGAAGGTTGCCTCCTGGATCGTGGACGGCTCAGGCGCTCCATCGCGTATCCATGAAGGCACTTCGATGAAGTCCCTGGCAATTCGCGTTTCCACCGTGGACCCATAGAGCTCACCGAAGACTCCGCTCCAGTACCATTTCACCAGCTGCTGCCGCACGGTGTCGTTGTGCCATTGGTCGCCAATATCCGCGAGGATCGCGGCGAGCGGCACCACCTGCGACTGGTAAGGCAGGTCCCGGATGCGGAAGATGTTGAGCCGGTGCAGGAAGCGTGCCGCCTGCATGAAACCTGCCTCGACGCGGTCCTGATAGGCGAGATAGCCGGACAGCGGCAGAGCAAGCAGCGCCTGACGGTTTGCGTTGATCTGTGGCAGGTCCCTCCCCTGTTTACCTTCCTCTACCGCCCGTCGGCGAACCTCGTGCGTGTGGAACAGCGATATGGCCTGGAGAAAGTCGGTGTTGGCCACTTCGGCCAGGATGCCGCGATCGCTGTCAGCCGGGCGCAGGGCGTTGACGAAGCGGTGGTGACGGCCCGGTTTATCGTCCTTGCCGTACCAGTCCTTACGCAGCTCGTGTCCGCTGGCGGCATACATCGCTGTAACCAACTCGAAGGCATCGAGCGGCTTACCGCCGGTGTTAACCTTTTCGAACACCAGGCAGACGGCTTCCTTGGACGTCTCTTGGTCCAGGGCGATCACCGGCACCTGATAGCCCTTGAAGTTCTCGAGCACTTCCTTCTTGAACTGCCTGAACAGGGCGGCCATCTCGTCGCGCTGGTCCGTCGAGCGCCAGAACTCGGAGAAGCCGTCCTGCCATTCGTCCCAGTCGAACACGGAGGAAACGGGGAACATCAGTTCCTTGTATTCGTTCTCCGATGACGTGAGATCGAGCAGCGTTCGGCGGCCGAAATCCTCCGTGATCAGCTTGTTTTCCGGCACGGCGACGATCGCATCTTCGCGCTCGAAGCCGGAATCGAGCGACTTCCGGATGTCGATGTAGAACCAGCGTTTGACGCGTTTCTTGCGCGGCGTGATGGTCTCAACGACCTGGCCACGCAGCGCAACCTGATACATCGACGTCATGCGCTGCTGACCATCGAGCAGCAGGGATTGCGGGGCGACCGATTTCGCGTTCTCCGGGGCGCCTTCCACGGGGCGCGGCTTGAAATCCACCTCTCCGCCGGTGTCCAGCGTCATCAGCGCGCCGATCGGGAATGCGCGGGACACGGAGGCGATCAGGCTCTTGATGCGCTCCTCGTCCCAGACCCAGCTGCGCTGGAAATCGGGAAGTTGAAGCTTCCCCTTGTGACAATCCTTGAGAAGCTCGTGGAGTTCGTATGGATTCGTCCTGAACGTTGACGGCATCAGTTCCTGCCTCCCCTGCCGCTGGTCCCAAGCGCGTTCAGTTGCGCTGTGTAGTCAGTCTCCATGTTCCACACATCGCGCAATTCGATGAAGGCCCAGCGGCCCCAGTCGCCGAGATTGTTGACGCCGGGCACCCAGAGGGTGCGCATGGTTTCGGCCTTGATCTGATCGTCGATGTCCCGCTCACCCTTGATTTCGACGACGAGCATGAGCGGATCGTCAGGGCCGCGTCCGTCGTCCACGCGCACCACGAAATCGGGCAGGTAACGGCGGGCTTCGGTGCCGGCGAGATAGGGGACCTCGAAGCCGAGGGCCTGGTTCTTCACATAGGCCAAGGTCTGGGGATGGTCCTCGACCACCCGGGCGAACTCGATCTCCCAGTCGCTGTCACCCACGACGTAGTTGATGTGGCACTTGCCTCCTTTGGCCGTGTCCCAGAGCTTGGTCTTGCTGGTGATGAACTGCACTTGGTCGGTAACGACAGCCGGATTGTAGGGATCGAGCACGGCCTTGATGGTGCTCCCATCATTGCCGCTGTGCTGCACCAGCGCACTATGGATCAGCGCCGCGGCCCGGCTGGCCACCGTGGCATAGGTGAGCATGCCCAGGCGGGTGCCGCCGGCCAGTTCCACACACTCCGCCAGCCAGCGGCGTACCAGTGGCTGCAGCCTGCCGAAGAGGTGGTACTGGGGCTGACCGTGACCATCGAGAAGGTAGCGCTCGAGCAGATATTTGCTGAGGTGGGTTGCCACTGAGGCAGGCCGCATCTCGTCAAGCACCGCGGGCGAGATATCGTGCCCTTCTCCGACCAGGCCTTCCATGCGCGCTTCGGTGGGACCTACCTCGTCGGGTGTCAGTCGCAGCCGATGCTCGTCGCCGAACTCCGCCACCAACCGATCCGGCGGCAGGTCGACGCGATACCCGGCCACGCGCGGGATGCGGATCGAGAGGGCCGCCCGGTCCTTCACCGCATGGATGCGGGTGACCGGCTTCGGGGGCTTCTTGGTGACATTGACCGGCTCGGAGGCGAAATCGAAGGGGATGCCGAGGATATCGGCATATTCGGGCTCAAACAGCCGATTGCCTTCAAGATCGGTATCCTGCCCAAGTTCATAGGACTGGCGGCGCAGCCCTCGCCCCACGACCTGCTCGCAGAGGAGCTGCGTGCCAAAGGCCCTGACGCCGAGAATGTGCGTCACTGTGTTGGCATCCCAGCCTTCGGTCAGCATCGAGACCGACACGACGCAGCGGACATGTTCGCCCAGGCGGCCCTTGCGCCCGACGGTGTTCATCACCTCGCGCAAAATCTCGCTGTCGCTGACGGCGCCTGCTGCCGCTGCGCCCTCGCGCTCGGCCTTCTCGCGGCGGAACCGCTCGATCTCGGCGGCTGCTGCCTGCTTGAAGGCGTCGTCCAACGTGCCGGACTCGATCTGATGGCTATCCACCAGGATGGTGTTCATCCGCGGTAGCGGCTGGCCGGTATGGTCGTCGAAGTTGCGGAACAGGCCGAGGTGACCGGCATGAATGAAGCGCCGCTCGCCGTCGACCTCCCGCTCGAAGCCGGCGATCCACTCGTAGACGAGCCGCGAGGTCGCCGTGTTGTTGCAGACGACGATGAATACCGGCGGCACGCCAATGCCGGCACGCTCCCACTCGGAAAATTCCCGCTTGTAGTGATCGTAGAGGGAGAAGAGCGCCGTGGCGAGCAGATCGGGAAACTGGTTGCGCGGATCGAGTTCGCCCGACTTGCCGGCTCCTTTTTTCGGCAGCTTCTTGCCGATGTGGTCCCAGAGATTGCGGAACACCGGCGTTTCGGCGTTGACCGCATTGTCGCTGACCGGCACGCGGGGCAGCTTGACGATGCCGCATTCAATCGCATCGACCAGCGAAAAGTCGCTGACCACCCAAGGGAAGAGCGTGCCTTCCTCGTAACCCGAACCACGCAGGAAGAAAGGCGTTGCGGAAAGGTCGTAGACCGCCCTGATCCCCGTCTTGCGCTTCAGAGCTTCTATGCCGGAGATCCACAGCCGCGCGGCCTCGCGGTTCACCCTGGCTTCGTCGTCCTTTTCTTCCTCGGCGCCGGGCTTCTCGCGGTAGCAATGATGCGCCTCGTCGTTGATCACCACGATGTTCTTCAGGCTGAGCAGGTCGCCGCATGCACGCTGCAGCATCTCCCCTTCCGTCTCGCGCGTGATCAGCCGTTCGTTCCGCCAGCCCGACAGCAACGCCCGGCCGGTCTTGTTCGTCTCGAGCCGCTCGCGCATCTGGAAGGCGTGGTAGTTCGTCACCACCACCTTCGCATTGCCGAGCTCGGTCAGCATCTCCGGCGGGACCAGCTCGCGGGTGCGGTAGTAGTTGTCGGGATCCGACGGCAGCAGCACCCGCAGGCGGTCCTTGATCGTGATGCCGGGCGCCACGACCAGGAAGCCGCGCGAGAACAGCGACGAGTTCGGCTGGCGCGCGTGGTTGATCGCCTGCCAGGCGATCAGCATGGCCATGACCGTCGTCTTGCCGGCTCCTGTCGCCAGCTTCAGCGCAAGACGGAAGAGACCGGGATTGGCCTCTTCATTGGCGGTCTCGAGGGTGCGGAAGAGAGAGGCATACTGCTTTTTGCCCCGGGCGACCTCGTGCAGCCAGATCGCCGTTTCCACGGCCTCGATCTGGCAGAAGAACGGGCGCTGATTCTGGAAATTGTAGTGCCGCCAGTGCTGCAGCAGGCGTTGAGTGGTGGGTGTGACGCCCCAATCCACCGGCTCACGTAACCTGCGCCAAGCGTCCACATGCGTGCGAATCTCATTGACGATGACGCTCGGATTGTAGCGAGTGCCGCCGGCGCTCTCGTCCAGTAGCAATTCCGCCTGCTCGACCCGGCGAGTCTGACGTCGCGCGGCGGGCACTGGCACCATGTAGCGGGACCGCCTGCGCCCGACAACAGGAGGCAAATCCAGCGGCTGGCCATCTTCGCCGAGCGCATGATGGCGCGTTGGCGCATGATACGGCGAGTTGAGAATCGGCTGCGCGTAGAACGGCTTCATGTTTCCCCCAGCGTAGCCTAGGTCTAGTTTCTCCCACAGGAAAGACGTTTGGGCTCAAGGCAGCTCCCCGCAAGCAGAGTGATCCCCTTGGCGAGAATGTGCGGCGACACCATCCGATGCGATGGCCGTGCGGGTTGCGGAACTACGACAGTCGGGACGTCACGGTCGGTGCTCTCCTATGGGGACCCCACCCCTGCATCAGTCTCGATGAATACGGCGCTCGCTTCTTCCAAGGCAGTTCGCAAACGTTCCACGGTCGCTGAGCGCGGGCGGGCCCCTTTGGTCTCAATCATGGCAAGACCTTTGACTCAAATCGGCCCTGGCCGCCAACTCCTCTTGCGTCATCTTGAGCATGGCGCGGGCCCCACGTATCTGGGCGGCGGAGATGGTCATAGCAGCACCTTTGTTGAATCGAGCCGCTCCCCAGCTCCATGCTGGGCCCCTTGCTTGAGTTCCGGTCCGGCCCTCACCTGCTGGATGTCGGATCATCCCCTTCTCGGATCGCGTCAGGTCATGGCCTCCGAGATCTTCGCCATCGATCGCCGTGCCGGCTGGGCCCGCCCGCATGGCATCTCGCTTCTACACGCTTGGCGCCGCCGCCGCCGCCAGGGAGTTCAATTGATGACTGACCATACCGACGACAACAGCCGCATCCTCACCTACCTGGAGGCCGAGTTCGGGGCCGGCACCAATGGCGGCGTGTCGCCCCGCTTCGGTCGCAAGAAGAAGGCGCCCGAGGTCATCTTGCCGAGCGCCAAGGAGGTGCTGGTGGAACTGCCCTGGCAAGCTCAAGATCGGCCTCTGCAAGGACGACGTCCTTGCTTTCCGGCGAACCCATATTCCTATCCCCGAGGTCTGGAGTCGGCGCGGCGACCCCATGATCAAGATCAATCCGCTACTCAGGCGTCACGGTCTGCAACCATCGTTCCCACCCGATGAGTTGCGTTGCACCTTCTATCGCCGTGGCGACGTTGATCCCGTATGTCCGCCGTCTCCCACCAGCCCCCCGCTCGCGGCAGAGCAGCCGGGCGGCGATGACACGGGTCGGCACGACATCGCCGGGGCGCAGGCGCGGCAGACGGCCCAGCCGACGACGCCGGTGCCGGGCTCGAACCTCGACCAGGAGATTGACCGCACGAACGCCGCGGTCAGCGACATCATCGACTTCGTGCGGCAGGTCATCGACGACGACGGCACGATCAAGCAGGCGGCCCAACGGCCTCGTCGGCCCGCAGGGTCCGAAGGGAGACAAGGGCGACAAGGGGGATACCCATGCTGCCGTTGGCGATATCCGGTCCGTGCTTCTCGCTCACCTCGTCGTGCTTGGCCGAAACTTGGCCTGGGTCGCCGCCGAATACGTTCAAGGGCGTGTCCAACCAGTCCTTGAAGACTCGTTCTACGTGATCGCGGTAGCTCTCAATTGTGCGCGCGCTCCGATTCTTGCGCTCCATAGCGATCTTGTAGCGTGCCCGGGCCTCCTTGAGCGTGATCCCGACGGGAGCAGCTTTGGTTCCACCGGCGACGTCAGCGACCATCAATGCCTTTGGCGCTTTCTCCTCGTTCTTCGGATGGATGCCGCGGCTGATTTGGACAAGATATTCCTTGGCGATGGCACGAGCTGCACGGGTGGCCAACTCGCTCGTATCGCCAATGGCGACACGGACCGTCGAAGCGCGTTTCCCTGGTT
>JBDZVF010000281.1:0-8377 GCA_040255575.1 Pseudomonadota bacterium | reverse complement strand
GCCTCGAGGCCGAGCACCGCGTGAACAGCGCGCGTGAGGCCATGGAGGCCGCGCGGCTCGCTGCGCAGGAAACGCGCGTGCGTCGCGAATCCATCGCCGAACAGTTCGCCGCCACGCGCTTCGAGCTCGGCGAGATCCAGCTCGGGTTGCCGGGCGATGCGAGCGTCGTCGCGTGGGAAGAGAACCTGAAGAGCGTTCAGGGCGACATCGAACGGCTCGGCCAGGTGAACCTCGCCGCGATCGACGAGCTGAAGGAACAGACCGAGCGCAAGGAATACCTCGACAGCCAGTTCACCGATCTCACCTCGGCGCTCGACACGCTCGAAGACGCCATGAAGAAGATCGACAAGGAAACGCGCACCCGTTTCGAGGAGACGTTCAGCCGCATCAACGCCGGGCTGCAGGAGAAATTCCCGCGCCTGTTCGGCGGCGGTCACGCGTACCTGGAAGTGAACGGCGAGGATCCGCTGCAGGGCATCTCGATCATGGCGCGCCCGCCGGGCAAGCGGAACAGCACCATCAACCAGCTCTCGGGCGGTGAGAAGGCGCTGACCGCCGTGGCGCTCGTGTTCTCGATCTTCGACCTGAACCCGGCGCCGTTCTGCCTGCTCGACGAGGTGGACGCGCCGCTCGATGAGCACAACGTCGGCCGCTTCTGCGACATCGTGCGTGAGATGTCCGAGCGCGTGCAGTTCATCTTCATCACGCACAACAAGACCACGATGGAGCTGGCGGCGCAGCTCATCGGCGTCACCATGAACGAGCCGGGCGTGTCCCGTCTCGTGGCGGTCGATGTCGATGAAGCCGTGCGGCTCGCGGCGGTCTGAACGAGGGGTTGTCGCTGGCAATGCCGGAGTTGCGCTGGACATTGCTCATCCTGGGAGCGCTCTTCATCGGCGGCCTCGCGCTATGGGAGTGGCGCAGGCAGCGACATGCGCGCGGCTCGGGCAGCGCTGCGTTCACGGGCGCGGGCGCCCGTGAGGGGGAGCGCATTTCCCCGACGTTCGACGGTGTCGCCGAGGAACGCTCATCGTTCCTCGACGGGGCCGCCGGCATGCACGCGGACGAGCGCTTCGCGCCCACCTCCGATAGCGCGATGGCGCGCGATGGCGGAGCGGGGCGGCGCGAGGGTGAACGCATCTCGCCGACCTTCGAGGAGGCGCGCCATGTTTCTTTCGCCGAGGGCGCGCCCGGACGGGGCGTGTTCCGCGAGCCCACGCTGAGCTTTCCCGAAGTGTCGGTCGAAATGCCGGTCGACACGCGCGAGCGGTTCGCCGACCCGCCGGTGGTCGAGCTCGATGACGAGTCGCTCGACCGGCTGAAGGTCGAAGCGTGCGAGGCGGTCGATCAGTTTTCCGAGCCGCGCGAAGACGGCGAGGCCGTGGACGATTTCTCGGACGATGTCGAAGCGCCGTCGCCGGCGCAGCCGATGGTGCCGAAGCTTTCGCCCGCTACCTTGGCGCCGACGCTTGCTCCAGCGGACGGACTGGCGGCGGATGAAGTGGCCGAGTCGGAACGCGTGCACAGCGCGCCGCCCGATCCGCATGACGAGCCGACTTCGAAGTTCGAGGTGGGCAGCGAGGAGTTGGGGCCGGCGAGCGAATCCGCCGCCGAGGCGACGCCTGCTTCGGCGGCCGCTTCGGCTGCTGCGTTCAATGTGGACGCGCTCGAGCCGGTGGAGCCCATCGTCGAATGGCCCGACGAGGACACTCGCAAGATCGTGGCCCTGCGCCTCGTATCCAGTCACGGCGAACGCTTCGCGGGCCGCGCGGTGCGCCTGGCGCTGGCCGCTGAAGGTTTCGTGCTCGGCAAGTTCGACATCTTTCACAAGCCCGGGCCCGCTGCGCGTGCCGTGCTGTGCGCCGCGAGCCTGACGAAGCCCGGCACATTCTCGCTCGCCACGATGGACGCGCAGCGTTTCGGGGGCTTGAGCCTCTTCGCCGTGCTGCCCGGTCCGCTGTCGCCACTTGCCACGTTCGACGAGTTGCTGACCACGGCCCGCGCGCTGAACGATCGCCTGCGTGGCGCGCTTCAGGATGAGCGGGGCGAGCCGCTCACCCCGGTGCGCAGCGCGAACATCCGCGAAAGCCTGACGGCCTCGGCGGCTGCCGCCGCCCCCGTCGTCGGCGCCGCCGCCCCCGTCGTCGGCGCCGCCGCCCCGCCGCCGGTCCTCGGCAGCCCGAGCGACACCAGCCCCGCATAGGCCACCCCATGAGCGGGAAGGACCCGGGAAAAACCGGAGGCGCCCGCAGTACCGGCGCCCATAAGCGCAAAGGCGGTGGCGTCACGCCAGTCGGGGGCGCCGCCGCAGTACCTGGTGCCACGGCAGTACCTGGTGCCACGGCAGGCGCCGGGCCTGCCGCGGCCCCAGGCACCACCACCGGCCCGCGCGCCACCGCCGACACAGGCGGCGCCAAGGCCGACGCCGCCGAAGCGCGCGAGCGCATCGCATCCCTGCGCAAGGCCATCGCGTATCACAACCGCCGCTACTACGAGCTCGATACCCCCGAGATCTCCGACGCGGAGTACGACGCCCTGATGCTCGAGCTGCGCGATCTCGAAGCGCAGCACCCCGAGCTCGTGACGCCGGACTCCCCGACGCAGCGGGTCGGCTCCGCCCCATCCTCGCGCTTCGCGAAGGTTCGCCACAGCGTCCCGATGCTCTCGCTGGGCAACGCGTTCAGCGAAGAAGACGTCCGGGATTTCGTCGACCGCATCCGCAAGTTCCTGCGCCTCGCGCCGGATGAGCCGCTGATCTTCACTGCCGAGCCGAAAATCGACGGCCTGTCCATGTCGCTGCGCTACGAGCACGGCAAGCTCGTGAAAGCCGCGACGCGCGGCGATGGCTATGAGGGCGAAGACGTCACCGCCAACATCCGCACGCTGAAGCGCGTCCCCAAGATGCTGAAAGGCGACGTGCCCGATGTGTGTGAAGTGCGCGGCGAGGTCTACATGACCAAGACCGCGTTCCGCGCGCTCAACGCGCAGCGCGCGGCGGCAGGCGAGCCGATCTTCGCAAATCCGCGCAACTCCGCGGCGGGCTCGATCCGCCAGCTCGACGAGAAGGTCACGGCCAGTCGCGATCTCGGCTTTTTCGCCTATACCTGGGGCGCGATGACGAAAGTGCCGGAAGCCACGCAGTCCGGCATGCTCCGGTGGTTCAAGGCGGCGGGTTTCGACATCAATCCATTGTGGCGCACCTGCCGTTCCGTCGAAGAGCTGCTCGCGTTCCACGAGGAAATCGGGCTCACCCGTGCGGAGCTCGAATACGACATCGACGGCGTCGTCTACAAGGTCGATCGCCTCGACTGGCAGGAGCGCCTCGGCTTCGTGTCGCGCAATCCGCGCTGGGCCATCGCCCACAAGTTTCCGGCCGAGAAGGCCACGACGATCGTGCGCGGCATCGATATCCAAGTCGGCCGCACCGGCACGCTGACGCCGGTCGCGAAGCTCGAACCCGTCACGGTAGGCGGGGTGGTCGTGCAGAACGCCACGCTCCACAACGCCGACTACATCGCGGAGCTCGACGTGCGCATCGGCGACACGGTGACTATCCAGCGCGCAGGGGACGTGATCCCGCAAGTGCTGGGCGTGGTGCTCGAGAAGCGGCCGAAGAATGCGCAGGGTGAGTGGGCGCTAAAGCCCTACGAGTTTCCGCGCAAGTGTCCTTGCCCGCTGCATACCCCTGTGGTGCGTGAAACCATCGCAAGCGGAGAAGAGGGCGCGCGCGCCCGCTGCACCGGCGAGTTCGCCTGCCCCTTCCAGAAGACGGAGCACTTACGGCACTTCGTGTCGCGGCTCGCGTTCGACATCGAGGGACTGGGTGAAAAACAGATCCAGTTCTTCTTCGAAAAGGGCTGGCTGACAGAGCCGGCCGACATCTTCACGCTCGAAGCGCGAAACGCGGCGGGGCAGCTGAGGAGCGAGGCGGAAGGCGACCGGAAGGCCGCGGCTACTCTGGAAGAGCACGAAGGCTACGGCGAAACCTCAGTCCGCAACCTGTTCGCCGCCATCAATGCCAGGCGCACGATCTCGCTCGAGCGCTTCATCTACGCGCTCGGCATACGCAACATCGGGGAGACCACGGCGCGCGCGCTGGCCCGAGGCTATGGCAGCTGGAAGGCCTTCCACGATGCGGCCCTGAAAGTCGCGCACGACGATCCCGAAGCCCGCGCGGACATGGATGCGCTCGACCAGATCGGCGACACCGTGATCGACAGCATCGCGACGTACTTCAAGGCCGAGCGCAACGTGAAGATCGTCGACAACCTGAAGAAGCACGTCGAAGTCCTCGACGCCGAAAAGCCGACGCAGGACTCACCGATCTCCGGCAAAACCATCGTGTTCACCGGCACGCTGGAAAAGATGACGCGCGAAGAAGCCAAGGCCCTCGCCGAACGCCTCGGCGCCAAAGTGAGTGGCAGCGTCTCGAAGAAAACCGATTACGTCGTCGCGGGCGCCGAAGCCGGCTCAAAGCTGAAGAAAGCCGCGGAACTGGGTGTCACCGTGCTCGAAGAACAGCAGTTCCTGGACCTCGTGCAAGGCCGCTGAAGCAAAGAAGCCCTCAATCGCCGGGCGGCTGAAGAGGCCGCCCACCGATCGGGCGGCTGGAGAGGCTGCCCACCGATCGGGCGGCTGGAGAGGGCGCCGCCCACCGACGGCGCCCGTTCGCTCTTATTCTTTCTTCTCAGCAGGAGCAGGAGCAGCCGGCGCAGAACCCGCCGATCCCTCAGCCGGCGCAGGAGCCGGCGCCGCGCCACCCGCCGGCGCGTTCTCCAACTTCTTCTCCACCTTCGCCGTCTTCATGAGCTCATCCACATAAGCCTTGAACTTCTTCCCCTGAACCATCTGCTCGACGCGCTGCTTCACCTGATCGAACTGCGGAGGCGCCACATCGCGCGTCTCCTCGAGCTTGATGATGTGCCAGCCGTACTGCGTCTGCACCGGTGCATGCGTGTACTCACCCGGCTTCAACGCGACCACCGCATCCGCGAACGGCTTCACCATGCGATCGGGCGTGAACCACCCGAGATCCCCGCCGTTTTCCTTGCTGTCCATCGACTCGCGCCTGGCCATATCCTCGAACTTCGCGCCCTTCTCGAGCTGCTGCACGATCTTCCCCGCGAACTGCTCC
Source organism: Pseudomonadota bacterium (assembly GCA_040255575.1). Taxonomy (GTDB): domain Bacteria; phylum Pseudomonadota; class Gammaproteobacteria; order Steroidobacterales; family Steroidobacteraceae; genus JADGHX01. The sequence goes on along the minus strand of JBDZVF010000281.1, from coordinate 3,243 downwards.
GTCGCCACGAGAATGTGCCGCGCGTGGTACTCCGTCTTCGGCAGGTGCGCCACCTGCGTCTCGTACTCGGCCCGCAGCTCCTGATCCGTCGCCTGCCGATCCTTCAGATACTTCTCGGAGACCGCCTGCTGCAGCACATTCAGCCGCTGCAGTTCCAGCAGCGCGGCTGTGCTCGTCTCCTTGGCGGTGCCGTCCTTCTCCGCCTGCTCGGCGATCACGCGCGCGCGAATGAGGTTGTCGAGCACCTGATCGCGCTGCTCGGGCGTGAGCTCGCCGGCGGGCTTGTTGGCGACGCCCTTGGCGTAGAACTCGTACAGATCCCGATCGATCGGCTGGCCGTCGACGATGGCGACCGGCGGGCTCCTGGATGCGTTGGCATCCTGGTTGCCCTTCTGCGAGCAGGCCGCAAGCAGCACGACTGCCAGCGCAAGGGGGATCATCCGATGAGAGTGCATACGTTTGTCTCGGTTGGTGGTGGATTGCCCGGATCGAGGATCTGTCACGCAGAAGACTCCGGGTCTTCTTCAGGCGTACGCGCGTCGATGTTGAGCGCGTGGATGTCCGTCTTCATGAGCGAGCCGACCGCCGCGAACACGATCCGGTGCCGCTGGATCGCCGACTTGCCGCGAAAGGCCGCCGACGTGAGGCTCACCTTGAAGTGCCCGCCCTCGCGCGCGCCCGGGTGGCCGATGTGCTTCGCGCTGTCGTCGATGATCTCGAGCCGCGTGGGCGCAAGCTCCTTCTCGAGGGCCGCGCGGAGGCGGCTGATGCGTTCGGCTGTCATGCTGGCTCAGGCCTGTGCCGAGGGCGCCGCGGGCTGCTGGCGCATGATCCAGAAGAACTGGGCGAACGTGAACACGAAGAGCCCGGCGATGAACACGAACTTGGATTTCACCCAGGTTTCCTCGCTGGTGTTGAAGGCGACGGCGAGGTTGGCGACGCCGAGCGCGCCGTAGAAGGCTGCGCAGAGGGCGTTCGCCCGCCGCCAGGTGCGGTCGGGGATCTTCGACTGCCCCTCGATGCCTTCGAGCGCCGCGCCCATCAGGCGCTGCAGGAGGGGCTGCTTGCCGATAAACATGCTGCCGAGCAGACAGACGCTCACCAGCCAGTAGAACACCGTTGGCTTCCACTGAATGAAGCGTTTATCGTGCAGAATGAGCGTGGCAGCGCCGAACACGAACACCAGGACCGCGCTCACGCCGTGCATCGTCGGGATGCGCCGCGCCCGCAGGTAATCGATGGCAAGCATGATCGCCATCGCGACCATGATGGTGGTCGTGGCGACGTAGATGCCCGCTATCTTGTAGGCAATGAAAAACGCGATGACGGGCGCAAGCTCGAAGAGAAACTGCATGGCTCGACCGGCAAACCTCGAAGGAACGCGCCCAAAAATGGCCGCGTATGATAGCCCAATTGCCGCGCCGGGCAGCCGGCCCGTCCACCGGGGTGGCCGGGCGCTGCGCGGGTGCGGCTTGTGCCGGCCATTGGGCGGCGAGCGCTCATGACCCAGTACTTCGAAGTCCATCCCGTGAATCCGCAGGCGCGCCTCATCCGGCGGGCGGCGGATGTCGTGCGGCACGGTGGGGTGATCGCCTACCCAACCGACTCCTGTTACGCCCTGGGCTGTCATATTGGTGACAAGGACGCTCTCGAGCGCGTACGGCGCATTCGGCAGGCCGATCGCCATCATCATTTCACGCTGGTCTGCCGCGATCTGAGCGAGATCGGGCGATACGCACGCGTCGACACCTGGCAATTCCGCCTGCTGAAGGCCTGCACGCCGGGCGCCTACACCTTCCTGCTGCCCGCCACGCGGGAAACGCCTCGTCGCCTGCAGCACGAGAAGCGACGGACCATCGGGATTCGCGTGCCGGATCACCCTGTGCCGCTGGCCTTGCTGGAAGAGCTGGGCGAGCCCCTCATGAGCTCAACCTTGATGCTGCCAGGGGATGAGGCTCCACTGACGGACGGGCAGGAGATTCGCGCTCGGCTGGAGCGTCAGATTGACGCCGTGTTGGACGGCGGGAACTGCGGCTTGGTGCCGACCACGGTGGTGGATCTGGCAGTGAATCCCCCCGCGGTTCTGAGGCGCGGCAAGGGTGAGCTGAGCCGCCTTGCGGGAATCGCGTAGGGCCTCGATGGCCGCGGGTCGCCGAAAGAGCGCCCCGGTCCCATTCGGCTATAATCCGCGCCGTCTTTTTTGCAGCCAGGTCTCCCCGAGCATCAACGTGCCCAGTCGCCGCCCGCGTCCGAACCCGAGTTTCTCCCGTTCCCGAGCTGCGCGCGCCGCAGGCCACATGATGGCCAGCCCCTCGTGAGCACCAATCCCCAGACCCGCCGCATCCTGTCCGGCGTGCGGCCCACGGGGCCGCTTCATCTCGGCAACTATCACGGCGCCCTGCGCAACTGGGTCGAGCTGCAATATCAGTACGAGTGTTTCTTCTTCATCGCCGACTGGCACATGCTGACCACAGGCTATGAGGACACTTCTCATCTCCAGGAGAACATCCGCACCGTCCTGATCGATTACCTCGCTGCCGGTCTGAACCCGGGGGTCGCCACGCTGTTCGTCCAGTCCCACGTGCCGGAGCACGCGGAGCTGCACCTGCTGCTGTCGATGATCACGCCGCTCGGCTGGCTCGAGCGCGTGCCGACGTACAAAGACCAGCAGGAAGCCCTCAAGGAAAAGGACCTCGCTACCTACGGCTTTCTCGGTTACCCGCTGCTGCAGAGCGCGGACATCCTTCTCTATCGACCGGCGTTCGTGCCGGTGGGCGAAGACCAGGTGTCGCATGTGGAGATCACGCGCGAGATCGCGCGGCGCTTCAACCATCTTTTCGGCAAGCCGCCGGGGTTCGAGGAAAAGGCGATCGAGGCAGTGAAGAAGCTGGGAAGCCGGCGCGCCCGGGTGTATCGGGATCTACGCAACCGCTATCTGGAGCAGGGCGACACCGAGGCGCTTTCCGCCGCGCGCGCGCTGCTCGATGAAGCCCAGAACCTGAGCCACGGCGATCGCGAGCGACTGTTCGGCTACCTGGAAGGGGGCGGGCGCATCATTCTGGCCGAGCCCGAAGCGTTGCTGACCGAGGCATCGCGCATGCCGGGGACCGACGGGCAGAAGATGTCGAAGTCGTACAACAACACCATCGGCCTGCGCGAGGCACCGGACTCCGTCGTGAAGAAGATCCGAACCATGCCGACGGATCCCGCGCGGGTTCGGCGCACCGAGTCCTAGGAGCACGA
>JBDZVF010000280.1:0-8379 GCA_040255575.1 Pseudomonadota bacterium | reverse complement strand
GCCCGCGGCGTTCGTCACTTCACGTGTTTCGGCAGTGCTCGCCGTCGCGGCGGACGCCGGAGCTGCGGCGGCTGGTGTCGGCGCGGGAGCCTGCTCCTGCGTCGGCTGTGGCCGTGACATCTCCTTCACCGCAGCCTGATCACCGAATACTTCCTGCGCAACGGCGGTGAGCCGCCGCGCGGCGTTGCCATCGGTGGTCGCGCGAATGCGTGTGACGAGAATGCGTGCGAGGCGGTCCTTCACGGCAGCGCCTTCCGCGGCATCCTGGCGCGTCAGGCGGCTGAGCTCATTCTGGAGCGATGCGCCTTCCACCTTGCCCGACTGCAGCGTCTGCGCAATCGCCTGATAGCGACTGTAGCGATCGCGCACGGGTGCCAGATTGTCCATGCCCGGAGCAATCTCGGTTGCGCGATCGATGAGCGTCGCCGCGTTGTCGAAGCGTCCGTCCTTCGCGGCGTTCGAGGCGAGGCGCAGATACGCACCGCCAATGGCCTCCGGAGCCTGAACCACGAGATAGCCGTCGTTCGGATCGAGATTGGCGCGCAGCTCTTTCAGCGAAGCGAGCGCATCGTTGACGTCATCCGCGCGCGCCTGCACGAGCAGCTTCGCCTTCAACGCGTTCAGCTGTGCGAGCCGGTTGCGCTCCTGAGCCGCCGTTTCCTGGGCGGCGCGCGCCGTGGCAAGGAGCTTCGCCTCTTCGCCGAGCGCCGCGGATTGCGGCGCGTAGCTTCTCGCCAGCTCGAGCGCGGTGCCCGCTTCTGAAAGGCGCTGGGACGCACGCTGCACGCGGGCACGCGCGAGGAAGCCTTCGGCGGCGCGCGTCCTGGCCTGAACCACATACGGGTCCGTGTCGGGCAGGTACGCTGCGAGCTTGCGCAGCTCGCGGCTGAACTGCGCATTCCAGCTCGCATCGCTCGTCTGGCCTTGCAGAAGGGAGTCGACCTCGCCTTTGATCTGCGCCACGGTGGCCTGCGCGCTTTCGAACGCGCCCTGCGCGGAAGTCAGCTGTTTGCGTTGCTGTTCCACGAATGAGGACGGCAGGAACTCGGCATAGTCCGCCAGCAGCGCGAGTGCCTTCGCAGAGTCCCCGCTCGCGGTGAGCTGCGCACTCTGCTCTCGGATGCCGCCTTGCGCGAGCCGCTGGGCGCTCGCGATAACCGCGCTGTCGGGAGCGATCGCGCGCAACTCGTCCAGCTCCGCGCGATGCGCGGCGAGATCGCCAAAGGCCGCGTGCGGGGCGGTCAGTGCAGCGAGCGCGGTTTCGAGCGCCTGACGGCGCGAATCCCGCTGCTGCGCATTCACCGCACGCAGCGCCTGATCGCGCAGATCCGCCAGGGTCGGATCGTTGGCATCGAAGGTGAGGCCCGCGTTCACGAGCGCCTGGGCAAGGGCCGGGTCGCCGTCGATCAGGGCCTTGCGGGTGCCCGCCGCGAAAGCCCCCGGCAAACGAGGGTCGCGCAGCAGAGCGTTCTCGCCGTCGATGCGACGAAGCGCGGCGAGCACGGAACCGATGTTCTGCGGCCCCTGCAGATCGATCATCAATCCCTGCCGCAGGTAGTCGTCGAAGAGATCGCTCAGTCGCTTGATCTCGTCGTTCTCGCGCGCCACGAGGCGCACTTCGAGGTCCTGCACGGCGAGGGAGTCCGGCAGGAACGCCTGCAGCTCGCGCAGCAGGCTGCGCGCGAGGGGGTAATCGACGCCCGGCTGGGTCGAATCGGTGGCCGTGTTGATGCGCGCCTCGAAGGCCTTGATGAGCCCGCTGCGCGCGCCTTCGTCGAGCAGGATCGCCGCGCGGTCCTGCGGCCCGAGCTCGCGCAGCTGGCGCACGAGCGCATCGAGCTTCTGCGCATCCGCCGCGGTCAGGAGCTGGATGAGGTTGCGCTCGCGCCGCTTGGCGAGATATCCGGGAAGGAACACGGCGACGCCGGCGATCGACACGATGACGGCCGCGGCGACGCCGATGTGCACGGTGGGCCGCCGCCGCCTCGGCATGAGCTCGTTCAGGAACTGCTGCGCCGAGCCCGTCCGGTCTTCGCGATTGAACTGCAGGCCATGCTGAATGGCGCGCCACTGGTGGCGCTTGATGCCCCGGGGTCGCTTCGGAGTCAGCCCCTTGTTGCGCGCCTCGACGGCGGAAAGCCTGTCGAAAGGATGCTTGCCGGTGAGCAGCTCGTAGCAGACACACGCGATGGCATACACGTCGTCGCGCGAATCGGGATCGAGGCCCTCGATCATCTCGCAGCTCGCGTAGGTCGGCGTGAGCGCGCCCAGTGTGCCCGGATCGAACAGCGTGACGGAGCCCGAGACGTTGTCGGCGCGCTTCGCGGCGCGCGCGATGCCGAAGTCGAACACCTTCACGACGTTCTCACGCGTCAGAAAGGCGTTCGCGGGCTTGAAGTCCGAATGCACGACGCCCTGCTCGTGCGCATAGGCCATGGCCCGGCACATATCGCGCGTCAGGCGCAGCGCGCGCTCGACGCCCACGCCGGAGCCTTCGTGATCGCGGATCAGGCGATCGAGCGACTGCCCTTCCAGCAGCTCCATGACCATGAAGACGTTGCCGCCGTCGCGGTCAAAGTCATACACCGTCACGACGTTGGCGTGCGCGAGGTGCTGCGCCTTGCGGCTCTCGCGCTGCAGGGCGCGCAGCGACTCCGGATGCCGCCGGAACTCTTCGTTCAGCAGTTTCAGCGCCACCCACGGGTTTCGATCCTGCGCCTCTTCCTTGCGCAGATCGCGGGCCTTGAACACGACGCCCATGCCTCCGCGGCCGAGCTCCTCTTCGAGCACGAAGCGCTCTTTCACCACGCTGCCGGTGTTGAGCTGCGCGGCTTCGGCGACGAATCGGGGCAGCTCCCCCCAGTCCGAGCTCGTCGGGCGGGAGCCCGTCGGCGTGCGGGTTCCGGTGCTGCTGCCCGCCGTTCGTCCTGTCGGATCGGGTCGCGGAACGAACGAAGGTGCGGGCGGAGGCGCAGCTGGCGCGCCTTGCACGGGCGCGGCACTCGCGGGGCGCGGCGCCCTGAACTGCGTTTTTTCCGGCTCTCCCGGTGCCGATGCGGGTGGCGCAGATGCGGGGGCCGGAGCGCGCAGGCGCGTCTTGTCCGCATCGTTCGCGGACGTTGGCGCAGGTGCCGGCGGCGCATTCGTGGTGACCTGCACGGACACTCGCGGCTGCAACTGCTGGAACCTGCGCACCACCTGGATGAGCGCAAGATACGTCTCGCCGCCGATGCGACCGCTGCGATAGAGCGCCTCGACCAGCGCGCCATGCGCGGCGGCGAGATGCGGCTGACGCGTCAGACCGACATTGAGCTCGCGCTCGAGCGCGGCCAGATCGAGCTGGCCATCCGCGTGTGCGTCGAGTGCCTGGCGAAACTCGTTCATGCCGCGTTGAACTGCACGACGATCGCGGAAACGTTGTCACTGCAGACGCCGCCGAGGGCCTGTTTCATGAGCGCCTTGCAGGCACCCTCCGGGTCGTTGCCCGTTACGTGATGTGCCATGTCCGTCTCTGAGATCTCCCGGTACAACCCGTCGCTGCAAAGAAGGTAGCGGTCGTTCGCGCGCAGCTCGCGCAGCTCGATGTCGAGGAACAGCTCCTGCGACCCGCCGACCGCGCGCGTGATCACGTTCGAGGCCGCCGCGCTCTGCGCATCCCCGCCCCCATCGATCATTTCCTGCGCCTCGCTGTGATCGCGCGTGATCTGCTCGAAGACGCCGTTGCGGCTTCGGTACGCGCGGCTGTCGCCGGCCCAGATGCTGAGGCAGTGTTTCTCGAGCGCGAGCAGCGCGACGATGGTGCTCCCGCTCATGCCGGCATGATTGTCGAGCGAGGAGCGATAGAGCTGATCGTTCACTTCGCGCAGCTTGTCTTCCACCGCGTCGAGCTGCGCGCTCGGCGTGGGAAGCCGCCGGATGTTCGAGAGCGCCGACACGATCATGCCGCTCGCGACATCGCCTGCGTTGTGGCCGCCCATCCCATCCGCCACCACCCACAAGCCGCTCGCGGGCAGATCGAGAATCGAATCCTCGTTATGCGCGCGCACGTTGCCCGTGGACGTCGCCGCCGCCGAGCGCCACGTGAAACCGGTGCCGATGCGATCGTGGGTTGCCATGACGCTTACCTCGGCTTGCGCAATCGCGCATCGGCCGCGAGCTTCTGCAGGTGTTCGTTGTAGGCGCGCGCGAACTCTTCGCCAAAGAGCAGCTGGAAGCTCGCCTCGCGGTCGCGATCGATCTCTTCGAACTGCGTGCGATAGAGCTCCCAGTACCTGAGCTTGCCGCCGAGGCCGAGCATCGCCGTGCGTCGCAGCTTGCGCTCGTACACTTCCTCGAGATGGGTGGGATGCAGCTTCGCGAGCATCGCGTTGAAGCCGGCGCGGATGCCGGCGAACACCGCGGCCTGGTGATGGTTCACGTCGTCGAAGCCCTCCTGGAACGCTTCGACCGGGCCGAGATAGCCGGGATTGCGCTTCATGAAGAGGTTGTAGACGGCGTCCTCCGCGTTCATCGAGAACTTGAGCGGATTGTTCTCGACCGGCCGGATGCTCGTCGTCTGCAGGCGGAAGCTGTTCTTCACCTCCGCGCGGGACTTCAGCACTTCGACGAGGCCGTGCACCGTCAGCCGCAGGATCGCGCCGAGCTGCTGCTGAATGGCGGGATCCACTCGCGAAGGATCGAGGCCGAGTGCGGAGAGCAGGCTCGCCATGCCGGTATCCGCGCCGGCGGCCGGCGCGCTGGCCGAAGGCATCGCGGGGGCCGCAGCAGCACTGCCTGAAACCGGGTTTGCAGCGGCGGCAGCGTTGGAACCCGCGGCGGTGGGGAAAGCAGCGCCAGTGGAACCCGCGCCAGCGGCCAAAGGTGTGGCAGCGGGTGAAAGAACGCCAGCCCCTGAAGCGGCGAACCCCGCGCCTGATGCGCCAGCCGAAGCCGACGCAGGGTCCTGACCCGACGCCGTCGCATTCAACACGGTCGGCATCGAAGCGAGCGGCATCGGTGCGGCCCGCGGCTGCGAACGCTCTGCGCCCAGCGCGGCCAGCGGATCCACCGTGCCCAGCCCGACAGAGGCCTCCGGGCGAGCGCCCCCGATGAGCTGAACGATGATCTCGTAGTCGCCGATGAAGAGCCGGTCGCCATCCTTGAGCGGCACGGGCTCCGTGCGCGAGGCGGGCACATCCGGCGCGTTGATGAACGTGCCGTTCGAGCTCGTATCCTCGAGATAGAACGTCCCGTCGCGGCTCACAATGCGGGCGTGACGACTCGAGACGAAGTTCTGCGCATCGGGCAGCACCCAGTCATTGCCGGCAATGCGCCCGATCGTCCCGCCCTTCTCGTCGAACACCTTGTAGGCGGTCGGGCCGAGTGCGGCGCCCTGCTCGCTGATGACACTGAGGGCGAGCAACATCAGTAGAGCCCTCCCATGCGTGTGCTCATCCACTCGCCTGCGGCCCAGTCGCCCGACAGCATCGCGACGAACGCGCGCGAGTCAGGCAGCCCCGGGGTCGTGAGCCAGCTCGGCCGAACGGACTGCGAGCCCTGCGTCCACCAGATTGCGAGCGGTTGAATCGAGCGACTCAGCTCGCGCCAGGCGAGCGCGTTGACCGCACCCTGCAGCGAGGCCGCCCCTTCGAGCGGCACGTGCCAGCGCACCGGCTGAGCGGGGAAATCGCTGCTCTTCAGCGTTTCGACGAGGCGTGCGGACTCGGCTGCATCGTCTGTCGCAAGCTGATCCCGCAGCAGAGCGATCTGCTCATCGAACGTGTCGAAGTCGAGCGCTTCGGCTTCGAGCGCACCGAGAACCAGCGTTTCGGCCGCGTCGAACCATCCGGCGCTGCTGCAGGCGACGTGCAGCGGTGAATGAGCGGAGTCGAGCTGCGCGATGACCGTCAGCGGGAAATAGCGCCCTACGCGGTCGACGCTCGGCACGAGAATGCCGGCATATCCGGCGTTCCCGCAGACACCCGAGGCAAATGCGAAGCGCCAGATCGGGCCGGTCAGATACGTCTGCAACCAGGAGTCCTGCAGCTGTTCACGACTGGCATGAATGCACTCCTGCAGCCACCCATCCCATACGTCCACGAACTCCTGAGGCGCACGACGCTGCAGAAAGTCTCCCCGGCAGGGGAGCTTTCCGTACAAGCCAACTTCTGTGAGCGTGCGTGTCATGCGGCTTACATCGAGCAGCGGAACCCGGCCAGCTCATCGCGTACGAACGGATTGCGAACCGACGCGGCGTCGAGCACGACCCGCATCGAATGCGAGCCTGCGCTGAACGTGACGAGGACTCGCGTATCGGAATCCTTCCGCACTTGCGCCTGCTCCAGAGCGCGGAACCACGCCCAGGGCCCCTGCTTCACGATGCTCGGGCCACCGCCGGCGCGTTCTTCGAACGCGACTGCGGCCTGACCGGCGCCACTAGAACCCGGCCACGTCATTGGGCGGCTCTGCTGCGGGCCGTGCCGGTAGTCGAGCGTCTGGCCATCCAGCTCCAGCGTGAAACGCGTGGCGCCGGCGTCAAGCGAATCCGGCGTCAGCGTGAAGCGCGCCTCGGGGAGCTGCGAGCCCGGCTTGAAGTACACATCGCGGATGCGCTGCGCCTGCTGGAACTGCTTCAGCAGCGCAGCCGATCCGCCGATCTGTGCTGCCCCTTCGCGCCAGCGCCAGGGCGTGCGCGACACGTCCACGAGCGGCGCGAGGTTGTCCTTGAAGAACGTATCGAACACACCACCGAAGCCGAACACACGACCAAAGTCGGCGAGCGGCAGATCGTTCGGGCTGCTGCGCGAGAAGGGGTAACGCCCTTCCACGAGCTCGCGGCATTCGCGACCGACGCTCTCGGCGTAGCGGCGGGAGAGTTCATCTCTCGCCTGCCCGACTGCGAGCGATTCACCGCGCGCGCCAACCTGCGAGACGAGCGCGTCGAGCGGCGGCGGCAGGAGCTTCGCCTGATCCTTCAGGCTCTTCAGTGCATCCGCCTGACCGGACTTCACGAGTGCATCGAGCGCGCTCACGTCGCCGACACCGGAACCGACCGACTGCAGCTGCTTGTGCGCCTGCGCCAGCGAGGCGAGCACGCCATCGATAGGGGCAGCACCCGGCGGGCCCTGCACCAGCGCGCGAATGGCCTGGAAGTGATTGGCCACGGCGGTGCCCGGCGCATCCGCGCCCGGCGGCGGCGCACCGAGAACCGTGGCGAGCTGCGCGGCGCGGGCCGAGAGCGCGGCGGCCGCTTTGTCCGCGGCGTTCGGGGTGTCGTCCGCGGGCTTCAGCAGATCCGTGTTCGTCGCCACCGCGACGAGATAGCCCTTCAGCGGCGATGCCGGACTCGAGAGCACACCCAGCAACTCGGTGAGACCGCGCGCGTCCGAAACGGGCCGCACCTTCACGTCACGCAGAACGTCGTCCCAGGCGCGAATGTAATCCTGCTCATACAGGTTGAGCATCTGGTAGGTGAGCGCGCCGCTGTTGCGGGCATCGAGCAGGTTGCCGCCGAACACCCAGGCGTCTTCGGCAAACTGCTTCATCACCTCGAACTTGCCGGTGCTGTTCACCTCACGAAACACGTCCCGCGTGTAGAGCGCCGGCACCGGTGTGGCAAGAGGTTCTCCGCTCGCGCGCGTGAGCACCTGATCCGCGCCTGGGCCTGCCGCCAGATCGAGGCGCAGCGCGCGCTTCTGATCCGCCGCGTAACTGAGCTTCAGGCGGCTGTACATGAGCACCGGCATGGACGCTGTACGCAACGCGTACCGCGCCTGCTCAACGAGCTCCGCGTTGGTCGGGACGGAGCTCATCGCGTCACTCGTGGCCAGCAACGCCCCGAAGTGCGCACCGAGCCGCTGACGGGCCGCTTCGTCGTTCGGGTAGCTCCGGCGCAGCTCGACCTCCGTCAGAAACCGCAGATGGTCGGCATCCCGATGACTCGCGTCACCGAGCATGAGATAGCCCTTGAGGTACTCATAAAGCCGGTCCGGCGTGGCAACGCTGGAGCGCACCTGCTCCGCGAAGCGGGAGGCCATCACCGGAAGCAGCGTTCCGTTGAGCTCGCGCAGATAGGCGTCATGCGCGGCCTCGCCGAGCGACTGGCCGCGGAAGAGCCCCAGGCGCATGCGCCATGGCGTGTCCTCGTTGTATTTCGAGGCGACTGTGGATACATCGCGCAGAGAATCCAGTCGCGGAAGGAATGCGTCCGCCGGCAATCCTGCGATGCCTGCACTGAGCTTCGTGGCATCGAGTCCCTTGGCGGAGGCGCTTACTTCTTCAACATAGGCGGCATTCGCCCGATAGCTCACAACCAGCCCGAGCACACCAAACACCAGAACAGCGAGGCAAGCCACGCACGCCGCCGTCTGCACGCCGAGTTTCAGCAACTGCAGGCGTCGG
>JBDZVF010000279.1:0-8381 GCA_040255575.1 Pseudomonadota bacterium | reverse complement strand
TCCGCCGCTTGCCACGAAGCCGCCGTTCCGAAAAAGGTGCTGTCATCGCCTTTACTTCACCGAACGAACATATGTCCTATCGATATGACAAACGCGCGGGCGCTTTCAGTCCGTGCGTTTTCGTCTGTGCTGGCGTCTCTCAGTGACAACTACTCACTCGTCTTCTGTCAGAACGCGAGCGCGATCACGGCACCTCGAGGTGTCTCCTGCGAACCTTGGTCCCGGTCGCTGACGAGGGGTAATTCGTCCGGCGATGTTTGCAGGCGGGGACTATCTTGTTTTCACGTAAGCCAAAGCCAGTGGCGCCACCTCCACCACCAGCACCTGTTGCGGCCCCCGCCGCAGCGGAGTCGAACGAGCCTGTCACGGCCGAATCGCTCGGCTGGCAGCTGCGATCGGCATTGCCGCCGATGCGACTGCATTCGGTGTCGTTGTACAACCTCGATGCGGACGTGCTCTGGCTGAGCGAAGGCGCCCTGGGACCCGACGAGCACAACGTCGTCATCGAAGCGATCGAAACGCAGAAGAGCGACAAGGGCCAGCCGTACTACGAATTTGGAATGGAAGACGGCCGCATGGCCGTGTTCCTGCCGATCCGCGGCCCGCGCAACGATCTCGCGGGCACGGTGATGATCCTCGCGGACATGAAATCGATGACGGAAGGGACGATGGAACGCATCGTTACGCCGCAGATCCGCACGATCCTGGTGAAGATCGCGATGTTCATGCGCAAGAACGCGCCGGCGTCCGCGCCCGATGCGGCGCCTGAGATCGCGATGCCCGCCCCGACCGCCGCGCCGGCGGCGGTGAATGTCACCAGCACCACCGTTATCGAGAAGATGTCGCCGCAGGCGGCGGCCGCGCTTGCGAATGCGGCAACGCCGACCACGCTCGGCCCGCGCGAGGTGGAGCAGATATTGGAGCTCGAGCTCGTGGCGGAGCCGCCGCGCGCCCCGGCCGCGGACGTGGGTGCGCCGACATCGCCGGCGATACCTACGGGTGGCAAGGGGAGTTCCGCCGGCAAGGGAACGCCCGCTGGGACGGCGTTGAAGAAGGGCGGTGGCGCGAGCGCTGCGGCTTCGAAGACGAATGCGCGCGGAGGCGGCGCGGCTGTTGCGCACGCTGCTGCGCCGGCTGGCGCTGGGGGTGCCGTTGCACGAGGAGCGCCTGCGCTCGCCGCTGTGCAGGCGATGCCTTCGCGCGATATCGAAGTGCTCGCGTTCGAGCCGGATATCCAGATTTCGACGGCAAAGCCCGTGACGGCCGCGCCGGAGGATGTGGAGGTGCTGGCGTTCGATATCGAACCGCCGGTGGTTTCGGCAGCGCCGGTGGCCGCGGCGCCCGCGCCGGGGCCCAGCGCGGGGATAGCCAACGCAGCTGGGGCTTCAACCTCAAGTGGGGTTGGTGCGGCTGCCGCTGCGGCTGCTCCAACTACTCCTGCAGCTGCTGCGGCGACTGGCACGGCCGGCGCGACTGCTGCGCCCGGTGCCACTCACGGTGCGAGCAAAGCTACGGGTGCGAGTGGTGCGACCGGAACCACTACCGGGACCTGGTCTGGGACAGGGACCGGTATCAGGCACGCTTCCACAGGCTCCACAGGTTCAACGAGCTCGGTCCGCGCGTTCAGCGTGAACCCGCCGCACGGGGGCTCAGCAGCGCTCGCCGCTGCAGCATCAGCGGCCACGGCGGCCGCCGCGAGCGCCGCAGCGACGGGCACCTCCACCACCGCGCGATCCGCAAAGATCGAGGCGTCACCCGCGAAGGCTGCCCCGAAGCCCGCCATCTCTTCGACGCAAACCGCCGCTGTCCAGATCGTCTCCGACGACGTCGAGGTCCCGCACCTCATCAGCGACACCGGCCCGGTGCCCGTGCTCGCCGAGCCCGCCGACGACACCACCTCTGTGGAGCCGGCACTGCCGCTGCCGCCTCTCGAACCACTTTCTGTCGAAGAGAGCGCAACCGATCTCACGCTCTATGCGCAGGAGCTCATCAAGCTGCGCTCGAGCGGCCGCACGCGCCGTTACGAGGTACTCGCGCGCTCCCAGCGCGATGCTCATCGCAACGAGGTGCCCGCCGCGTTCGTCGCCGAGTCCGCCCGCGGAAAAGACGGCGCAGCGCTGGACGCGATAGTCGTCGAGCGCCTGCTTACCTGGCTCGGCAAGCACGGCGAGGCCATCTGGGATTCGGAGCCCGCAAGCTTTTCAGTGAACCTGTCGATTGGCGCGATCGAAGACGAAACCTTCACGGAGCGGGTCGAGCAGTGGCTCACTCAGCACAACATCCCTGCCGAATACATCGGCTTCGAGGTCACCGAGTTCGCATGCGTTCAGTGCAAGGCGGCGGTCAAGCGTTTCATCGAGGCCGTCGAGCGAATGGGATGCTTCCTCGTCATCGATAACTTCTCCTTCGACTCCAGCATTTTCGAAATGCTCGGGTCGAACGCGCTTCGCCACGTGAAGCTCGACCCGAAGGTCACGACTGCGGCGATGAAAGACAAGCTGCCCCAGGCGCTCGTCGTTGCGATTCTGCAGGCATGCAAGGTGCTTGGCGTTCACTGCGTTGCCAAGCGCGTCGAGTCGCAGTCCACGATGCAGTGGCTGACGGCGGTGGGCTGTGATTTCGCGCAGAGCTTCGCGCTTCACAAACCGCTGCCGCTCGACTCGCTGGCGAGCGGGCAGCCCATCAAAGCCCTGCGCGAATAAACCTGTCTCGAGCTGGCGCCGCCTGACTCCAGGCCTCAGCCTTGGAGCTCATCTGCAAAGGGCCGGGCCGCAAGCGCGACCCGACCCGTGCGACCGCGAAAGCCTCATCGAACCCTGCGAACGACGAGGGGACGGGTGCGGTCGCGCTATCGCCTGGCGTTACCTCGGTGCGGGCACGGTGCCCGGATCGGCCGGCGGCGTTGTCGTGCTCGAACGCGGTGAGGCCGTGCTGCCCGAGGATTTCTCGAGCTGCGCGTATTCGGCCTTCGAGAGGTAGCCATCCTTGTTCACGTCCGCGGACGTGAAGCCCGCTGCCACTCGTGAGCTGTTCGCCGCTTCGATCGCGGAAACGCGTCCGTCGGTGTCCGCGTCGAGTTTGGTGAAGGTCGGCATCTCAGCTTCGGCGGCGGCGACGCGACTGTTGTCTTCGTCCTGGGCCACTGCGGCTGCCGATGCGACGAGTGCCAGTGCACTCATTCCGAGAACAAGCTTGCGCATGTGTACTCCTGCGAGATTGAGGTCCGTACGGGATGACGCAGGGGATGTGCCGCCCGGCCGACTCGCTGGCACATTCAAAGACTTGAGAGCGCTGCCCAAAGCCTGAGCGCCTTCCCCGCAAGCTCAGCAGGCCTTTGATCCGTTTGGGTTTAGCGACAGGCCGGCGCCGAAGCAGGCGCTTTTTTCAATGTCGGCCGCGAGGCCGCGGGGAGGCCGGCTCGTCACGCCACCGCGGCGGTCCAGCCCACCTTTGGGGCATGCGACGAGGCGACCCGCGAGCGCGGGCGGCGACTCACGGCGTCCGGGTGAGTTGGCCTAAGCTCTCGGTCCGATGTTCACCTTCGATCAATGGCGCTCCAACCGTGACGCGCTCTTCTGGACGCTGCACGCGGCGGGCTGGGGCGCGTACGCCGTCTCGCAATGGTTCGGGGCGTTGCTGATCGAGAAATCGTTCGAATACCAGCTCGTCATCGGAATCGCCGGCGTCGCGGGCTTCGTGCTGTCGATGCCGATGCGCTACATCTATCGCGGGCTCATCGGCAAGCCCCTGCCCGTCATCATCCTGAGCGTGCTCGCCACCTCGTACGTCACGGCGCTCGCGCTTCGCGTGGTGATCAACGTTTCGTACAAGTGGATCGTCGAGCCGCAGTGGCAGATCAAGACGATGTTCGAGGTGTTCGCGAGCGCGGTGTCGACCACGTATCTGCTCCTGTGCTGGAGCGCGCTCTATTTCGGCATTCGATACTACGAGTCGCTGCAGAAGCAGCGAGAAGCGACGCTGCGTAGCGCGGCGCTGGCGCAGGAAGCGCAGCTCAAGATGCTTCGCTACCAGCTCAATCCGCATTTCCTCTTCAACACGCTGAACGCAATCTCGACGCTGATTCTCGACAACCAGAACCGAACCGCGAACCACGCCGTCACCCGCTTGTCCGAGTTCCTGCGCTACACGCTGGACCAGGACCCGATGAAGAAGGTGACCTTGCGGCAGGAGATGGAAGCGCTGGATCTGTACATGAATACGGAGCGGCTGCGCTTCGGCGGCCGCCTGAAGCTCGAGTACGCCGTCGAGGAGCCCGCGCTCGAGGCGCTGGTGCCCAGCCTGCTGCTGCAACCCCTGATCGAGAATGCCGTGAAATACGCCATTTCGCCGCGCGAGGATGGCGGGATGATCCGCATCGAGGGTCGCCTGCGAAGCGGGATGCTGGAAATCACAGTAATCGACGATGGTCCCGGCCTGCGCGACGCCAACGCGCTCATCGAAGGGCGCGGCGTCGGCCTGCGCAACACGCGCGAGCGGCTGAACGTGCTCTACGGCGAGAAGCATCGCTTCGCGGTGCTGAACAGCCACCCCGGCATGCGTATCGAAATCGGCCTGCCGCTCGAGAGAGCCGAAATCGCGGCGTCCGAGCGGGGGGATGGCGCTCGCCTCAAGACTCCATCACCGCCGCGCACGGGGACCCGAGTGGCATGATTTCCCAACCGAAAATCCGCACTCTCATTGTCGATGACGAAGCGCTCTCGCGCCGTGGGCTCGAGATTCGGCTGCTCGCCACCACGGACTTCGAGATCGTGGCCCAATGCTCGAACGGTCGCGAGGCGATCTCGGCTATCGCGAGTCACCGGCCGGACGTCGTGTTCCTCGACATCCAGATGCCGGGCATGTCGGGGTTCGACGTGCTGACACACTTGCCCCAGGATTGTGTGCCGCTCGTGGTGTTCGTCACGGCGTATGACCAGTACGCCATTCGCGCATTCGATGCGCGTGCCGTGGACTATCTGCTGAAGCCCGTCGACGACGCCCGTTTTGCGACGTGCCTCGATCGCGTGCGCGACCGCCGGCGCGCGCAGGCCGCGGCGGAACAGCGGGATCAGCTGTTCGGGCTGATTGCCGAGATCACAGGTTCTGGCGAGCTGGTGATGGAGGAACTTCTCGCGCGCGGACGCAAGGCGATCGAGCCGCGGCATTCGGAGGTTCTGCCCATCCGGCAGGGGCGCGAGATCGTGCGCGTGCCGGTCAACTCAATCGAGTGGATCGATGCCGCGGGCGATTACATGTGCATTCACGCCGGCGGCAACACGCACATTCTTCGCGGCACGATGAAGGATCTGGAGGAGTACCTCGATCCCAGGCTGTTTCAGCGCGTGCATCGGTCCACGATCGTGAATCTGCGGCGCGTGAAGAGCCTGCGGGCGCATATGAACGGCGAGTATTTCCTGACGCTCGACGGCGGCAACGAACTCAAGTTGTCCCGGACATACCGGGACAAGGTTGAGTTCTTCTTGAAGGGCGCGGCTGTGTAAGGCCGGAGTTCCTTACCAGGTGTAACGCACCCGATACTTCACCACTGCTTCCCCATCCTTGGGCACCTTCACAGGGAAGTGAATCGTGCGCGCATCTTCCTTGGTGAAGTCCTGTGACTTCTCGATCACGCTCCAATTGCTCCAGCGGTAGAGGTTCTCCTTCACCAGCACCTCTACCGGCTGCGCCTTGTGATTGCGCAGCGTGATCTCGAACGCTTCCTCGATCCAATGCGCCCGCGTGTCCACCTTGAAGTCCGTCTGCTTGCGCTCGCCCACCACATCGAACGCGGAGCCCAGCTTCACCCGCACGGTTTCGTCCTTCGGCGTGTGATCGATGCTGTCTTCGCCGACGAACTCGAGCGTCCCATCCGCGGCATCGAGCTGCGACACCCGGATGCGACCGGCGGGCAGCGGCACGCCGAGCCCGTACTGCTTGTCGTTCTTGAACTCCAGATACACATCCACCTTCTTGTTCATCTGGATGCCGAGATCGCGATCCGTCATCGGGCTCGGGTAGGAGTACGGCATCGCGAGCCCGTAGTAGACGAGCTTTTTCTTCGCAGGAATCTGCTTCGCCTGATCGAAGAGCTCGAGCTGCTTCGTGGAATTGTCGGGCAGCGTGGTGCGGCGACCGAGCGTGTACAGATGAAACTCGGAGAACGCCTTCTCCTGGAACCCGGCCGCATCGGACGCCTGCGCGAACTCGGCCGCTTTCGCTCTCAACACCGGCGCGGGCACGTTGCGCTCGACACGATTCACGTCGCCCGCGATGAGCTTCAGCTTCGTCTCCGGATAGGTGGCGCCCGACTGATTGATGATGCTCACCCACGCGGCGAGATCGAGCACGCCGCTGTTCGCGTCCTTGCCCTCATTGAAGATGAGGTTGTAGTCCGCCCACCAGGTGATGCCGCCTGTCTGGTAAGTGACGCGCGCGCGCTGATCGCCGGCGCGGGGCGACTGGATGTCCCACACTAGCGTCGGGCGCGTGTTGAGGCCGCCTGGCAGCTCGGGAAAGCGCACAGAGGTATAGCTCGGGATTGTCTGGATCGCGCCGTCATTTGTCTTCAGCACGAGCCCATCGAGCGCGGACAGCAGCGTGCCGCTCACCGTGGTGGACTGGTTTCCCACGGTGCGCTCGACCGTGATCGGGCGATCGATGTACTTCAGGAGCAGCTTGTGCGTGCTCACCAGATCGAACTGGAAATTCTGCTCGATGACGCGCGTACGCGGCTCGCTGAGCGAGGTGAACGTGACGGTGGTCGGATCGATGAGCGCGGCGACATCGGTGAACTTCACGGTGGAGCGGCCGTTCTCGAGGCGGATCGCCCGCTCGTGGCGAACCATCGCGTAACCGGGCACGGACATCGGGCTCGGGATGCCGCCGCCCGGAATCGGCCGATACAGATCGGCCGGGATCGCGCCGGGCGACGCGGAGCTGTAGATCGTGACCGCGGTGTCGTCGCCTTCGGCGGCGTGCACCAGCGGCGCAAGGGAAGCGGCAGTGAGGAGAGCGGCAAGAACCGCCGCCCGGATGGGGCGGAGAGAAGAAGTCGAATCACTCATGAGCACAGTTGCCTTTGCGAAGTGAGAGGGCCGGGTCGGGCCAGCCAACGGGCGCGCATGCTGCCAGCGCGAAATTGAATGAAGCATGAACGATCGTGCTTGCGAGTTCAGATGGGCCTTTCAAACGAGGGGTTCCGCGTGACCGGGTGAGCGGGGGCGCTCGAGCGCCGACCTCGGTGTGGCTTGTGCGCGGTGTCGGCGCGATCGGCGGACGAGAGGCCATCTGGCTGCGGCTGTGGCGCCTTCTCAGGCGCGAGGGCGCGAGCCGGGTGTCGCTCGATGGCGCCGGGGCGGAAATGTGACGGGACTCACAGTTTCCGCCGCTTTGGCGACCTGCCGCGCTTGCCGTTCTGTGAGGCATCGCCGGCCGTGGTCCGGGATGACGTTGCACGATACGCGCCGACGACCCGACTGAAGAGCTGGATGGCCCGATTATGGAAGCTGCTTCGCGCGCTCCTCTTGATCCCCTGAGCGATGATGCGCTCGACATGCCGTCCGCTCCGACTCCTTCCTCCGCCCGCCGACCCGATGACGCGCTTGCGCCGCTCGAACCTTTGGAGTCGCTGGCGAGTGAGACGGATCCGGCCATGGCGATCCTTGGCCTGGGTGACGATGAGCTGGCGCTGTTGCCACTCGATGAGGACCTGCCCGCGCTGGGCGAGCCGCTGAAGACGTCGCGAGCGTCGGGCGGTGCTTCGGCGGCGACGGACTCGCCGGTGACGACGGGTGTCGGCTCCGCGGCGGCTCCTGTCGACGATTCTGTACCGCTGCTCCAGGACGATCTGGCGTTGCTGCCACTCGATGAGGATCTGGCCGCGTTGGGTGAGGCGCCGAAGGACGCGCAGGTGGCGAGCAGCGCCGCGGCGGCCTCAACTTCGGCGTCGGCGGCCTCAACGTCGGCTTCGGTTGCCTCCGCGACCGTTCCTGCCGCTGATTTCGTGCCGTCACTCCAGGACGATCTCGCGCTGCTGCCGCTCGATGAGGATTTACTGCCGCCGCTGGCGCCGGAGAGGCCAGCGACTTCGAGTGCTGAGTCCACGGCCGGCGCTGCTTCAGGGGCCGCGACTGCTTCAGGGGCCGCGACTGCTTCAGGGGCCGCGACTGCTTCAGGCGCCACGGCTGCTTCAGGCGCCACGGCTGCTTCAGGCGCCACGGCTACTTCAGGCGCCATGGCTGCGTCAGCCGCCACGCGCGCTGCTGGCGCAGGGTCTGGGGCGGGTGCTGAATCTGCTGCTGCCGCTGGAATCGCTGCAGCCACGACCGCAGCTCCTCTTTCACTTGTTGATTCGGACGCGCCCCTTGCCGCGGCCACGGGTC
>JBDZVF010000734.1:0-1659 GCA_040255575.1 Pseudomonadota bacterium | reverse complement strand
CCGTCGTGATCCCCGTCTGCAACGAGCAGGAGAATGTCGGGCCGCTCGCGCAGGAGATCGCCACGGCGCTCGCCGGTCGCGAGTTCGAAGTGATCTTCGTCGATGACGGCAGCACTGATGAGACGGCCTCCGTCGTCCTTGCGACGCGAGCGGCGATCCCGCAGATCCGTCTGCTGCGGCATTCGTTTCGCAGCGGGCAGAGTGCCGCGGTAACCACTGGCGTGCGTTACGCGCGCGCCGAGTGGGTGGGTACTCTCGATGGCGACGGGCAGAACGATCCGGCCGATCTGCCGAAGCTGCTGGCCGCGCGCCTAGCGCCTGGCAACGATGGCGTCGCCTTGTTCCAGGGCCACCGCACCACGCGCAAGGACACCGGCTTTCGCAAGCTGCAGTCGCGCATTGCCAATGGGGTGCGATCGAGAATGCTGGGCGATGGCACGCCCGATACGGGTTGCGGCATCAAGTTGATGCATCGGCCGACCTATCTCGAGCTGCCGAAGTTCGATCACATGCACCGCTTTCTGCCGGCGCTGTTCCAACGCGCGGGTGCGCGTGTGATCTCCGTGCCGGTGCATCACCGGCCGAGAATGCGTGGCGTTTCCAAGTACGGGATGCTCAATCGCCTGTGGGTGGGCATCGTCGATATCTTCGGCGTCATGTGGCTGCGCCGTCGTTACAAGCCGGGCCTCACGGTTCGCGAGGAATGATTCGCCGATGAATACGGTAATCGCGACAGTCTTCGGCGTGACGCTCACGCCGTGGAAGCTCGTCGGCTACATGGGTGTGCTGATGTTCGCGGGGCGCTGGGTGTTCCAGCTCGCCGCCACCCGCAAGCACGGCAAGCCGACGATGCCACGCATCTTCTGGATGATGAGCGTCGCGGGCAGCGGGCTCCTGCTCTCGTATTTCATCTTCGGCAAGAACGACTCGGTCGGTGTGCTCTCGAACCTCTTCCCCATGGCCGTTGCGCTCTACAACCTGATGCTCGATATCCGCTCCGACCGCCAGCGAAGCGCGCAATGACCGAGTCGCGTGAGGCGGCGCGGCTCAGCGACCTGCTGTGGCTCGGGCTCGCGGTGCTGGTGCTCATCGGCACGGGGCTCGGCATGCGCGATCCGTGGCCGGCGGATGAGCCGCGGTTCGCGCTCATCGCGCGGGACATGGTGGCGACGGGGCAGTGGCTGTTTCCCCGCATCGGCGGCGACCTGTATCCGGACAAGCCACCGCTCTATTTCTGGATGCTGAGTGCCTTCGCGTATCTCACCGGCTCGCTGCGTGCGTCGTTTCTGCTGCCGGCGTTCTTCGGCGCCTGCACGATTGTGGGCCTCGTGTATGACCTCGGGCGGCGGATCGCCGGGCGCGAGGCGGGGTTGGCGGCGGGGCTGACGCTCGCTGCGAGCGTACAGTTCGTGATGACGATGCGCGGGGCACAGATCGACCCGGTGCTGTGCACGTTCACGACGCTGTCGCTGTATGGATTGCTGAGGCACCTGCTGTTTGGGCCAGCATGGACGTGGTACTTCGTTGGCGGGCTGTTCGCGGGGCTGGGGGTCATCACGAAAGGCGTCGGCTTCCTGCCGCTGCTGGTGCTGATTCCGTATGCCGTGCTGAGCGCCCGCGGCTTCAACGTGTGGAGGAGGTCCGCGCCTGCGGCCAGCT
>JBDZVF010000278.1:0-8420 GCA_040255575.1 Pseudomonadota bacterium | reverse complement strand
GCGATGATCGACTCCGGAGAGGAATGGCTGGAGCCGCTGCTCGAATTCCGCGATTTGCTGGCGGACACTCAGGATCCAGAGAAGAAGCGCATATACCGCGATCTCCGCCGGCGGACGGGCCAAGTGAACTTCATCGGGGAGAGCGACACACCTATCCCCGGTCCATACAAGCTGGAGTTCTGCAAGACTTTACTCCGCAAACTACTGGCGACACAGATTCAGGTACAACGCGAGGCACCGCCGGGTGAGGCACCTCTGCTGATCCACGACGCGGAACTACACGAGATCCGCCGCATCTGGCGGAGCGAACGAGGTGACTGGGCCGATTCGATTCCGCTGATCGTTCGAGAGGTGCTCGGGCGCGAACTCGATTGGGTGGTCGAAGATTCCGCTGCCTTCACGGCCGATGACGGACGCATGTTGGATGAGGTTTGCAAGGACTTCGAGGTTCCGACAGACCTCATCGTGCGACTATTGGAGGTTGAACGAGCGGCGCATGGCTTAAAGAGGCGTCACGCGATCCATACGCGCATCGACGAACTCCTCCGCCAGGAGTGGCGTGAACTGGATGCGATCTTGGCCGACAGACGTGCCGGTAGGGCCCCTCCTCCCGTGGAGAACGATGGTCCTGTGGAGGCGGATCTTTTTGCCGCCGCTCATGAGAGCGCCGACGGCGATGCGCCACACCAATGATTCTTCGAAGCATTCATCTAAATAATTTTGGACTTTATGCCGGTGTTTGCGAGATCGACTTGGTGCCGCGGAAGCGTGCACAGGAAGCACGGCCGATCGTCCTTATTGGAGGCAAGAACGGAGCCGGAAAGACGACCTTACTTGAGGGTGTTCGTCTCGCCCTTTATGGTCGTCGCGCGCTGGGCACGCGCGTCGGTCAATCTGAATACGAAGAGTACCTTCGCAAGCGCGTTCATCATTCACCTCACGTAAGCTCGGCCGCTGTCGGTTTGGAATTCGACTACGCTGAAGCTGGTCTCGTACATCGATACCGAGTCCGCCGCGAATGGGCCGTTCGGGGCAAGAGTGTTGTGGAGTCTCTGCTGCTTGAAAAGGATGGGGCCGTTGTCACCACCGTTCCACGGGAGGAGTGGCATCAGTTTCTTCAAGAGCTCATTCCTCCGGGTGTTTCGCAGCTCTTTTTCTTTGATGGAGAGAAGATTCGCGAAATCGCGGATGCCGACGAGAGTAACGAACAGCTAGCAGAGGCTGTTCGGGGATTGCTCGGCATCGACTTGGTCGAGCGTGCGCGTACAGACCTCGGGCTCTACCTGGCCCGCAACGACATAGGCGGCAAGGACAAATCTGCTGAGCGTCTCGAGGCCGTCGTTCGCGATCTCAGTATCGCTGAGAGGCGCATCGAAGATCTGGTAGCGACAGTGGCAGAGCTGAGGAGTGCGCGCGAGTCTCAGGCTCGCGCATCAGAACTGATCCGCCGTCGTTTCGTTTCGGAAGGCGGTGACGCGGCGGTACAGCGTGGGCGTCTCGAAGCAGAGAGAGACGAGATTCGCCGACAGATTAGTCAGCACGAGCACGAGCTCAAGGATCTCGCGAACGGACTGCTACCGTTTACTCTTGCCCCCAAAGTTACGTCGCGGTTCCGCAAGCAGTTGCAAACTCTTGCCAAGGAGCAGAGTCAGGCACCTGCGGTCGCGACACTCTCGAAGGCGCTCGACGCGTGGAGGAAAAGCCCCGTCCCGAAACGCACGGCCGCATGGAGCGCTAAGCATTGGTCTGATCTCCAGCGCTTCCTGAGTTCCTGGTCATCTCTGTCCTCCGGCGAATGCGTACCGAAGACCCGATACTTTCCAGAGATTGGAGATGCGAGTTCTGCTTTGAGCTGGGTTGATGAAATTGAAGCGACTACTCGCCCTCGTGCGGTAGCACTAGGGGCTGACCTCGAGCGGCTTGCCAGTCGACTGGCGGACCTAGAAACAGCATTGGCGCGTGCGGACAATGCCAATACCGGGTTGCTCCTCGATGAACTGCGTATGGCGGAACAGAAGGTGGGGGCCGCTGATACAGCTCTCGCGACAAAGGAGCAGGAACTTGCTTCTGAACACAGCAAACGCAATATGCTGGAGCGCGAGAGACGAAGGTTGCTAGAAGAACAGGCGCAGGTTGTTGCCAACGATCGCCGTTTCGAGCTCGCCGCGCGAGCAGCACGCGTCCTTGCTGATTTCGAACGGCGTTTGCTGGAGCGCAAAGTCAAGCAGCTGCAAGGCGAGTTCGTGAGACACTTCAACTACCTAGCGCGCAAGGAGGATTTGGTCGCCGACGTTCGGATCGATCCGGAGACCTTTGCCACTACCTTGGTGGACAAGAGCGGTCGGGCCATCTCCAAGAATTCCCTTTCAGCGGGGGAGCAGCAGATCTACGCAATCGCAATGCTGTGGGCTCTTGCGAAAACGAGCGGGCGGCTACTGCCCATGATCATCGACACGCCTCTTGCAAGACTGGATTCCGAGCACCGAAACAACCTCGTCGAACGGTATTTTCCCTTCGCCAGCCACCAGGTTGTGCTTCTATCCACAGACACTGAACTCGATGCATCGCTGCTTTCGGATCTCGGCAATCGTGTCTCCCATACTTACCGCCTGGATTACGAAGAGGGCCGAGGGCGCACGGTAATCGAGCCTGGGTACTTTGGGGAAACGCGCGCGGCGCGGGAGCGGCGCAATGCACTTCAGTAAGCTGCGCATCTCTGCGGACGCGATGGGCAAGCTCAGATTCATGCGCCAACGGACGGGCCTGACGCCTAATCTTCTATGTCGTGCGGCCATCATGATCTCACTGGAGGAGGGGCCGCTCGGTAGCGCGCCGCCGCCCGATGAAGATGGTTCGGAGTTCAACGCTTACACGCTCGTGGGTGAATACGGCTCGCTCGTTGCATCACTGGTCCGCAGTGTCGAACAAAGTGTGCAGAAAAAAGCGCCGTTGGATAACCCGATGTTGCTGCGCCTGGTACGCGGTCATATTCATCGAGGCGTCGGCATTCTCTCAGCGCGCGCCAAGAGTCCATCCGAACTCCTGAAGCTCGTTCCCTCCGTCACGGTAGCGTGATCGCTCATTTGGACCAACCTGAAGAAGCCGTCATGACTGCGAATTCTAGTGGCATCTACCTAGATCACAACGCTACGACACCGGTTGATCCCAGCGTAGCTGCCGCGATGCAGCCTTTCTTGAGCCAGCTCTTTGGAAATCCGTCGAGTGTTGAGCACGAGCATGGTCATTCGGCTGGCCAGGCCGTTGAGTACGCACGCGATCAGGTTGCGAAGGCGATCGGGGCACGCCCCCAGGAAATAGTCTTCACAAGCGGTTGTACGGAAGCCAACAACTTAGCCCTTCTGGGTGTCGCGCGGGCGCAGGCGGACAAACGCCACCTGATTACGACGCAGATCGAGCATCCTGCCATTCTTGAACCGGCCCGTGCACTGGAGCGGGAGGGGTGGCGAGTAACGTACCTCGGCGTCAATGAATATGGCCGTGTTTCGCCAGAGTCCGTGCGTGAGGCGATCACCCCTGATACGGCCTTCGTGTCCGTCATGGCTGCGAACAATGAAGTCGGCACGTTACAACCCATCCGAGAGATAGGGGCGATCTGCGCCGAACGCAACGTGCTGTTCCACAGTGATCTTGCGCAGATCATGGCATGTGGTGATATTGATGTGGAGCGAGACCACATCCATCTTGCCAGCATTTCCGCGCATAAGGTCTATGGTCCGAAGGGCGTCGGCGCTCTGTACGTGCGTTCGCGCCGGCCTCGTGTCCGACTCGCGCCGATCATGTTCGGAGGTGGGCAGGAGCGAGGATTGCGCTCGGGGACACTCAATGCGCCCGGTATCGTTGGGTTAGGCCACGCCCTCGCGCTCGCCGTCGCACAGCGTAAGGTGGACAGCGATCGACTGCTCGCGCTCTGTCGCCGGCTTTCGGAACGCTTGTTATCCGAAATCTCCGGAATCCAATTGAACGGCCATCCCGAGCTGCGCCTCCCAAATAATCTGTCCTTGTCTATTGAGGGAATCGAGCCGCTCGCCCTTATCCGCTGCCTGCGCGGATCTGTAAGCTTCTCTTCGTCCAGCGCTTGTGCGACAGACAAGGTTGAAACGTCGCACGTGTTGAAGGCGATGTACGGAGACACTCCTCGCGCGCGCCATGCTTTCCGGCTCTCCCCGGGTCGATTTACCACCGACGCTGACATCGATACCGCGGCCTCCCTGATCATTGACGCCGTTCCGCTCCTGCGTAGAGCAGCTGCGTAAAAGGAAGGTAACCGAGCATTGAGAAGCGCTCGCGTTGTGCTCTGCCCGCGACTCGTTCGAAGTATCTAGCCTGGTAGCCCGATAGCGCCCTCAATTGCACGACGGATCACGGATCGTCCCGACCCCGACGCGTTGCGAAATGCATCGGAGGCGAAGTCAATATCTGCTGCTGGCTCAAGCTTCCCACGGAAGTAGTCGACGCTGATATTCCGCTCCGCGTGCGCTCGTGCTGCGAGCTTCCGCAGCACATCGAACAGTGCTTGAACGCCGACCGTCCTGAGAATGAACGAATTCTCGGTCGCGTGCTTCCAAAAAAGCTCGTTGCACGCTTTCAAATAATTGACACTAATCGTGTAGAGCACGGCGTCCTGATTCGATAAGTAAAGCTCGCGTAGTGGCGAGCGATCTTTCCTTAGATCTGCAAGTGCGGAGCGTTCCTTTCTATGCCCGTCGAGAAGATATGCGGTGTCCTTTCTTGGATTGCCTGTGTAGAGCCGCATGATGCCCTCGACCACTACCGCGGTGGATACCCTCCACATCGAACCTGACGTGAGCTGCGTCAAAGCTCGATCCTTCTGAGGCGCAATTACGATTCTTCGATAGAGCGGTGATGCATCATCAACGGCAAGGCGTCGTGTAAGAAAGACCGCCAGTTTGTCGGGGCTCCAGTACGTCTCTTTTTCTTCATCCACGTTGTAACCGAAGAGCTCGTAAGTGAGGCTCTTATTTACTGGCTTCTGCGTCGAATTGATCGTCGCAAAGAGCTGCGCTTGGTACGGCTTCGGGAGGTCGAGAAATACAGAGCAAATCAGATTCATCTCCAAGCGAGTAGCGTGCGCTTTCGTAAAAGCGAAAAGACGGTGCTGCCCGTCGATGATAGCCGCCAATTTATCCGGCGTCGGAATACGGAGAATGCAGGTTCCATCTTCGCGTTCTTCAACTGTCCAACGGCGATCCCCTCCCGATGCATTCTCCAGCGCTTCCGCCGCATCCTCATCGGGCTCCTCGCCCTCGATCAGTCCGGTGTCCTGCCGATAGTTAGCCGCGAGGATAATCGAGTTTGGAAACGCTGCGTCCTCTCTATTGATGTAGTCTGCAATTGCCTGCAGGCGGTTCGGCTGCACGACTCTCTGAGTGCCGTCTAGCACGTACATCTGCTCACCTGCTCGAAGCGTGGCACTCATCGTGTCACTGAATGCGACCTGCAACAGCACGTTTGCCTGCAAGACAGCGACATAGTAGGTCCCGAGGGGTTGTTCCACCTTCAGTGCGCGAACCTCGACCGGGAATGTAACCATCACTTGTCGCCTCAGTGAGTGTACTCGTCAAGATTCCCGGGCAGCTCAACATTCGGATTGTCACCGCCTATGGGAGCGCTTGGAGATATGCGGTCGCGAAAGTCCTGTTGATCCGCGTTGGTGACTATCCAGAACCAGAGCGCCCCAATCCACGCCATGGCACCGAGCAGCAACGCGGCTCCGTTAGACACAGAAGACATTGGGCCGACAATGACAGCCATCAGCACAGAGACAGCGAGAACCAGAACTGCGAAGGACCGGAAATCGCGCTCGCTCTCGGCCCAAATGGCCTGTAACGCCGTGGATCCAACCAGTGCCGGAAACAAGGTCATCATCGCTACGCGTGCAGCGTCAAGGCTCGCTTTTGCTTCCGGCGGCGCATTGACGTATCTATATAGCTCGATCCAAAGCCCCAGCCCGCCAAACCCGAACACTGCCACTAGAAGATAGATGACGAAGCTAGGATGGCGTAACGGCTCGCGTGTTCGCCTTCCGAGCTTTTGGCGCAGAATAACGTAGTAGCTTGACTCAGTACCTTCAGTCACAAGGCAACGCTCCTCGACTCGAGGGCTGGTGTTATAGTTTTTCGGACCCCGATGGATACCAGCACCCGGAATACGCGACCACAAATTCCGATGAACTGCCTGGCGGCACCATTCGCTCCTGGATCAATTCAAACCCACCGGCTGCGTACTGGCTCAGCAGCCTCAGTCCCTCGGTGCTGAGACGAGTCGCGGAAGTCTGGTCAAGCAGGTTCACCATCAGCTTTTCAATGCTTGCGCGATCCTGCACACCAATCTCCTTGCGCTCGAGTTCGGCGTCGATCAATAGTCCCGCAATGATGTCGGCCTGGGGTTTATAGTGATCTGGATAGGAGTTAATGAACGCGTCTGCTTCCACATCGTCCGGGTTACCCAATTTCCGTTGATCGAGGCCGAGCATCAGACAGCAGTAGAACGGGTCGAACATGATGAAGCGCGTCCCGAGTTCGTTCGCTCCATCGGTTATCGCCTTGAAGTACGTGCGCGCCGTGCGCGGGAAGAAGAAACTCATCTTACACGGCCTCCGTCACGTGAAACTGCTTGAACGCTTCCAACCCAGACCGCGACTCGGTGCGGTCGCCTTCCCTCCACAGAGTGATATATCGGACATCAGAACGCGGGTAGAACGCATCCGCGAATCCCTCTCGTTCGCTCGAAATTACGAACATGATCATCTGTCGGAATAGCTCGGGAATGAGCTCACCGACTTCGCGGCGGACTCGAGTGTCCAACGAGACTGCTGGACTGTCGACGATGAACGGCAGCTTGTAAGGGGCATCGCTCAGAAGAGACGTCAAGAACGCATAAGCAACGGCCAGACTCTGACCTTCACTCACACCGCTCTTCGCACTTATCTCACCGCCAGCAAGCTCAATCGCTCCGCCAATTCGAGAAACGCGAAGAGCTTCGCTCGGGGAGAGTCGCTGCAGTTTCTCATTCGTAGACTGCCTGACACGCTCGCGCATTCGGTCCAGCGCAGCGATTTCGACTTGCTCCACGAGCCCACTTACGTACTCCGCTTGCTTCATGAACCTTCGCGTGTGGGTGATCGTGGAAACCTTCTCTTCGCACAGCGCGATCTCCGCTTGGCAAAGATGCACGTTGTTACCTTCATCTGACCCAAGCGCACGCTGGCGGACCGGATCCCGGGTCGTAATCCGTTCCTCGTCTTCGACGAGAGTCGCCAGCTCATTCTCCAAGCGCCCACGCTCGTCACGTAACTCCTCCACCTCCGAATCGCCCGAAGCGATTCGTTCTAGCTCCAGTCGGTCAAGAGCAGTCTTGTTTTCCCGTGATCGTCGCAGGGCGTCGTTCAAGCTTGCAATCGCCTCAGGGAAGGCTCTTGGGTCCCCGGCACTTTCGCGTAACGCCGATTTCATCCGATTGATTACGGTGATCTCGTCATCAGCTAGGTATTGACGTTTGCGGTCGCGAATCGCGGCTTTTTCGGTATCGGCAATCGGACGACCGCAAATGCACTCCGTTTGCTGCGCCAATTCCTCGAAGAACTCTGAGGATATTGTCTTGGGCAGTTTGAGAACTGTGAGCGTTGTTCCCAGGGCATGGAGGCGGTCCGCGATGCGTGGATGCAATTTCGCGGGGAGCCGCAGCGTCTCAACTGCTGCCGCTAGCGCTGATCCCAAGACCCGGTCGACGACTAGCCGCTCGTCATCCAGGGCTTGTTTGCGCGTACGGAGCGTAGCGTCCTGCTGGATGTGTTCAATAATCTGGGCTTCCAGCGCCTTGAATCGAGCGTCTGCGTCGCGATGACGACGACGGAAGTCATTGAGAGTGCGTGTGATGTTGCTCCGGGTCTCGAGCGCGGCATCGAGGCGGTTCTGCCACCGGTGCAATCCCTTTGCTTCCGTTGCCGTCGAGGTCGCAGCTGCACGTGTTTGTTGCTCTCTCACTAGCCTAGACATGCTGACTCGGAGGGCGGCTAGTCGATCGAGGCGGTACAGCGTTTTGATGGCCTCCGCAGCGCGTTCCTTTCCGACCGACCGGATTTCCTTGGCCAGTTCGCCGTCAAACACAAACAGCCGGACAAACTGCGGTGTGAGCAGCAAGTGCAAATCGCTGGGTAGCGCCCGGCCCTCCTCGAGGCCACCGCTCCGAACTTCGGAACGAATCGTCCAGTAGCTGCACGTTCCGCTTCTGAAATCGAACCGAAGCTGGAGGCGATATAGGCGCCCGTCTAACGACAACCGAACTTCGAAGAGGCCAGTCGGCACGCTGTCTGATGCACGAAAATCCCGGACCATGTCCGGTTCCAGCGGAGCGCCCGAAAACAGAGCGCGGAACAGCGC
>JBDZVF010000277.1:0-8437 GCA_040255575.1 Pseudomonadota bacterium | reverse complement strand
CAAGCCCACCGCTCCATCGCCGACCACTGCAACAACCTTGCCGGGCTCCACTTTCGCCGCACGCGCGGCGTGGTGCCCGGTTCCCATGACATCGGAGAGCGTGAGGAGCGAGGGCATCAACGCATCGTCCGGCCCCACCGGAAGCACCACGAGCGTGCCGTCCGCGAGCGGGACGCGCACCGCCTCGCCCTGGCCTCCATCAAGCTTCGTGCCGCCCCAGAAACCACCGTGGAGACAGGAAGTTTGCAGCCCCTGCAGACAAAACTCGCAAGTGCCGTCGGACCACGCAAACGGCGCCACGACGAGGTCGCCCTTCTTGATCCTGCGCACCTCGGAACCGACAGCTTCGACTCGACCGACGAACTCGTGACCCATGCGGTTGCCGGTTTCGCTGCGCTCCATGGAGTTGTAGCGCCACAGGTCACTCCCACAGATGCAGGCGCGCGTTACGGTCACCAAAGCGTCAGTGGGTTCGATAAGCTGCGCGTCCGGGACGTTCTCGATGCGAACGTCCCGAGCGCCGTACATAACAGTTGCGCGCACGTGAGAGTCCTCCTATCCGCGGACAAGCCCAAATCCATCCGCGGGTTCGGAGTGTATGCGAGTTCAGCGACGAATGAGTCGCACGCACTCGCTTCAACGAAACAGCAGAGGCGCCACGTCGCGCAAGTAACGCCGCCAGACGCGCCAGTGATGGGCACCTTCGCTCTCAACGAACGTGTGCTGGATACCAGCCTTCTGCAGGGCCTCGTGTGTGGCTCGCGCGCCTGCCATCGCAGTGTCATCAACGCCGCAGGCAATCCAGAGCAACTTGAGCTGCTTGTTCGTAGCGGCGGCATTGGCGGCCAGCGGGGCAATCGGATCCGGCCCGACGGCGGCGGACGCGGGGTTGCCGAGAAGACCCGCGCTCATCATCCCCACATAGCTGAACGTATCCAGATGGCCGAGCCCGAAGCGCCCGGCCTGCATGCCGCCCATCGAGAAGCCGAAGATGGCGCGGTTCTCCCGGTTCGCGAGCGTGCGGTACTTGCCGTCGATCAACGGGATGATGTCCTCAAGGATGTCGCGCTCGTAGAGGGCGAAATCTCCTCCGAATCTACCTGCGTTGGCGGGCGGGATGCCGTTGCCGTCGCCGTTGACCGAAGCCCCGCCGTATCCCAGAGGCATCACAACGATGAACGGCTTGATGGCTTTCGTCGCCAGCAGGTTGTCGAGTATGTCGTTCGCGCGACCATAGCGATGCCAGGAGTGGTGGTCATTCGCAAAGCCGTGAAGCAGATACAGCACCGGATAACGCTGCCGCGCATTGGCGTCGTAGCCCGGCGGCAGGTAGACGGTGAGCTCGCGCGTGGTGTTGTTCGACTCCGACTTGTAGAGCAGCGTGCGGAGTTCGCCGTGAGGCACATCCTGTACATCGTAGAACGCCAAGGCATCGCCGGGCACATTCACGAGGCTCGTAGTCGTGCTCGGGACGTATCCGATCTTGATCTGCGGATTGACGGGATCGGGAAGCCGCACGCCGTCGACGCTGAAGTAATAGACATACTCGTCGGGCTTCAAAGGCCCGACCGTCGCACTCCAAACGCCTCCGCTGTCACGGCTCAAAGCCACATCGGGACCGAAGTCGCCCGAGACGTTTACCGCCTTGGCGTCGGGCGCCCGCAAGCGAAACGTCACCTTGCCTCCCGCGACCACGGGGGATGCCACGGCAGGTTCAGATGCGGCTCCTGCGCCACCTGGGCGCATCCCCACTTCCTGCGCGGATAGCGGCAAGGCAGTCAAGACTCCCATCGCCAGGATGCTCGCCGTGCGGGCGATCTTGTGATTCATTGTCGTCAGCTCCCCCAGTTGATGTCCCGTCAATGAAGGCCCGGATCAGCGGCCGGGCGTTGTCAGACCGAATAGCTTCTGCGCATTCCCGAAACGGATCTTTGCCTTCTCGGCTTCGTCGAGGCCCAGCCGTTCGAGCGCGCGTGCATTCTGCTCGAGTGAATACTGCGGATAATCCAGGCTGTCGTTGTTCGCACGCACCTGCGCGGGCTGGCCTTGCAGGGCCTGGTTGGGGCCGCCGAACCACATGACGCCGAGGCCGGTCACTTCCAGTCCCGCCGCCTTCAGCTGCGACTCATACGCGCGAAGTGACTCCTCGCCTTTCCAAAGATGCACATGAAGATCGAAAACCGGCGTGTCGGCGTGGGCGGCCGATGCGATCAGTATCAGCGTGAGAAAAATCAGGTGGGGTCGCATAGTCGTTCCCTCCCGTGCCGTAGGTGTAATAGCGACCGCCACTCGCGATCACAGTGGACGGGTCGTGCACGGCGATCTCGCCATCCAGGGCGAGCGCAGGGGTCGCAAAGACTGCGATCGCACAGAGCAAGAGTGTTCGCGCGATCACCCTCGTCTCGACACAGGGTATGGGGTCAGCCTGTCTCGCTGACCTGCGCGCCCATCTTCACCGGCTCCAGCGGACCCACGATGAAAATCCAGGCGCAGGCGCCGAAGAGCGCCACCGCGCCCACGAAATAGAGCGCTCCCACAAAGGATCCGGTCGCATCGACGATGATGCCGATGACCACGGGCGTCACGATGCCGGCGAGGTTTCCGGCCGCATTGAAGAGCCCACCGACCAGCCCGAGCTGCGCCGGGGGCGCAATCTCCGACACCGCCGCCCAGCTGGTCCCCGACATGCCCTGGGCAAAGAACGCCACCGCGAGCACCGCAACGATGAGCGAAGGCGACTCGACATAGTTCGCCGCGACGATCACGGTCGCAACGAGCAGGCCCGTGATGACGGGCACTTTGCGCGCCACGCTGATCGACGCCCCGCCCGACAGCAACCGATCCGACCAGAAACCCGCGGCCAGCACGCCGGCAAAGGCGGCCACATAAGGCAGGCTGGCCATGAACCCCGCGCGAATCCAGTCGATGTGCCGCTCGGTAACGAGGTAGCTCGGGAACCAGGTAAGGAAGAACGTCAATGTCGAATGCACCGCGAACTGCCCGAGACAGACGCCCGCGATCTGCCGCTGCCCCAGCAGCCGGCCGATATCTGCCCAGGTGAGGCGCGCAGAGGCCGGGCTCTTCACCAGACCTCCGCCGCGCGCGATCTCGTTTCGTTCGGCATCCGTCAGCGCAGGATGGGCACCCGGATCGAAGTAGCGTCGTGCGAAATAGATGCTGAAGAGCACACCGATGATTCCGGCGACGACGAAAAGGCTGCGCCAGCCCGCCACCGCGAGCCCCCAGAAAAGAATCGGGCTCAGGAACCCCAGGCCCACATACTCGGCCGCGGTGTAGAACCCCACCGCACGGGCGCGCTCGCTCCGCGGGCACCACATCGTGATGATCTTGCTGTTCGCGGGGAAACAAGGCGCCTCGGCAAGCCCCAGTGCGAGCCGCAAACCAAAAAGCGTGCGAAATCCGCCCGCCACTCCGTGCAGGAGCGTCACGGCCGACCAGAGCGCGATCGAGGTAACGTACGTGATCTTCACGCCGAGCCGGTCGAGCAGCACGCCCGCCGGCAATTGCGCCACGAAATAGGTCCACGAGAACGCCGAGAGAAGCAGGCCCGCAAGCGTGGCATGCATCCCGAACTCCTTCTGGAGCCCCGGCAACGCCACGCCGAGCAGCGCGCGATCGAGATAGTTGATCATCACCGCGCCGCAGATGAGCGCCACGATGCCGTATCGAACCCGTCGTTCGACCAAAACGTCCCCCTCTCGTCTGGCGCGCCGTCAAGGCACTCGCGCCCCGAGGAAGGCAGCCGCCGAATGCAGGAACTCTCGCCCTCTCATGCACCGGCGATAGTACGCAGCCTCCGACTGCGCACCAATTCGATTTAGCGGGGCGATTGATCTCGGTTCGGATATCGCGGGGCCGCTATCCGCGCGTGAGCGGCGCGCCCGATCCGGCTCAGCGCGCGTGCAACTGCTCGATGAGCGCCATCGTCCTGGGTTTCCTTTCCGGCGGGTGGGTCGCGAGGAACACGCCCTCGGCCCACACGAGCGGCGTGCGCCCTTCCTTGTCGACGGCGTCCAGATCGGCGCCGTGCCCGACGAGCCAGCGAATGATCTCGTTCGAGCCTCGATTCGCAGCACCATGAATCGCGCGGATCCCCAGGACGTTGCTCGCGTTGACGTCGTTGCCGAGCGAATGAGCGAGCTTCACGGCCTCGAGCAATGCCGGCTCGCCCTCATCGAAGGTCTGGTCCACCGTCCAGTTCACGCCGGCTGCCGCCATGAGCGGCGTCGTGCCGCCCGCGGTCGCGATGTTCGGATCGGCGTGATACTGAAGCAGAAGCCGCATCATCTTCACGTCCCCGGCCAGCGCCGCCCGCAGGAACGGCGTCTGCCCGGTGAAATCCACCCACGACAGTGAGCCGAGCCGGGTGACCCATTGGCGCTGCGGCGGGAACTCTCGCGTGCGCGCGTTGGGATCGGCACCGTGCTTCAGCAGCACTTCCGCGAGCCGATAGAAAGCCTCGCGATCGATACCGTTGTCGCGCGACGCGCCGGCCACATCGAGATCCCGAACGTCGACCGCACAGAAGAGCGGCGTTTGCCCATACCAGTCACTGGCGTTCACGTTGGCGCCACGGTCGATCAGGAAAGACGCGAGATCCGCGTGCTCGTTGATCACCGCTGCCAGCAGCGGCGTAACGCCGTCCGCGTCCGCCTGTTCGATCGGAGCACCGGCATCGAGCAACAACCGAGCCG
This sequence comes from Pseudomonadota bacterium, assembly GCA_040255575.1. Taxonomy (GTDB): domain Bacteria; phylum Pseudomonadota; class Gammaproteobacteria; order Steroidobacterales; family Steroidobacteraceae; genus JADGHX01. Next base: position 3,722 of record JBDZVF010000277.1, on the reverse strand, counting down.
CTTCGATATGTCCCTCGCGTGCCGCGTATAGCAGCGGCGTCTTCGCGCCGGGGATCGGCTCGCGTATGCCGCGATCCGGCCACCCCCCGCGCTGAATGCCCGCACCGCGCGAGGCTTTGCTGTTCGCAGGGGTCGAGAATTTGGGAGTCGGGCCGGTGCGCGTCTGCGCATCCACCCGCGCACCGCGCTCGATGAGCCGTTTGACCACGGGCGCGTAGCCGCCGCGCGCCGCGGCCATCAATGGCGTCTGCTGGAAGCCCGCATCGGCAGCATCCACAGCCGCGCCCGCGTCGAGCAGCGCATCGACCACGTCGAGGTTGCCGAACTTTGCCGCGCGGATGAGCGCCGTTTCACCGGTTGAATCCCGAGTCGCCGGATCTGCTTTCGCTTGCAGCAGCAGCCGCACCATCGCGGCATCGGAGTTATCGATGGCCAGGAGAAGCGGCCGCATCCCGTAGCCATTCGGCTTATTCACGTCTGCGCCCGCGTGGACCAGTTCCTTCGCCAGAGCCAGGTTCTGTCTGCGCACCACCCAGAGAAGCGCAGGCGTGTCGCCGCTTCCAGGCGCGTTCACATCCACGTGTGCTTTGATCAGCGCGCGGACCGTCTGCTCATCGGCCCGCTCGGCGGCATCTGCCAGTGCCGTGGGGGAAGGACGGTCGCTGCTGGCGAAACCCGGCGCACTCAAAACCAATCCCGTGCATAGAAGCACCGCGCGCAGCAAAACCTTAGAGCCGCTCGCACTCCGCCGCAGCGATTTGCGCCGTTCGTTCAACCCTGCCGCCCGTGGCATCGTCCGCGGTCTCACAACGCCACGACTCCAGTGCTGTCACCGAACGAGCTCTGCTCGATGCCCAGCTTCTGGAGCATCGCGACCTGCAGGTTCGACAATGGTGTTTTCGGACCCACGCGAATGTGGCGCCCGCCCTTCAGCGTCCCCGCCGCACCACCCACCAGCACGATCGGCAACGGCGCGTGGTCGTGCTGGTTGCTGTTGCTCATGCCGCTGCCATAGAGCAGCAACGAGTGATCGAGCAGCGTGCCCTCGCCGTCGGGCGAGCCGTGCAACTTCTCCACCATGTAGGCGAACGTCTTCGCGTGATACTGATTGAGCTTGGCAAGCCGCGCGATGTTTTCCGGCACGTTCGAATGATGGGAGAGATTGTGGAAGGGTTCGCGGATACCGCTCGCCGGGAACACCGCATTGCTCACTTCCTTGGCGAACATGAGCGTCGTCACCCGCGTGACGTCCGCCTGCCATGCGAGAACCTGCAGGTCGATCATCAGCTTCACGTGCGTATCGAAGTCATCGGGAACGCCCTGTGGCGCGTCCGGGATGTCGAGTTCAGCGGCGCCGCGCTTGCCTGCCAGCTCGATGCGTCGCTCGACCTCGCGCATGTCCGTGAGGTAGCGATCCATGCGGGTGCGATCGCGCGTCGGTAATGTTTTCTGCAGTGCCCGGGCTTCCTCCAGCACGGAGTCGATGAGGCTGCGGGCCTGGAGGCGGCGCTGACTGCGCTGCTCATCGGTCCCCCCATCGCCGAACAGCCGCTCGAACACCACCTGCGGATTGTTCTCCATCGGCAGCGGCGCGGTGGGCGTCTGCCACGAGATGGTATTGCGATAGGCGCACGAGAGGCCGGCGCCGCAGCTCAACGAGCCGTCCTCGATGGAAAGCTCCAACGAGGGCAGCGGCGCATCCTGCCCGAGGTGCTTTGCGACCACCTGATCGATGCTGACGCCGAGATGCGCTTCCGCACCATCCTGCGGGACCGCGCCCGTGAGGAAGACTGCGGAGGAGCGCGTGTGATTGGCGCCGGCGGATGAGTCTTTCCCGTCGGCCGACGGCAGCGTCAGCCCGCTCACCACGTTGACGTGATTCCGGAACGGCTCGAGAGGCTTGAGGATTTCCGGAAACTCGAACTGCGTGCCGTCCTGCGTCGGGGTCCAGTGGCTCATCACCGCACCGTGCGGCACATACACACACGCGAGGCGTGCGCGAGGCGTTGCCCCGGCAGCGCGTGCCGCGCCGGCGGGGATCATCGACTCGAGGAACGGCAATGCCACCATGGCGCCGGCACCTCGCAGAAGTGCCCGACGGGACAAGTGTCGCTTGGTCAGAAAATGCATGGCATCACTCCTTCATTCTCATCTGGAACGGCACGCTGTCGACCACTCCGAGCACCAGTGACGAAAAGCGGTAGCCCTCTGCCTTCGAGCGCCGGACGATCTCGCGCACGGCGGGCTGATCCGTCGCCTCGAGCCGGCGACCCAGTGCGTACGTCAGAAGCTTCTCGGCGGCACTGGTGGCGAACTGCTCGGGTTGGGACACGAGGAAGCGTCGCAGGTCCGCGGGCCCGTGCAGCGGCGTGCCATCCATCAGGGTCCCGCTCGGATCGACAGGCAGGGTGCCGTCCTTGTCGCGCCAGCGACCGAGCAGATCGAAGTTCTCCAGCGAAAACCCGATCGGATCCATGATCTGGTGGCACGATGCGCACGTCTTGTTCGAGCGATGCAGCTCCAGCCGTTGCCGCACGGACTTCGCGTGAGAGGCATCGCCCTCCTCCTTCAGGTCCGTCTCCACACCTGGCGGTGGCCGCGGTGGTGGCGCGGCGAGAACGGTCTCGAGCACCCAGGAACCCCGCATCACGGGTGAGGTTCGATTGCCTGCCGAGGTGAGCGTCAGGATGCTGCCCTGTCCAAGCAGTCCACGCCGCGGCGAGCTCTCCGGCAATGCGACCTTGCGCATGTAGCTGCCATGCACGCCTGGTATGCCGTAGTGGCGGGCGAGACGCTCGTTCAGGTAGGTGTAGCTCGAATCGAGCAGATGGGTGATCGGGAGATCTTCGCGAACGATGTCCTGGAAGAGCAGCTGCGTTTCCTGCTCGAACGCCTCACGCAGGTTGTCATCGAACCCGCCGTCGAGCGGCTGCACATTGTGCAACTCGCGCAGTCGAAGCCACTGGCCGGCGAAGTTGTCGACGAGCGCGCGTGCGCGAGGGTCCGCGAGCATGCGGAGCACCTGCCGCTCGAGCACCGTGCGATCGCTCAGTTTCCCCGCGGACGCGAGCGTGACGAGCGGTTCGTCCGGGATGCTGCTCCAGATGAAGAACGACAGCCGCGAGGCGAGATCGAGATCGCTGACCTGATAGACGCTCCCCGGCGCAAGACCCGGCGGTTCGCTTTCGGCCCGGTACAGGAAGCGCGGATCCGCGAGCAGCCGGGCGAGCCCCTCCTGAACGCCCTGCTCGAAGCCGCCGCGCTCGCGCGCCGCCTCATAGAAGGACATGAAGGTGTCGATCGAGGCGTCCTTCTCGCTCACGGGTCGGCGGAAGGCTCTGGATGCCAGGCGCGTGAAGATGTGCCGGGCACACGGGGCTTCATCCTTCTCGGTGGCGGGATGGCACGTGAGGATGGCCCGACGACTCGGCGTGTCGCCGGTGCCGGTGGGATTGAACGGCCCGTTGATCGTGACGCTCTCGAGCACATCCCTCGGTGGGCGCGCCTTCGCATACAGCTCGTCGATGCCATCCCAGTGGAGACGCTCGATCCGTGCGACGCTCACCACGCGCGGCCCGGCTTTCACCCGAAGGCGGAACCGGCTCGGGTCCTGCAGCTCGATGCGCTCACCGTCGAGCACGAAGTCGATCTTCGGCGGCGGGCCGCCGTTCGAGCCCGCGAACCGGAAGGGTCGGTTGGAGGTGACCCGGAACTCGTACTCC
>JBDZVF010000733.1:0-1671 GCA_040255575.1 Pseudomonadota bacterium | reverse complement strand
GGCCGGAGTGTCGCGGGCAGCGGTATTCGTGAGTGCGCGGCGCTGGTGCTTGCAGGACTCTCCGCGGAAGGCGAAACGATCATCACGAATGCAGGCGCGCTCGATCGCGGCTACGAAGACCTCGTGGGCCAGCTTCACACGCTCGGCGCCGACATCCGCTGGATCAACCGCGCGTCCGCCGCCGCCTGACACAGGTGCGCGGCTTGCGCCCGTTGCGGGCCTGGTTTCAGACTGCAAGTCGCCAAGACTTTGATTGTCTTTACGGAAGTATCCGTATCACGGATGAGGGTTGTGATGAACCACACTATCGATACCGTGAAGCACGCGAGCGGAACGTATCCGCACGAGCGCACGGCCTATCCGCGCTACGTGCTCGTGATCCTGACGCTCGTCGGAATCCTGAGCTGGGTGGACCGGCAGGTCTTCTCGATCGTGCTCGAATCGATCAAGCGCGAGTTCGAGTTCAGCGACACACAGCTCGGCCTCGTAGGCGGCATCGCATTCGGCCTGTTCTATGCCGCGGTGGGCCTGCCGGTGGCGGCGCTCGCGGACCGTTCCAACCGCAAGAACATCGTCGCCGGCGCGCTCGCATTGTGGAGCGGCATGACCGCGGTGTGTGGCATGGCCACCGGTTTCGGCTCTCTCTTTCTCGCGCGCATGGGTCTCGGCATCGGCGAAGCGGGCAGTTCCCCGCCGTCGCAATCACTGGTCTCCGATTATTTTCCGCCCGAGCGCCGCGGCTTCGCGATGGGTGTGCTCTACACCTATGTTCCGCTGGGATACGTGGTCGCGTTCTCGGTTGGCGGCTGGCTGAACTACGCCTACGGATGGCGCTCGACCTTCCTCGCACTCGGCTTGCCGGGACTGCTGCTCGCCGCAGTGGTCTACTCGACCGTGCGCGAGCCCCGACGGGGTAATTCCGAGACGGTCGCACTCGCTGCGGCGGGCCAGCCTCCTTCGCTATTCGCGACGCTGCGCTTCTTTCTGAAGCGCCCGAGCCTCCGGCACATCACCATCGGCGGAGCGGTTCACGGGCTCGGCGCATTTGGCGCAGCCGTGTGGCTGCCCGCATTCTTCATGCGCAAGCACGGCATGAACAGCGCCGAGATCGGCGCGCAGCTCGCCCTGATCATGGGTACGGCGGGCCTTGCCGGAACCCTGCTGGGTGGTTATCTCGCGGATCGGGTTGCCGCCCGAACCGGCGATTTTCGCTGGTACATGAAGCTTCCCGGCACGATGTTGCTGGTGAGTATTCCGTTCACCGTGCTGATGTATTTCTGGCCATCCTCGAAAGGCGCACTCATCCTCTATGTGCTTCCGGTGCTCTCCAACCACATGATTCTGGGACCGGTGGTCGCAAGCCTGCAGAATCTGGCGGGCGTGCGCCGCCGGGCCATGGCTGCGGCGTTCTATCTCTTCCTGGTGAATCTCATCTCGATGGGCGCCGGGCCGCTGATCATCGGGATCATCAGCGACGTGCTGGGCACGGCGCGCGGCGCAGAGTCTCTGCGCGTGGCGCTCGTATGTCTCGTGTCGGTTTCGTGCGCGTGGGCAGCGATTCACTTTCTGATCGCCGCCCGCTCGATGCGACAGGATCTGTCCGTGGCGCAGAGCCCTTAGCAGGCCGTTGAAAAACGCCGCTGCTGGTAGATCTCATGGTTAGGCGACGAT
>JBDZVF010000276.1:0-8454 GCA_040255575.1 Pseudomonadota bacterium | reverse complement strand
GTCTTCCAGTCGCACTTCGCCGCGACTGTTTTCCGCCCACGCGATCGACGTGAGCGGCGCGCCTGCATGGAACTCGCGATCGCCCACTCGGTAGGTCATCGCAACGATTGGCACACCACGCCCGGTGCCGTCCTCGCTGCAGCCCTTGCCGCCGTTGGCGCTGTTCAGCGTATGACTCAGGCTGCCGCAAACTCCCTGCACATGGCTGCCGTGAGGCGTCCGCGACGTTGACACCGCCACGATCGGCGTGCCGCGCCCGTTGCCGTCTTCGGTAACGCCATGTGCGCACGTGAGGGTATGGATGATCGGGCCGCACATCGACTGCACGGCGAAGGTCTCAACTTCAAAATCGCACTTGTGTCCGCGCGCCGTCAGACATGCGGCGGGATCGATCGGTCCGCTCGTATTGCCAGCGCCGAAGCACAGTGTCAGGCCGCACGCGAACGCTTGGTTGCGGTCCGCAGGCCGGCCTGTTCGGTCAGCGCCTGCTCGAGCAGTTGCGGCAGCGTCTTCGAGCGCTTCGCGGCTCGGCGCAGAATCCCTACGCATGCCTTCGCGCTCAAAAAGTACCTCGCTGGGATCGAAGTTCGCACGAGCACTTGCGACAACAAACACACGCTTGCGTCGTTGGGCCAAGTTGAAATGTTGGGCATCGAGGACGCGCCACGCGATTGCTCTTTGGGATCCATACACAACACCAGCGTCCGTCCAGCGCGGCCCTGGAGGTTGCAGCTCACACCGCTCCCCAGCCAGTGTGCCAAGAAAGTGGCCAAAGGCGTTCGAACGGTCGGAGAGCACGCCTGGGACGTTTTCCCAGACGACGACGACCGGCGCCTTGTTCTGGTTCGAGCGTGCGTGATCGATGGCATTGGCGAGCTCCGTGTATTTGAGGGTGAGGGCGCCGCGCGGATCGGACAGTCCGCTGCGCGAGCCCGCGATGCTGAACGCTTGGCAAGGTGTGCCGCCGACCAGCACTTCTGGCGCAGAGACCGCGCCCGCGTGGATCTTCTCGGCGATCAGGGTCATATCGCCCAGGTTGGGCACATTCGGGTAGTGATGCGCGAGCACGGCAGCGGGGAAGCTCGCGATTTCGGCAAACCACGCCGGCTTCAGGCCGAGCGGTTCCCAGGCAACGCTCGCAGCTTCGATGCCGCTGCACACGCTGCCGTAGTCGATCGGTGGGTCGTTGATCGTCATAGTCTCTCCTGCGTCAAAAATGGTTGTGGGTGGCCGATGACGAATCGGCGAGAGAGGAGAGGGCCGGACCGCAGGCAGCTTCCGGCTTCGAACACAGCGCCACCTGTGAAGCACCACTTGCGGCGCGGCTGTCGTGAAGGCCCGCCGTGAACGCAGCGTTTGCACCCGACTCTTGTCGTGGCTCGAATCGGCAACGTGAGGCGAGCATCCGCTCACAAAGGGAACCCGTTGTTTCACCGGCGGGCGCCGGCACCGAATACCGCAGGCCCCCGAAGGGTCTGGCGATCACTCGCGCGAGAGTGATCTGGAGACCCTTCGGAGCTGCGGAAAGTAAGTACGGGAGAAACGATCGCTCGAGCGAGCGGGAGTACAGTCTTCGCGACCTGTGCCTTCCGGCACGGGATCGTGCGCGCCGTTGCAGAAGTCAGGCGCGCTGGGTGTTCAGGGGGATTGGGTGCGCGATCAGCGGGCGAACGCCCGAATCGCGCGACGTCAGCGGTGTTTGGAGCGGCGAGCGGCGCCGCGCTTGGATTTGCGCGGCGACGTGTTTTCAATCGGCACAGTGCCGTTGCACTGGGGATAGCGCGTACATGACCAAAACGCGCCGTGGGTACTCTTTCGCTGTCAAGTCCTCGCGCCGCACGTGGGACAAGCCGGTGTGTCAGGAAGCTGGATCAATAGCGTGGAGTCAGCGTGTTCCCGCACGAGGCGCGTCACCCACGCCGCCTGCTTTGCGATGAACTCATCGACCGTCAGCTGGCGCGCGGCGATCAGATCGAGGGCCTGCTCCCAAACGGCCGTCGTGCCGGGATCGGCGATGGCGCTTGGAATAGCCTCGATCAACGTGAACGCCGTGGGCGAGGCGCGTATCGAGCGTCCCTGCTTGATGAGATAGTTACGAGCAATCAGGCCCTGAATGATTCCGGCGCGAGTGGCTTCAGTCCCGATGCCGGTCGTGTCCTTCAGTTTCTGCTTCAGGCGCGGGTCGGTGACCCAGCGCGCGATACCCTTCATCGCTTTGATGAGATCGCCCTGCGTGTAAGGCTTTGGCGGTAACGTCTTCAACGCGCGGAGCTCGGGTTCGGACACCGGGCAGGCGTCGCCTTCGGAGAGCGGCGGCAATTCCTGACCATCTTCGGTCTCAGAGGCATCCCGAAGAGAATCCAACGCACTGCGCCAGCCGCGAACGGCGATACGCTTGCCGCGAGCCTGGAGCGCGTGGCCGGAACAGGAGAATCGCGCGAGCGTACGATCGAACTCATGCGGCGGGAAAAACTGCGCGAAGTAATGCGCACGGATGAGCCGATAGACTTGCAGTTCCGTCTCGGACAACGCCGAAAGGTTCGGCGGCTCCAGCGTCGGGATAATCCCGTGGTGCGCGGTGACCTTGGAGTCGTTCCAGGCGCGCGATCGGATCGTGCGATCCAATGTTTGGATGAGCGGTGTCACGCCCGGATCGGCCGCCACCAAGGCATCGAGCACCTGCGGCGCTTCGGCGAGCATACTCTCTGGCAGATAGCCGCAGTCGGAGCGCGGATACGTCGTCGCCTTGTGGCGCTCGTAAAGGGCCTGGGCAATGTCGAGCGTTTCCTGCACATCGAGACCGAGTTGTCGTGAGCACACTTCCTGAAGCGTGCCCAGGTCGAACAGCAGCGGCTGCGGCTCGTGTACCCGTTCGGTTTCGAGCGATGCGACCTGCGCTTCGCGTGCCACGCGAAGCGCATTGAACGCACGCAGCGCCGCTTCTTCGCGAATGCACTGACCGGACTCGTTTGCGGCATCCGCCGGAGCGACCCATTGCGCCGTGAACGTTCGACCGGCAGATGACAGCGGCACGTCGATCACCCAGTAGGGCGTAGAGACGAACTCGGCGATCTCGCGATCCCGACGTACGACGAGTTGCAGTGTTGGCGTCTGCACGCGCCCGACCGACAGCACGCCGTCGTAGCCGGCGTGTCGGCCGAGCAGCGTGAAGAGCCGTGTGAGGTTCATGCCGATCAACCAGTCGGCTCGCGAGCGAGCGAGCGCCGCGTGATACAGGGGCAGCGTCTCGCTACCGGTGCGCAACGTCGTCAGGGCTTTGCGAATCGACGCATCGTTGAGCGCGGCGAGCCAGAGCCGCTTAACGGGACCACGGTACTCGCACAGCTCCAACAGCTCGCGCGCGATCATCTCGCCCTCGCGATCCGCGTCGGTGGCGATGATGAGTTCATTCGCTTGGCCGATGAGCCGCTGAACGACTTTGAACTGAGCCGCGGTCGAGGGCTTCACCTCCACCCGCCAGCGGCTGGGAATGATCGGCAACTGCTCGAGCGACCAGGATCGGTACTGGGATCCGTAGCCCTCCGGCGCGGCAGCTTCGACGAGATGGCCAATGCACCAAGTGACGGTGACCTCCGCGCCGGTAAAGCAGCCTTCGCCACGCCGGGTCGCGCCGATCACGCGCGCGATGTCCTTACCCTGCGAGGGCTTCTCGCACAAAAACAGCCGCATGCGCGGGACGATGGCGTACCGACCCGGCCGTCAGACAGGGAAAAGCCGCAGCCTGCGCATCCGCATTTCAACCCGTTGGCGCAGGATCGACAGCGGAAGTTGCCGCAGGCTCGGCGAGACGTGCGACGTCTACTCCTGCTGGTCCGATGTGGCGGGCGCCTTGGGGCTGAGTGTGATGCTCTCGATCCGGTGCGGCAGAATAGCCACCACGCGCGCGCGAACTTTGAGCGCCGCCTGTTCCTTCTGGTCGGTATCCAGCCACGTCGACTTCACCAGCCGGCCGCGAACCGCCACGCGCATCCCCTTCTGGTAGAGCGACTGCCACTGCTGCGCATCGGCATGGCGCAGTTCTACGGGCAGCCAGAACCCGCCGCGATCTTGCCAGGTGCCGTCCACCAGCACTGAGTTATCGAAAAACACCGGGAATCGCAACATGCGATCCGGCTCATCGCCATCTTCCGTGGGGAACTCGTGGTATTCGGGCGCGGAACCGATATTGCCTTCGTTATCGAATCGCGTACTCATGGGAGCTCCTGCGACGGGGTCGTCAGTTGTGGGTGAGCGGTGCGGGCGAGAAACACCTCTTCGGCGCGCGCCATGTGGCCGGCGCACGTCTGCGCGTGCCGTGCGAGCGTGTGAACGAGGCTGATTTGCATGTTCAGTGCGACCCGCTGGTGCTCCAGGCCGAGCAAGTCCGGCAGCAACGCCGGAGGTGTGCGCGGGTCGCCGACCAGTGCGGCCCAGATCGCGACTCCCATTGCGGAACGATCAACGGCGCGCCATCTCAGCAGCACGGTGCCCGACGAAGTCTTCTGGCGGCCGAGCTGTACACGCAGCGCGTTGAACGGATACGTCGTGGCCTGATCGAGCACGCGCCGCTGCGCCAAGTCCATCAATGCGTCACGTAGTCGTGCGCAGTCGTGGGACCATTGCAGCAACTCTCCCTTACCCTTAAACGGCTTCAAAAGGCCCTTTAGGGAGGCGGCGTGTTCCAGCGCGCGGAAGTCCGCTGATGCGAGCGGCCGGAAGGCTGTCAGTTGGCGGTGTGATGGCAGGGGCGCATCACTCATGCACTTGGCTCCGTGACGGCAGAAGCCGAAGCATCGCCTCCCGCATCCGACGCCTCGCTACTGTGCTCGGACGGAGGATCGAGGTGGCTCGTGTTCAACGGAGATCGCCGCACGACGGGCGGTGCGAATTTCGAGCGGCGCGTGCCTTCCAGCACATCCTGGGGCAGCTCGCCGTACTTCTCGCGAGCCGCGCGAGCGACGGCATTGTTGGCGGCAAAGTCATCGCGGCAGCAGCCGCTGAAGCGGTACTGCTGGGCCAATGCGAATGCGCTCCGGAGCAGGTGAGCGCCTTCGTTGAGCCAGCGTTCCATCATGCGTCGATCGATGAGAGCGGTGTGGTGAGCCAAGATCAAACGGCGGGCGAGCTCGTCGTAGTCGGCCAGCAGGTAGATCGCCAGGAAGCCGTGCTGTGACTGCACGAAAACAGGCAGCTTCACTGGTTGGACGTTGAGATTGTCGGTGAGGGTGAGGGCGGGATTGACCTCGCGCAGCACCTGGTCGATCTGCTCGCGAAGCAACGCCATGCGCTCCTTCGTGTCGGCCAGCTTCTCCTCGACGCGCAACATCCACCAGTCCGAGTACGGATCGTCCTGCTCCGCGCCGCGCTTCATCCGGGCCATGATCGATACGAAGCCGCTGAGTCCGATGATGGCGGGACGACCATCGCTGGGCGCGCGTCCGTACCAGATGCGCGAGGCATGATGGGTATGCAGCGTGAGCTGCATGGAGCTGCGAAGCGCTCCGAGGTTCAACCGCATGTCGTCGGTCATCGCACGCTCCGTGATGAGGGAGCGGCGAGCGTGGTCGAGGGTGCAATGGGAGATCAGCAGGGAATGCGCAGCGCGCGAATCCGAGTTCGTGAGGCGTATCTCGGTGGACGGCCACGTCGGAGGCGTCTGAGCGAGCATTCATGCCCATAGTCCCGGTGAACTCGTGCGTGGCCGAAGCTCCTGCCAAGCTATGCGGCCCGCATAGGTGGAAAGTCCAGAAGCGGTCACGCACCGGCGGCGACCGGAGTGGGAGGCACGAAGTCGGGCCGGCACCCCTTCGGCCGCACCCGGCGGAGCTATGCGGGCCGCATAGGTTGTGAATCGATGAACCGACCAGATTCTCGACATCGGCCGGGCGCGACGCTGCCCGCGCAGCTATGCGGGCCGCATAGGTGTGAGCCGACGACCCCGATCTGTTCCTCGACATCCGGCGGCGCGAGGCCGCCCGTGCAGCTATGCGGCCCGCATAGGTGCCCCGCGCTCCAGTTGTTCACGATCTGCGGGAAGGCCGGCGACGACCGGCAAAAACGTTGAAGTCGCCGCGCAGTGCCGCCTGGATGATCCCGAACAGGTAGCCAGCGGGGTTTCGAACGCTCTTCGATTCGCGACAACGCATCGACCAATCGTCCAGCACCGCCTGCTGCAGGTCGGGCGGCACGCGCCGCAGAGCCGCCAGCGCGCCGGACTGCTGCTCGGGGTTCAGCAGATCGAAAGGCTGCGGGTATCTAAGCTTCGGCACCTCGCGCGCGCGCGCACGCGGTACGTCTCTCAGATCTGATTCTGAAGATGACGTACTGAGTACATGACTACTACGTACTGTACTAACAGCCTTCGGATTCCGAAGACGGCTTTTCTCTGCGGAATAGCCATCTTCGGATTCCGAAGACGGTTCTTCGTGAGCGGGACTGATGGATTGCGCCCACGACTCGGAAGCGAGTTGTCCCGCGATCACCTGCAAACGGGTGGGGACCACGCGTCCGATGAGAAGCGGATCATCGACCACCTCGCGCAGCGTCCAGCGGCCCACGCGCTGGACCGCCTTACTCGCGTGGGTCAGCGACCGCGAAACCAGGCTCAGGTAGTCCGGGTCGAGCTCAATGATCTCACCCGGGGTCAGCGGCGCATCGTGCAGCACATACAGGTTGCCCTGGAGTCTGCCGTTCGATTCGTGCCGTTGCCGCTGAATCAGGATCAGCCAACGGGTAAGTCGCAGCAGCGTGAGTGCCCTGGCGATTGTTTCATCCGAGGCGACACCACCGCAGGGCACGGTCGCCAGGTAAGGCCGAAGCTGCTCATACGTCGGCATCGAAGTCACGCCGTCGTCGTCGAGCAGAATGCGAAGCACCTGCCACGTATTGCGCTCGAGCGGCGTGAGGCGCGAATCCGTGAACAGCGCGCGCGGCACGGCCTCATGCCGGTTGCCGGCGAACAAGAAGCCGTCCACGTGGCGTTTGGCGCTCGGTGGTTGCAGGCGATCGAGCGCCTGTTGTAGCAACTCGGACAGTGCTTTCGGGTGCGATGCGTGCGGCGGAGCCCGTCTTTCCGCCATGATTCAGAACAACCCTTGCTCGACCCAGCTGCGCGTCGCGCTCCAAACGACGGAAAGCGGCAAAGACTGTTCTTCTGCCAGCTCCATATCCAAAGCCAGCATCTCGGCGTCGTTCTTCGGATCAATGCCCCGGGCCTTGATCTTCGGGCTCCAGCGCCGCCACAACGCGGCGTCCTGCTCTTCGGTCAGGACGCGCCAGCGACCCCTGCGTAGGGGCAGGGCGAGTACCTTGCGGCGAAGAGCGACTTCCTGATGCGTCAGGCCGTGGAACTCACTCACCATCTCGGTGCTGGCGCCCAAGCGCAGCATTCGATCGATGCTCTCGGCTTCTTTGCCGAGATCTCGCCCACGAGCCAACAAGCGCTGGAACACGTCCCGATCAAGCCGCGCGCAGCACCACGGAAATACGGAGTTGACTAATGTGCTGACCACGTCGGCGTCCTTCAGCACGGCGAGGTCGGTTTCGCTGAATCCAACGGAAAGGCAGCGGCGCAGATTGCCGCAATGAAAATCGTGCAGCGTCTGTGTCACGACCGCTTGGTTCAGGGGCTGAGGCTTCGTCGCGGCGACAAAGCCTCGGCCCCGCGCGACCAGACGCTGGTAGACCGTTCGGTTGACGCTCACCGAACACCACGGCACCTGCGCATTGACAAGGATGCTGACGTGGGCCGGTGTGCGCAGGGCCGCCAAGTCGGCGTCCGTGAATCCCATCGACATGCATCGTCGCAAGAATCCGCTCTCGACGTCCTGAAGCGTTTGTGCGACGACGGCTTGATGCAGAGGATGAGGCAACGACATGGCTCGCTCCTACGTCAGGACGCGTCAGTCGATTCTTCCGAGGACGCGTCGTCCTCGAGTTGCAATTCGAGGATGCGTCGGCCCAGCCGAATGAGCCGAAAGAGCTTCACGAGACTGGCGTCACTCAGGCGGAGCTCGGCGAGGCGGTGGCCGGGCCTCTCGCCCATCAGCAAAGCTGCCAGATACTCGCTCAGTCGCACGTCATTGAGCACCGGTCGAGCGGGCTTCAGCAGAAAGCGAAGGCTGATCGCGCTCAAAAGCATGAGCGATGCCCGCGCGGTCAGCGGGTCGGACTGGCGCACGGAGCCCTGTGCGCAGTTGAAGCCAATACCGTCGTTCACCGACTCGATGGCCGCGGCGGCGCCGACCTCCCGTGCGATCTCGGCCGCCAGTTGTGACGCGTGGATGCGAAGGGAATCTATAGCGTCAATTTCCGGCGCGATGTGCCAGATATCGGAGGACAGAGTTAGGTCGCCGGCCGCTACCGGCATCGAGCGCTGTGCCTCCGACCGCAAGTCCTCAAGCGGTGTGCCGGTAGCATCGGCGACGAGGCGACGGATAGCCTGCACGCGATCCA
>JBDZVF010000275.1:0-8459 GCA_040255575.1 Pseudomonadota bacterium | reverse complement strand
CCTCGACGCAGATGTTGCCGCCCCGGTGTGAGGCGTCGAGTTTGAGCGTACCGAACGAGGGTTTGCCGCTGGCCTTGCGCGCGTCCGGCATTTCGATGCCGTGATCGACGCTGTTTCGCACGAGATGCACGAGAGGATCGCCGATCTTCTCGAGCACGGTCTTGTCGAGCTCGGTGTGCTCGCCGGTGAGCACGAGATTCACCTCTTTGCCGAGACGCTGCGCGAGATCCCGCACCATTCTCGGGAAGCGGCTGAACACGAAGCTGATGGGCAGCATGCGCACGCGCATGACGCTTTCCTGCAGCTCGCGCATGTTTCGCTCGAGCTCGGCGAGGCCGAGGCGGAATTGCTCGGAAGAGGGGCCTTCGAGGTTCTTGCCCAGCTGGCTCAGCATCGACTGCGTGATGACGAGCTCGCCCACGGTGTTCATGAGCTCGTCGATCTTCTCGACGCTCACGCGGATGGAGCCGGAGTCGCCGATGCCCGAGGTGGAATGTTCCGCCTTGTGCACGGCCTTCGAATCCGCAGCCATCGTGGGCTCCGCCGCGGGGCGCGCCTTCGCAGGGTCACTGGCGGAGGATGATGGAGCGGGGTTCTCAGCGGCGCGAGCTGGCGCGGCCTCGGAAGATGGCGCTGATCCGGAAGACGGCGCTGATTCGGAAGATGGCGCTGACGACGTCGCAACCACTGGTGCGTATTTCGGGGCGGCGTCCGCCGCCATCATGGCATCGAACTCGGCGATGAGGGCGTGGTTTACGATGTCATCATCGACCGCGGCAGCAGGCGACGCCGCGCCAGCGGTCGTCGTCCCAGCAGGGTTCGCCGTCACCTCGACGATGTCGAGATCACAGTCCCCTTCCGCCCAATCGAACACTTCCCGAATTGCCGCTTCGGCGACGTTGCCGCGGAGGTCCAGGCTCCAGGAGAGATAACAGTTCTGCGCCTCGAGCTTCCGGAACTCCGGCAGCGAGTCGAAGCTGATCTGCACGTCGAGCGTGCCGAGCTCGTTCAGCTCCCGGAGCATCCGCAGAGGGTCATTCCCCCGCGCGAACAACTCCGGGTACGGCCGGAACGAGATCTTCCAGTGACGCCCTGACGGAGCGTCTGACGCAACGGTCGGTGCCGGGGGAGCGGCAACCGCCGGTGCGGCGGCGGGCACGCTCGCAGCGGGCGAGGCCGGCGTGGAGGATGACGCCGGCTCGGGTGCTGCGGGCGCGTTCGCGCCGTTCGTTGCGGCGGGAGGCGCAGCAATCGCCGCATCTCTCCGCGCCAGAATCTGTTCGGTGTCGAACTGAAGATCGGCGACACGCTGGGAATCGATAGGAGTCTTCGTCTGCACAGCGCGCAGCATGTCGCGCATGGCATCGACGGACTTCAGCAGCAGATCGAGCGTAGGAGACGTGACCTGCAACTTGTTCGAGCGCAGCTCGTCGAGCAGCGTCTCGAGGCTGTGCGTGAAGGAGGCGATCTCGGAGAAGCCGAACGTCGCGCTGCCCCCCTTGATGGAGTGGGCCACGCGGAAGATGGTGTTGATCAGCTCCGTATCGGGCGCCCCGAGATCGAGCTTCAGCAGCGCCGCTTCCATGGAGTCGAGCGCTTCGAAGCTCTCCTCGAAGAAGGCATCGTGGAATTGCGTGAGGTCGAGCGTCATGCGCGCACTTCCTCCTGCGTGAACAGGGCGTTGAGCCCGAGCAGTTTCACGGTCGCGAGGAAGTTCGCGGACATGCTTGCGAGCTCGACATCGTGCCCCGCCTCCCGCCGCTCGCGGATGAAGGCGGCCAGCACCTGCATGCCGGCGGTGTCACAGCGCTTTACAGCGCTGAAATCGAGTGTGACGCATGCACGGTCGTCGAGAACTTTCGCGAGCTGCTTCTGCAGCCCCGGTGCATGTTCGATGGTGCAGTCCGCGTCGAGCATCGTGCGGGATGGTTTGGACGCGGTGCTGTCGGCGCGCTTCGCGGATGCGGCGTGCTTGTGCAGGCTGGCTGACTTCGCCGGGGAATGCTTTGCCCGCAGGGAGGGCTTCGCCGCTCGGGCGGCGTTCGCGGGTCTGGCAGGGTGTGGGGCCTTTTTTGCAACGACAGCAGGCCGCGCCACCGCCGACTTTTTGGCGGCGGTCACACGGGCGCCGGGCTTCTTGGGCCGCGCTTTCATCTCGACAGGGTCCTTTCGGCACTGCAACTAGAGCCGTACGCGACCGCTATCGGCGGTGCTCACACGGTCTTGAGCAGCGCACCAGTTAAAGAGTGACGGGGGTCTCGCTGAAGCCGGGGTCAGGGGGCTCCCGCGTTCAGCTCGCGGCGGCGAGCTTGCGCGGCGTTCCGTGCAATCGCTGCACGAGCTCGGCTTCCTGGCGGCTCAGACCGCAGCTCGACATGATTTCTTCGCGCGGCGCGCCGCTCCTGGCGAGCCGGATCGCGATCTGGTAGCTCGGCGCGGTGCTCGCGGCGGGGGCGGGAGTGCGACGCTGTTCACTGTCTTCCAGACGTTCGGCCAGGGCGCCGGTGCGCGTGGCGATCGTGCTGAGTTCGGCGCGGGCTTCGGCGAGCTGGGCCTCGTTTGCTGCGAGCTGCGCTTCGATGGCGGTGAGGCGCTTCAGGAGTGCGGCGTTCTGTTCGAAGAACTGAGTGGTGATTTCGTCTGAGGCGCGGCGCCAGCGCGTGAAGGTCACGGCGGCGAGCAGGAAGCAGAAGACGAGGAACACGGCGCGTCCTATCAGGAGCGCCTGATCCATTGGGATTGTGCTGAGCGACGGCATGCGAGCGGGTCCTGTGAGGTGAGTCACATTCGCCTTGGCGCCGGAATATCGGCGCTTCGGGCGGTTGCCGCTTAGAGGTGCAGCTTGTATGCCACTTGATACCTGGAAAATGTCGAGCGGCTCACAGAGCAAGGAAGCTCTCAATCGCCGGGGGCTCACAGAGCGCTCAGTCGCCGCGCGGCTTGGAGCGGCCGCCGCCTTGAAAGCCGCCCGGCGATTGAGGCTTCCCGCACTGGGTCCTTTCGCACGAGGCGGGTCGGCGCGGCGCTCAGCGCTTCGTAATATCCATCGCCTCGCTGAGGCGCGTTGCGGCCTCGGCAATTTCGCCCAGGGGCAGAACCTTTTCCGCTGCGCCGATCGCCACGGCTTCCCCCGGCATCCCCCACACCACGCTCGTCTCTTCGTCCTGCGCGATAGTCGCGCTGCCAGCCTCCCGCATCTCTTTCAGCCCGCGGGCCCCATCCTTCCCCATGCCCGTGAGCAGCAGGCCAATCGCGTTACGGCCAACGTTCTGGGCAACCGACCGGAACAGCACATCCACCGACGGCTTGTGCCGATTCACAGGCGTCCCATCGTCTAGCCGGCACACGTACCGCGCGCCGTCGCGAACCACGAGCAAATGCCGATCCCCCGGCGCGATATACACGTGGCCCGGCAGAATGTGCTGCCCGTCCTGCGCCTCGTACACGGTCATCTGGCAGCACTGGTCCATGCGCTTGGCGAACGGCCCGCTGAACGCTTTGGGAATGTGCTGAGTCACCAGCACGCCCGGCGTATCAGGCGGGAATCCCATCAGCACTTGCTTGATCGCTTCGGTGCCCCCCGTCGACGCACCGATCGCAATGATGCGATCCGTAGTGCGCAGATGTCGCGGCGGAGCTCCGGCGGGAATCACCGCATCCGCGCCGTAACTCGGCCGCGCCTGCGGCAGCGGCCGTTGCGGATCGAGCGCCCGCACGCGAGCGCGGGCAGCCGCCTTCACTTTCTCGGTGAGCTGATCACCATAGTCTTTCAGCGTGGCGGCGAGGTCGATCTTGGGCTTCGGCAGGTAATCGACGGCGCCCATCGCGAGCGCATCCAGTGTGACGTCAGCACCGTGCTCGGTGAGCGAGGACACCATCACGACCGGCATTGGCCGCAGTCGCATCAGATTCCGCAGGAACGTCACGCCATCCATCTTTGGCATTTCGACGTCGAGCGTGATGACATCGGGATTCAATGACTTGATCTTTTCGCGCGCCACGTGCGCATCGCTCGCCACGCCCACGACCTCGATGTGCCGATCTGCTGACAGGATCTCCGTCAGGATCTGCCGAACGAGCGCCGAATCGTCGACGATGAGTACGCGAATGCGCGAAGCGCCTGGCGCACGGGTTGCGGGGTGTGCCGATGTCATGTGGTTGCCTTTAACCTGCAGCGGCTACGCGGCCCGGCGCAAAATGTCACGCCTGTTGCCCGAAGCCCGTCGCGAGCCGCCAGTGTGCAGGGTCTCATTCGAACAGCTCGACATCGCCGCCCTTGCTCGCGCCGGTGCCGATATCCCTCAGGTACTTGCGCTCGGCCTCCGCGATCGCGGTCGCTTCGAGCGGGCGCAGCTTGCGCACTTTCACTGTGCCCGTCGTCGGAAAATACGCGACGCGCCGCGGGTAGATGTCGCCGAGGTCCTCGGCGAGCGCCCGCAGCCCCTCGGTTTTGAGGTATTCGCGCACGAACGCGATATTGCGTGCCCCGACATCCGTGACGGACGCGAGGATGCGCCCCGCGCCGAACAGCTTGATCTCGAACCGCGAGCGGCTTGCGCCGAGCTTGAGCAGTTCGTTGATGAGGCTTTCCATGGCATGCGAGCCGTAGCGGGTCGCAAGGCCGGCGACAGGGTCGAGCCAGCGGTTGCCATCGCCGCTGCTCGAGTCTTCCGGCAGCATGAAGTGATTCATGCCGCCCACCTGTGCGGAAGGGTCGCGGATGCAGGCGGAAATGCACGAGCCGAGCACGGTCGTGATCACTTCCTCGCTGCGCGTGACGTAGTACTCGCCCGGCAGGATCTTGGCGTTCCAGCTCGAAAGGCCCGGGTCCCAGTAGCGCTGTATCTTTTCGAAGCCGCTCACGGCGGGCGGCTTGGTCACTTCGGCGCGTGAGGCAAGCGCCGCGTGGGGCCTCGAAAGAGTCTCCGTGTCGGGCACTTTGGCTCTCATGTCACACCCGTCGGTAAATCGTCTTGCCGATGAGCGCGTAGTCGGTGGACACCTTGAACAGGCTTTCGGAATGGCCCAGGAACAGGATCGCGCCCGGCTGCTGCAGCTGTGCCATGCGGGCGAAGAGGTCGCGCTGCGTATCCTTGTCGAAATAGATCACGACGTTGCGGCAGAAGATCGCATCGAGCGGCCCCCTCATCGGAAACTCCGTCATGAGGTTGAGCTGCTTGAAGGTGATGAGCTTGCGCAGCTCCGGGGCCGCGGCATACGCGGGCTGGCCGTTCAGCGTCGTCTGGCGGAAGAACCGGTTGACGCGCGCCGGGCTGACCTCGCGCAGCCGTTCGGCCGGATAGATGCCGCGCTCGCCGCGCGCGAGCACATCCGAGTCGAGATCGGTCGCGAGGATGCGGATGTCCCAGCCACTGGCGTCCGGAAGGGTCTCGCGAATCGTCATGGCGAGAGAGTAGGGCTCCTCGCCGCTCGAGCAGCCCGCGCACCAGATGCGCACCCGCCGCGCGTTGCCCCCATCGTTCAGGCGCGGCACCAGGATGTGATCCCGCACGTAGTCGAAATGATGCGATTCACGAAAGAACGAGGTGAGATTCGTGGTGATCGCGTTACAGAACTCGGCGAACTCCGTGCCCGACTCGTCGCTCAGCAGCTGCCGGTAATCGCGGAAGCTGCGCAGGTCCAGAGCTCGCAGCCGGCGCGAGATGCGGCCGTACACGAGCTCGCGCTTCTGCGGGGTGAGATTGATGCCGGTGTGGGCTTTCACCAGCGTTCGCAACGCGTCGAAGTCATCGTCGCTGAAGGCGAACTCGCGGGCTTTCGGCACGCTGTTGTCGAACTGCGGGCGGATCATGGCCAGGGCGGCGAGCGTCAGAACAGCTCGATGCTCCCCTCCACACGCGCGTTGGGCGCACCGAACTCGCTATCGATCTCGCCTGTGCGCATGAGCAGATCGAAGAGTTGATGATGCTGGTCGGCGCTCAGCCGGTCCCGCAGCATGTTCAGCAGCTCCTCCCAGCGCCTGGCGCCGAATCCGGCGGCACACAGCGGGCCGTGGGAAGACAGGCCGGTCAGGAGGTTCCTGACGGCCGCGAGTTGCTGGATCAGCCGATCGTGGAACTGCAGGCTCTGGATGCAGATCGAGAGCTCGCTTTCGAGCTTCATCCGCGTGCCCTCGGTGTCGCCGTTGAATGGCTTCTTCTCGACATGCTGTCGCACCGTGGTCAGCGTCGACACCATGCGGGACAGGGCCTGCCCCAGGTCCGTGACCGGATGTTCCGTATCGCGCATGGCAAGGGTCAGGAGAACCGCGGCGGCCTGGACGGACACGTCCAGCTCCACCGGCGCCTTGCCGCCCTCGCTTGGTTGAATGGCTGTATTCATCGTAGCGCGTCCAGGTTTACTTTCGCTCAGGCGAGAACCTTCGCGATGGTCGCGAGCAGGCGCTCCGGGTTGAACGGTTTGACGAGCCAGCCGGTGGCGCCCGCGGCCTTGCCCTGCTGCTTGCGCTCCTGCGTGGCCTCGGTCGTGAGCACGAGCAGCGGCACGAACTTGTAGTTCGGCTTGCCGCGCAGCTCGCGAACGAGCGTGATGCCGTCCATGTTCGGCATGTTCACGTCGGTGATGACGAGGTCGAAGCGGCTCTTCTTCGCAAGCTCGAGCGCCTCGACGCCGTCGCAGGCCTGCTCGACTTCGTAGCCGGCGCCCGTCAGCGCGATGCTGACCATCTGCCGCATCGAGGGCGAGTCATCCACCGCAAGAATGCGTGCCATGTTTGCTCCTGTGTCTCATCTGATCGGTTCGAGTGTTGGTCGCACACCGCGTGCGCGGTGTATCCAGGGCGCCTCGACGTGTGAATCGGGGCGTCGCGCCTGCCAGCTTGCGCGAGCGCCCCCCATTCGTCCTCGACCCTCTTCACGCGTCCTGAATCAGATCCTTGATCGCTTTCGCAATCGCCTAGAACTCCTGCCAGTCGGTGTCGTTCGTGGCGGCGCCGACGACCTTGCGATGCGCCCCCATGTCCAGCACCGGATCCGCGGCCGGCACAGCGGCAGCCTTCGCGGGCGCCTTGCTCCACGGGCGGCTGGCGGAGCGCCGCTCCACCCTCGGCGCCGCGGCCGTCGCCCCTGCGGACGTCGCCGCTGCGACGTTGGCGCGCTGGGTCGGCGCGGCCACCCATTCGGCGGCCGCCTGGTCGATGCGATAACGGTTCATCATCTTGTTGAGATCGCGAGCCTGGTCCGCCATGGCCTGCGAGGCTGCGGTGGC
Source organism: Pseudomonadota bacterium (assembly GCA_040255575.1). Taxonomy (GTDB): domain Bacteria; phylum Pseudomonadota; class Gammaproteobacteria; order Steroidobacterales; family Steroidobacteraceae; genus JADGHX01. Next base: position 1,232 of record JBDZVF010000275.1, on the reverse strand, counting down.
TTCCTCCACGAGCGCGGCGTTCTGCTGGGTCATCTCGTCCATCTGCATGACGGCACGGTTGACCTGCTCGATGCCCGAGGATTGCTCGCGCGAGGCCGCGGCGATCTCGGCGACGATGTCCGACACCTTCTTCACCGAGGCGACGATCTGATCGAGCGTCTGGCCGGACTGGGTGACGAGCACCGAGCCGTCCTCGACCTTCTTCACGCTGTCCTGGATGAGATCCTTGATCTCCTTCGCCGCCGTCGCGGAGCGGCCCGCGAGGCTGCGCACTTCGCTCGCGACCACCGCAAAACCGCGGCCCTGCTCGCCCGCGCGCGCCGCTTCGACGGCTGCATTCAGCGCGAGGAGGTTCGTCTGGAAGGCGATCTCGTCGATCACCCCGATGATGTCCGCGATCCGCTTCGAAGCGTCGTTGATCTCGGCCATCGCCTTCACGGCCTTGCCGACGATCGCGCCGCCTTTCTCCGCCTGGTCGCGCGCGGCCGTGGCGAGCTGGTTCGCCTGGCCCGCGTTGTCCGCGTTCTGCTTCACCGTGGAGGTCATTTCTTCCATCGAGGAAGCGGTCTCTTCCAGCGACGAGGACTGCTGCTCCGTACGCTGTGAGAGGTTCGCGTTGCCCGAGGAGATCTCCTCGGCGCCGCGATTCACTTCGAGCGCGGCCCCTTTCACCTTCGCGACCACGTCGGCCATGCTCGAGAGCAGCGCGTTGATCGACTCGCCCATCTTGCGCAGGTCGCCCTGCTTGTCGCCGACCGGAATGCGCGCGGTCAGATCGCCGTCGACCGCGACCTTCACGATGTCCTGCGTCTCGGCGACGGCTTTCTCCATCGCCTGGGTGAGCACGACCTGCGAGGTGACGTCCGTCACGTACTTCATGATCTTGTAGGGCTTGCCGTCGGCGCCCACGATGGGGTTGTAGCTGCCGTCGAGCCACAGCGGACGATTGCCCTTCGCCAGGCGCTCGTAGCGGCCGTGGCTCGGCTGGTTGTTTCGCAGGCCATCCCACAGGCGCCGGTATTCGTCGGAATTACGGGCGGCGGCGTCGACCATCATGCTGTGATGGCGGCCCTTCAGCTCATCGAGCGTGTAGCCGCTGACGCGCTGGAAGTTCTCGTTCGCCGAAATGATGGTGCCGTCGAGCTCGAACTCGATGACCGCCTGCGCCTTGTTGATGGCGTTGAGCTGCGACTGGTTCTCCGCGATCAGCTTGCGCAGCTGATCCTGCATCT
>JBDZVF010000732.1:0-1676 GCA_040255575.1 Pseudomonadota bacterium | reverse complement strand
GCGCTTGGCATTTATGCGCTCGGCGCACCCGCAGGCGCGATGCTGGCCGGTGCGCTGGGCGGGTTGGGAAGCGACACGGTGGGCTGGCGCATGACCTTCGTGCTTGCAGGTCTGCCGGGCCTGCTGCTCGCACCGCTCATTTTCCTGACCGTCACCGAGCCCAAGAGGAACACGGTGGCGAGCTCGCATGGCCCGGAGCAACACGGGTCGCATGCCATGCAGTCTCGCGAGTCACCCGCGACCTTCCGGCACGTCTGCACGTTCCTATGGGCACGCTCGTCGTTTCGTCATTTGTGCCTGGCCTGTGCCCTGCACGCCGTCGCCTTGTACGGGGCGGCAACGTTCAACGTCCCGTTTCTGAGCCGATCCCACGGGTGGAGTGCGACGGATAGCGGCAAGCTCATCGCGCTGATCGGAGCCTGTGGGATCGTCGGAACGTTTTTCGGCGGATTCATCGCCGATCGCCTGAGCATCAGACACCGCGACCCGCGCTGGTCGCTGTGGGTACCCGCTCTGGCATCACTCGTGCTCCCCGCCGTTCAGCTCATGTGCTATCTGGGCAATGAGGTGGAGTGGGTCATCGGCGCCTTCTGCCTCAGCGGGATGCTCGGCACCATGTTCTTCGGTCCCTCGTTTGCCACGACGCAGGCGCTCGCCCCGGAGCGCCTGCGCACCGTCGCTGCCTCGGTACTGATTTTCGTGAAGACAATGATCGGTCTCGGGCTCGGGCCACTCATCATCGGTGCAATCAGCGATGCGCTCGCGCCAGCGGCGGGGCGTCATTCACTCCGGTACGCCCTGTTGACCGCTGCGGTCTTCAACCTGTGGTCGTTCGTCCATTTCGTGCTCGCTGCTCGCACGCTACGTTCAGACATTGCGGCAACTCAGCGCGGTGAGGAGTCACCGTACGCACCTGTCGAGGATGCGGGGCTCGCGGCCGGGCGGTCGGTCGGGTGAATGAACTCGACGAGATCCTTCATCCCCTTGCCTTCCCCATCGGCCTGAACGCCGAGCCCTTCCCGCGGCTGGTTCGTGCGATTGAGCCAGAACGTGCGGTAGCCGAAGGCCCTCGCCCCCGCCGCGTCCCAGCCGGCGGCGGCACAGAACAGGATGTGCTCCCTGGGCAGACCGAATGCCTTCAGCGCCATTTCGTATGCGCGAGGCGCCGGCTTGAACGCGCGAACGCGATCGGTCGACAGGTGCGGCTCGAAGAAGGCTTTGAGGCCTGAGTTCTGAAGCGCGGAGTCGAGCATGGGGGCCGTGAAGTTGGAGAGGAACGCGAGACGGAAGCCCGCCGCCCGCAGCGCCTCCAGGCCCGGGCGTACGTCATCCCACGCTTTGAGCTCGAGGTAAGTCTGCATCAGCTGTGCCTGCGCGCCGGTTTCGAGCGGCAGGCCGAGCGAGCGCGCGGCGAAGACGAGCGCGTCGTTCGTGGTCTGCCAGAAATCAACGTAGGTGCCGGAAAGCGTTCGCAACCACGCGTACTCGAATTGGCGCGTGCGCCAGGCGTTCATCAACGCCGCGCCAAGACCGGGGAACAGCCTCTCGGCCTTCACGCCGATCGGGCGCGGATCGATGATCGGAAACGCGTCGAACGCGATCGCGTGTCCAGGGGCTCCCGACTTCGTCGGAGCGCTTGCCGCGGGGGTTGGAGCAAGCGCGCCCGCGCCTCGAGG